>JAZQDH010000021.1:0-32390 GCA_045546655.1 Faecousia sp.
AAACTGGATCTCCTTGGGCCCCATCAACGTGCAGCCCTCGGAGTTTGTCAAGATCGGGTTTATCCTCACCTTTTCCACGCATCTGTCCAAGGTGCGGCATTACATCAATAATTTCCGCGCCCTCATCCCTCTGGGGCTGCATTTCGCGGTCATCGCCCTTTTGGTGGCGATGGAAGGGGATCTCGGCACCACGCTGGTCTTTTTATTTATCTTTTTGGCCATGCTGATGGCGGCGGGTCTGCATTGGGGCTTCTTCTTGGGCGGTGCCGCGGTGGTAGGGATCGCCGCCCCCTTCCTCTTCGATCGGTTGGAGACCTATCAGCAGATGCGTATCCTGGCAGTCTACGACCCCTCCCTCGATCCCATGGGCTTCGGCTATCAGACCATGCAAAGCCAGATCGCTCTATGCTGATACCGGTAACATCGATCCAGTCGCCGGCTGCGAAGGTGTCAGCCTTGATCACATCGCCAACGTTCATTGCTTCAGCGCCTTCCAGCTTGAATTCCTTCAGGTGCTTCTTTGCCTCGACGCCAGCCTTCTTCAGATGGCCAGCCTCAGGCTTGGTCAGCTTGGACTCCTTGATGTCCTCAAAGCCCAGCTGTACGGCTACGTAGCCGTCGGTCTCAACGGTCTTCTTCTGAGTAACGACGCAGGGGCCTGCTTCCACTACGGTAACAGGAATAACCTTGCCGGTCTCATCGAAGATCTGGGTCATACCCACTTTCTTGCCGATGATTGCTTTCTGCATTTTGGTTTTCTCCTTTTGTTAGGTTATTGGTTGACGGAAGCATTGGGTCTTCTCGCCAACATGACCCGTCCGCCCGATGCTTTTTCAGTGCGGGCAGCGGTGAATTCCTATATTTTATAGTATAGGAATTACAGCTTTATCTCAATTTCAACGCCAGCCGGCAGGTCCAGGCTCATCAGAGCCTCAACGGTCTTCTGGTTGGGGTTGAGAATATCGATCAGTCTCTTATGGGTTCTGCGCTCAAACTGCTCACGGCTGTCCTTGTACTTGTGAACAGCGCGAAGGATGGTAACGACTTCCTTCTTGGTGGGCAGGGGGATGGGACCGGACACGGAAGCGCCGTTGCGCTTTGCGGTCTCGACGATCTTTGCAGCGCTGGAGTCGATCAGCTGGTGATCATATGCCTTCAGCCGGATGCGGATCATTTCCTGGTTTGCCATGGTTTGTTTTCCTCCTTGAATTTAACGTACTCAGTTTCGTGGTGCTGGGTACGGTCGAACTGGTTATGTCCACGCTGTCGTGCGTATCACTCTGAGCCAAGAAAAATGGCCGACGCAAGGCCGACCTCTTCCCAGTGGCGCAGCGATATACGCAGCGCAAACTGACGCAGTTCAGCCGCCCGATGACCGGACATACTCCGCAGAAGTTACCGTTTTCCAACGCAATCTCCTGCATCATCGCAGTGCGAACGCATAGTTTCCCTACACGCGCTCGATTATGATACCATTCAAGACACATTTTGTCAATAGCATTTTTAGAAAATATCACAAAAAATTCAATATAAATTCGGCAATTTCGCAGAATCTCTTTCTGCGCAAAAAGTACCGGAGAGGGATTCCCTCTCCGGTATAACCAATAGTGCTTTCACCGCTTTTAACCCTTAAATCTGGGCTGGCAGGTCAGATTCACACCCAGGCGCCTAAATACCTTTTCATCCACCGTAGAAAGGATCACAGACGAATGAACATCACATCCCCGCAACTTATCCAGCTGTTCCATAGCCTTCTCTGCCTTGGGGTCGGTGGTGGCACAAATGGAAAGGGCGATCAGCACTTCATCTGTATGCAGTCTGGGGTTGCGGTTGCCCAGGTGGTCCACTTTCAGATGCTGGATAGGGCCGATGACCTCCGGGGAGATCAGATGCAGCGCATCCGGCAGGCCGGCCAGTTCTTTCAGCACGTTCAGCAGCAGCGCAGCACAGGCACCCAGCAGGTCAGAGGTCTTGCCGGTGATGATCCGGCCGTCGGGCAATTCCATAGCCGCCGCAGGCTTTCCGGTCAGCTCTGCCCGTTCCAAAGCAGGGGCTACCACCTTCCGGTCCTCCGCCACCACACCGGCCTTTTTCATCAGAAGCTCCAGCTTCATGATCTGGCTGCCAGTGGCCTTGCCCTGTTTTTCGTCGCACAAGGCAGTGTAATATCTGCGCAGAATCTCCTGCCGGGAGGCTTCCCTGCAAACCTCATCATCCACAATACAGTTGCCCACCATATTGACGCCCATATCCGTGGGAGATTTGTAAGGACATTCCCCCAGAATTCGCTCAAACATAGCCACCAGCACAGGAAATGCTTCCACGTCCCGATTGTAGTTGACTGTGGTCTCGCCGTAGGCTTCCAGATGGAAGGGGTCGATCATATTCACATCGCTCAGATCTGCCGTGGCCGCTTCGTAGGCCAGGTTCACCGGGTGATTCAGGGGCAGATTCCAAACAGGGAAGGTCTCAAATTTCGCGTACCCGGCCTTCACACCACGCTGGTGTTCGTGGTAGAGCTGACTCATACAGGTGGCCAGCTTTCCGCTGCCAGGGCCCGGGGCAGTCACCACCACCAGTTCCCGGGTGGTCTCAATATAATCGTTTCTTCCATAACCCTCGTCACTGACGATATGGGCAATGTTGGCAGGATAGCCGGGGATATCATAATGATGATAGACCTTGATGCCCATAGTCTCCAGCCGGGCCTGGAAGGCCGTTGCCAGACTCTGGCCGCTGAAGCGGGTCAGCACCACGCTGGACACGTACAGGCCGAAATCCCGGAACACATCGATCAGCCGGATCACGTCCCGGTCGTAGGTGATGCCCAGGTCGCCCCGAACCTTGTTCTTCTCAATATCGTCGGCATTGATGGCAATGACCATCTCCACCTTTTCTTTCAGCTTCAGCAGCATTTTCAGCTTGCTGTCCGGCTGAAAACCGGGCAAAACTCTTGCCGCGTGGTTATCGTCATACAGCTTTCCGCCAAACTCCAGATACAGCTTTCCGCCAAACTGGGCGATCCGCTCCGCGATGTGGGCAGACTGTGTACGGATATATTTATCATTATCATAGCCGAGTTTCATTTATCTTCCCTCTTTCTATGAAAATCAACACCTTATTATTGTATAAGATAACCCAGGAAATAGCAAGCTATTTTCCGGCAAAAAGCAAAAGTTTCAAGACGGTGTTTCCATCGCAACCCACAGCACCCTACGGCAAACCCCCGCCTTCAAGGCGGGGGTTAAGGCTTATTTCATCAGCTTGCACACCAGCTGGGCAAAGCTTGCGGGGTCTTCCAGGGGAACATCCGCCATCAGCAGCGCCTGTCCGTACAGCAGGCTTGCGTAATCCTTTGCCTTCTGGGTATCGGAGATCATTGCCGCCTGCAGAGCCTTCACCGCGTCGTGATCCGGGTTCAGCTCCAGGATCCGGGCGCTGGGAAGGTCCATCTCCGGGTTCATCCGGCGCATATACTTCTCCATCTCAAAGCTCATACCGTGAGCAGGGCTTACAGACACAGGCGCATCACCCAGGTTGCCGGAGAGCCTTACCTCTTCCACCGTCTGGCCCAGAGCATCCTTAACAAAGGTCAGCAAGCCCTTCATCTCCTCTGCCTTTTCCTGGATGGCCTTCTTTTCTTCCTCGGTCTGCAGGCCCAGGTCCTCGGTGGTGGCATTGCAGAAGGACTTTTCCTCATACTGCATCAAGGTCTGGGGAATGAATTCATCCACCTCATCGCCAAACAGAAGCACATCGTAGCCTTTGTTCTCCAGACTCTTGACCTGGGGCAGCTTACGCATACGGTCGGTGCTCTCACCGGTGACAAAATATATCTTCTCCTGTCCCTCGGCCATTGCCTGCACATATTCGTCCAGGGTAATGAGTTTGGCCTGCTTGTGGCTGTAAAACAACAGCAAATCCTGAGTAGATGCCTTGTGAGCACCGTAATCTGCCACCGTACCGTACTTCAGCTGACGACCGAAGGCCGCAAAGAACTGCTCATACTTCTGCCGGTCATTTTCCAGCAGGTTTTTCAGCTCACCCTTGATCTTCTTCTCGATATTCTTGGCGATGATGCCCAGCTGGCGGTTGTGCTGGAGCATTTCACGGCTGATGTTCAGGCTCAGATCCTGGCTGTCCACCACACCCCGTACGAACCGGAAGTGCTCGGGCACCAGATCAGCGCAGTTTTCCATAATCATCACGCCGGCGCTGTACAGCTGCAGGCCGCTCTTGTAATCCTTGGAATAGAAATCAAATGGTGCTTTGCCGGGTACATACAGCAGTGCCTTGTAAGACACGCTGCCCTCGGCGCTGGTGTGGATGGTGGCCAGTGGCTTGGCAAAATCGTAGAACTTCTCCCGGTAGAAGCTTTCGCACTCCTCTTCCGTCACGTCCTTTTTAGCACGCTGCCACAAAGGCACCATAGAGTTGAGGGTATCCTCCTCCATATAGCTCTCGTACTCCGGCTTGTCCTCCGGGCAGTCCTCCTTCAGCCGGGACTTGCTCACTTCCATACGAATGGGATGGCGGATATAGTCGGAATACTTCTTCACCAGCTTGCGGATCTCATACTCCTCCAGGAACCGAGAGAACTTCTCCTCCTCGGTATCCGTCTTGATGGTCATGATCACATCTGTGCCGGGGCATTCCCGCTCCGCCTGGCTGATGGTGTAGCCGTCCGCGCCGGTGGATTCCCATTTCCAGACGGTGTCCTGGCCGTACTTTCTGGATACCACGGTCACGGAAGATGCCACCATAAAGGCCGCGTAAAAGCCAACGCCAAACTGACCGATGATGTCGATGTTCTCCTGCTTTTCCATAGCCTGCTTAAAGCCCAGAGAGCCGGACTTGGCAATGGTGCCCAGGTTTTCCTCCATCTCCTCCTTGGTCATACCGATACCGTTATCGGACACAGTCAGGGTGCCAGCGTCTTTATCACGGGTAATGGTGATGGCGAACTGATCCCGGTTGATGCCCACCTTGTCGTCGGTAAGGGCGGTGTAGGCCAGCTTGTCTATAGCGTCGCTGGCATTGGAAATGATCTCACGCAGGAAGATCTCCTGGTGGGTGTAGATAGAGTTGATCATCAAGTCCAGCAGACGCTTGGACTCTGCCTTGAATTGTTTCTTTGCCATAGTGCCTCGTTGCTCCTTTTTGTTGTTTTAGCACTCATATTGTTCGAGTGCTAAAATTATACCACGTTTTTCAGAAAATGCAACCCTTTCCAAAAAAGTTCTTTTAATATTCATAATTGTGTGCTATCATTATGCTGAATTATTATGTGTATAAGGAGAATATAAGAAGAGAATGATTACAGTCAGCAATCTGAGTATGCAGTTTGGCGGCCAGTGGCTGTTCCAGCACGTGGATCTGCAGTTCCTGCCCGGTAACTGCTACGGCATCATCGGTGCCAACGGCGCAGGCAAGTCCACATTCCTGCGTCTGCTGTACGGCGAGCTGGAATCCACCTCCGGTTCTATCACCATCGCCGCGGACCAGAGAGTATCCGTTTTGAAGCAGAACCAAAACGCCTATGACGAATACAGCATTATGGACACAGTCATTATGGGCAATCAGCGCCTGTATGACGTGATGAAGGAGAAGGATGCCATCTACGAAAAACCCGATTTCTCCGACGAGGACGGCATCCGTGCCTCGGAGCTGGAAGTGGAATTTGCGGAAATGGGCGGCTGGGAAGCCGAGTCCGATGCCTCCCGGATCCTGCAGGGTCTGGGCGTCCCCACCGAGAACCACTATGATATGATGGCCGACACCGATCCCCGCCTGAAGGTGAAGGTGCTGCTGGCTCAGGCACTGTTCGGCAATCCCGACATCGTTATGTTGGACGAGCCCACCAACAACCTGGACATCGAATCCATCAACTGGCTGGAAGACTTTCTGCTGGACTTCCCCGGTATGGTCATCGCCGTGTCCCACGACCGCCACTTCCTGAACACCGTCTGCACCCACACCGTGGATATCGACTACGGCAAGATCAAGATGTACGTGGGTAACTACGACTTCTGGTATGAATCCTCCCAGCTGGTGCAGGCTCTGATCCGCAACAAGAACAAGCGCAATCAGGAGAAGATCGAGGAGCTGCAGCTGTTCATCCAGCGTTTCTCCGCCAACAAGGCCAAGGCCAAACAGGCTACCGCCCGCAGAAAGCTGCTGGACAAGCTGACCGTTGAGGAAATGCCCTGTTCCTCCCGCCGGTATCCCTTCGTTGGCTTCCAGCCGGAACGGGAGCTGGGCAAGGACATCCTCACAGTTAAAGACGTATCCGTCACCGTAGAGGGCGAAAAGCTGTTGGATAAGGTCTACTTCTCCGTGGGCAAGAACGATAAGATCGCCTTTGTGGGTGAGAACGAGCTGGCCCAGACCGCTTTATTTCAGATCCTGATGGGTGAGCTGGAGCCGGACGAGGGCAGCATCAAGTGGGGCATTTCCACCTCCCGCAGCTACCTGCCCAAGGACAACACGGCCTACTTTGAAGGCAACAAAATGGAACTGGTAGACTGGCTGCGCCAGTACTCCGCAAAAAAAGACGATGTATACCTGCGGGGTTTCCTGGGCCGGATGCTGTTTTCCGGCGAGGATGCCTTCAAGCCTGTGGACGTGCTGTCCGGCGGCGAAAAGGTGCGCTGTATGCTCTCGAAAATGATGCTCAGCGGCGCCAATGTGGTGCTGTTGGATCAGCCCACCAACCACCTGGATATGGAATCCATCCAGGCTGTCAACAAGGGCCTGGAGGCATTCCCCGGCGTGGTGCTGCTGGCCTCCCACGACCACGAGATGCTCTCTTCCGTATGTAACCGGGTCATTGCGTTCCAGCCCGACGGCACCATCATCGACCGCTACGGCACCTACGACGAGTACCTGTACTGGTTGGAGCAGAACAAGGAGAAAAAGTAATGGAAAAGATTCTTGATATCATTACCGCCCAAATGGCACAGGCCTTTGCGGATGCAGGCTATGATCCCTCCTTCGGCCGGGTCACCGTATCCAACCGTCCCGACCTGTGTGAATATCAGTGCAACGGTGCTCTGTCTGCCGCCAAGCAGTACAAGTGCGCCCCCATCCAGATCGCCACCGCCGTGGCTGAGAAGCTGAACAGGGCTGACTTCTCTATGTGCGACGCGGTGATGCCCGGCTTCATCAATCTGAAGCTTTCGGATAGCTTCCTGCAAAACTACCTGGAGCAGATGCGTACCACCCAGCGCTACGGCGCCCCCGACCTAGGTCAGGGTAAGACCGTGGTGGTAGACTACGGCGGAGCCAATGTGGCAAAGCCCCTGCACATCGGCCACCTGCGGCCTGCCATCATCGGTGAGGCGCTGAAGCGGCTGTACAACTTCCTGGGTTACAACACCATCGGCGACGTACACCTGGGCGACTGGGGTCTGCAGATGGGTCTGATCATCGCGGAGCTGCAGGAACGCCAGCCGGATCTGCCCTACTTTGATCCGGATTTTACCGGTGACTATCCCGCCGATTCCCCCTTCACCCTCAGCGAGCTGGAGGAGATCTACCCCACCGCATCGGCCAAGAAGAAAGACCCGGAGTTTGCCGAAAAGGCCCACACCGCAACCTATGAGCTGCAGCAGGGCCGTCGGGGTTACCGGGCCATCTGGGATCACATTATGGGCGTTTCCCTGCCGGACCTGCGCCGGATCTACAACATTCTGGATGTCCACTTTGAGAAGTGGCTGGGCGAGAGCGACGCCGATCCTTACATTCCCGCAATGGTGGAGGATATGAAGCAGAAGGGCCACGCAGTCCAAAGTGAAGGCGCGTGGGTCATCCCTGTGGCAATGGATGGTGACAAAAAGGAAGTGCCTCCCTGTATTCTGGTCAAATCCGACGGTTCTGCCATCTACGCCACCACGGATCTGGCTACTATGGTTCAGCGTATGCAGGACTGGGCGCCCCACAAAATGCTCTACGTCACCGACAAGCGCCAGAATCTGCACTTTGAGCAGATCTTCCGGGCAGCCCACAAGTGCGGCATCATCAAGCCGGAGACGGAAATGGAGCACGTAGGCCACGGCACTATGAACGGCAAGGACGGCAAACCCTTCAAGACCCGTGACGGCGGCGTTCTGCGTCTGGAACAGCTGGTCAGCGATATGACCGACTTCGTCCGCGGCAAGGTCATTGAGAACAAAATCGTGGACCAGTGTGAGGTGGAGGCTACCACCGCCAAGATCGCTCTGGCTGCTCTGAAGTACGGCGATCTTTCCAACCAGCCCACCAAGGACTACAACTTCGACCTGGAGCGTTTTGCCGCTTTTGAGGGCAACACCGGTCCTTACATTCTCTACACAATCGTGCGCATCAAGTCCATTCTGGCCAAGTACGGCACTTGGGAGCATCTGCCCATCCAGACCCCGGCCAACGCGCACGCTAAGGATCTGATGCTGGCCATTACCAAGTTTGCCCCCAATCTGGAGGCTGCCCTCAAGTCCTCTGCACCCAATCTGATCTGTGCGTATATCTACGAGCTGGCAGGCTGCGTCAACAAGTTCTACCACGAGACCCGCATCCTTACGGAAGAAGACGAGGCGCTGAAAGCAGGCTATATCTCCCTGATGGGTCTGGCCAAGAACATTCTGGAGACCTGCATCTCCATTCTGGGCTTCTCCGCCCCCGAAAAGATGTAGCCGGCAGGGCCGGCAGCCAATGCGCACCGGGATTTTAGAACATCTCCCTTTCCCTGACCCGCCCGGTATCCTTTCTGCGGCGGTTGACCAAAAAGCGTAGCCGGCAGGGCCGGCAGCCAATGCGCACCGGGATTTTAGAACATCTCCCTTTCCCTGACCCGCCCGGTATCCTTTCTGCGGCGGTTGACCAAAAAATAACATTAAAAACCGGCAGAGGTTCTGCCGGTTTTTTCTGTTTGGAAAAAGTCTGCCTGTATGATATACTTCTAAGCGTAAAGGAGGTGTATGTATGCGTTTTCGCAAAGTCTATTTGGAAATCTCCAACATCTGCAATCTGGGCTGCCGGTTTTGTCCCGGGACCCGTCGAACGCCCCGTGTTATGTCAACCGCAGAGTTGGAAGCACTGCTCCCCAAGCTGCGTCCCTACACGGATTATCTGTATTTCCATCTGATGGGCGAGCCGCTGCTGCACCCCCAGCTGGAAACGTTCCTGCATCTGGCAGGAAACGCCGGATTCAGGGTGATCCTCACCACCAACGGCACGCTGCTTGCCAAACAGCGGCACATTCTGCTGAGTGCCCCGGCTTTGCACAAGGTAAACATCTCCCTCCACGCCTTTGAGTCCAACGACCTGGCCGTGCCCTTTGACACCTATCTTTCCGATTGCTTCACTTTCGGCCAGGCCGCCAACGGAAAAATGCTGACAGTTTACCGACTTTGGAACCAGGGCGGTGAAGATGCCCGTAACCAACAGATTCTGGACACCATGCACCGCTTTTTCCACGACCCCTGGGTGCGGGAGCGGTTGGGTACACGGATCGCTGAACGCACTTACCTGGAGTACGGCGACAAATTTGACTGGCCGGACCTGTCCGCCCCGGAGGGATCTGCCGCTATGTTCTGCCACGGCCTGCGGGATCAGCTGGGTGTCCTGTGCGACGGCACGGTAGTGCCCTGCTGTCTGGACCACGAGGGCGACCTTGCCCTTGGCAACCTCTTTACCCAGTCTATGGAAGACATTCTGGCAGCTCCCAGAGCCAAAGCCATTTACGCGGGGTTCTCCAACCGGCAAGCCGCCGAGGAGCTTTGCCGCAGATGTGGCTACGCCCGCCGTTTTGGATGATATGCAAAAGGGCCTGCTGCAAACAACGCAGCAGGCCCTTTCTGTTTTGTATGAGTTGAGCGCCTTGGGGCGGACGCTTTCCGCCCCTGCAAGTTCTAACGGTTATGTTATGCCAACGATCACCGACTCGGAGACGATCTTTATCTGTTTTTGCAAGTATACCATAGGGCTTCGTTTCTTAGCTACTGGATCCCCTGGGTCTGCAGCAATTCCACCACTGCGATACCTCTGGCACTCAGCGCCACACTGCCGTGAACAGGATAGCCTGCATACGCAGACATATCCGCCCCTGTCAGCGGCGCGTCATAGTCAATGGACACCAGGCCCTTTTTCTCCAGACACTGTAAGACCAGGCTGTATTCCTCCCGGGTATAGCGCTGGTCTTCCAGATACACCGGAATCATATCTGCTGCTTTTCGGGCCACCGGCAAAAAAGGGATCTGGGCCAGCTGATTCAAAAAGTCCAGCTCCGGTTGGCTCAGCTCCAATTGTTTGGCGCATCCACCGCAGCCGGCGCAATTTCCGCTGCAATTCGGCATTCTTTTCCTCACTTTCCCGTTGCACGCCTGTGCAAAAAACGTTATAATATAGAAAATACCCAAAAGGAGTGTACATTATGGCTGAAATCCATATTACCCAAAAGAATTTCCAGACCCAGGTTTTGGACAACCCCGGCAAGGTCCTGCTGGACTTCTGGGCACCCTGGTGCGGTCCCTGCCGTATGGTAGCCCCCATCCTGGAAGAAATCGCCCAGGAGGACGAGTCCATCACCATCGGTAAGATCAATGTGGACGAAGAAGCCCCGTTGGCTAACCGTTTCGGCATTGTCAGCATTCCCACTCTGATCCTGTTCGACGCGGGCCAGGAGAAAAGCAGGGCCGTAGGCTACCGTCCTAAGGCAGACATCCTGAAATTTCTGAACGACTAAGCAAAAGCCCTCCCTCGGGAGGGCTTTTGCTTAGTTTACTCCACTGTGATCAATTATAAACGGAACTTATCCTGTTGACAACTGTAATTTCGATGGATTGTCCCTGCTGCTTTGCCGTAGAGTAATCCCGGGAGGGATTACTATGAAACTGCAAATCAAAAAACTGCTCATTGCCCTGGCGATTCCCCTGGCAGTGGGCGGGCTGGGCGCCCTGCTCAGCGGTGGATTTACCGACTATTCTGAACTGGATCAGCCGCCTCTGGCGCCGCCCGGCTGGCTGTTTCCTATCGTGTGGACCGTACTGTATCTTCTGATGGGCTATGCTTCTTACCGGATCTGGGTATCTGACGGCCCCCAAGAAGACAAGCGCAAGGCGCTGATCGCCTATGCCGTTCAGCTTTTCCTCAATCTTCTGTGGCCAATCCTCTTTTTCCGGTTCGAGCTGCGGCTGAGCGCCTTTTTCCTGCTGATCCTGCTTTGGATTGCTATTTTGATCACCGTACGGCTTTTTTCCAGTCTGGACGAACGGGCCGGAGACCTGCTGCTGCCATATCTATTGTGGGTTACCTTCGCGGGCTACTTAAATTTGGGCGTATATTTGTTAAATTAGGGATTCCATTTCCGTTTTTTTATGGTATACTCCAATTGTAACCAACATATAAGGAGGATACCCATATGGCAAACAAATACGCAGGCACCCAGACCGAGAAGAACCTGGAAGCCGCCTTTGCAGGCGAATCCCAGGCCAGAAATAAGTACACCTATTTTGCCTCCAAGGCAAAGAAAGAGGGCTTTGAGCAGATCTCCGCTCTGTTTCTGAAGACCGCTGACAATGAAAAGGAACACGCAAAGCTGTGGTTCAAGGAACTCAACGGCATTGGTGATACCGCTGAAAATCTACTCCATGCCGCCGAAGGCGAGAACTATGAGTGGACCGATATGTACGAGAGCTTCGCCAAGACCGCCGACGAGGAAGGCTTCCCCGAGCTGGCCGCCAAGTTCCGTCTGGTGGCAGCCATTGAGCGCCACCACGAGGAGCGCTACCGCGCGCTGTTGAAAAACGTAGAAACCGCCCAAGTCTTCGCCAAGAGCGAAGTCAAGGTTTGGGAATGCCGCAACTGCGGCCACTTGGTAGTTGGCGAACAAGCTCCCGACCTGTGTCCCACCTGCGCACATCCCAAGGCTTACTTCGAAGTCCACGCAGAGAACTACTAAGTACCCCAAAAATACCGCTTCCTCCCGGAAGCGGTATTTTTTATTTCATCATTTCCTTTTGTGCTTTCACATAATTGCGCATAGATCTATAATTCAGGTACTGGACACTCCGTTTCAGTTTCTTTTTCTGTACAGCGCAGCCGATCACACACAGCAGTGCGGCAGCAGCACATACCCCAGCACCAAGGGACAGGATCTTTCCGTCCACACCGTAAAGCAGCAGAAAAGACGTAGCAGCACCCACATACTGCTCCGGTGCTACAGCCAAAACACCGCAGGCTGCCGCCAAAAGGATCAGCAGGATACCCAGGCACCTCCAGGCACCCATATGCGCCCTTTTTACCCGCTTATATGCTTTTTTTAAGGCTTTTTGTTCTGCTGTGTACTGTTTCATTGCCGTTTCCCTTCTGTGTTTGTCTTTTTTTGAATTTTATCACAGAATTGTGCAAAATGCAAACCCTGCAGAAACTCTGCTAAAAATTTTTCCTTTTTGCACTATACGGAAACAGCCGGGTGCAAACAGAGCAGGAACAAAAGGATGTTGTCCTTTTGTTCCTGCTCTTTGGTCAAAGTACAAACTTATTACTTGCCGTACTTTTCCAGCAGCGCCTCGATCTTCTTAATGGGATCGATGATCGCACCGATGGACATATCGTGGTTGATGGCCGCAATGATGTAGGCAATATACTTGGAGCAATCCACGTCGATATACCAGGATCGCTCCAGCAATTCCGGAGTGCGGTAGGTCAGGTTCGTGCCCACGACCGCCGTCAGCCGGCCCTCCTCAACCGCCTTGTCAAACTTGGCAAGGCCGCCGGTAAACAGGGGGAAGGTTGCGTTGGCGATCACGTGCTTGGCGCCCCGTTCCATCATCTCCTGTGCCACTTCCAGCATACTCTCACCGGAGGAAATGATATCATCGGTAACGAACACAGTCTTGCCTTCCACGCTCTCGCCCAGGTACTCGTGTGCCACAATGGGGTTACGGCCATTGACGACACGGGTGTAGTCACGGCGCTTATAGAACATACCCAGGTTGCAGCCCAACACACTGGAATAGTACATATTCCGCTCGATAGCGCCCTCGTCGGGGCTGATGACCATAAAATGGTCCTTATCGAAATTCATTTCGGGCATCCGGCGCAGCAATGTCTTCAGTACCTGATAGGTAGGCATCACGTTGTCGAAACTCATCATGGGCACCGCATTCATCATTCTGGGATCATGGGCATCAAAGGTAATAATGTTCTGGACACCCACGCGCTTCAGTTCCTGCAGGGCTGCTGCGCAGTCCAGGCTCTCACGAACCATACGCCGGTGCTGCCGGCCGCCGTACAGGTTGGGCATAATCACACTGATCCGGTGGGCACGGCCGGCCACAGCCTGGATCAGGCGCTTCAAATTTGCGAAATGATCATCCGGGGACATATGATTCTCGTGGCCATACAGCTTGTATGTCACAGAATAATTACCCGGATCCACCACCAGAAAAATATCGTCGCCACGGACAGATTCTTTTACCAGGCCCTTGGCATCGCCGTTCTGAAAACGTGGACACTCACTGGAAATAATGAACGTCTCCTTTTCCATACCAACTTCCTTGGCCCAGGTCACCAGGCGGCGGTCGATCAGTCCGGTCAGTTCCTCTGCGCCGGGGCAGGCAATCAATGCCAGGTGTGCGATCTGTGTGTCAGGATTAAAAAAACTGGAAGGGTTCGCTGTATTGTTAGACATAATCGATATTCTCCTTCATCGTGGCAAAACTTTTTTCTCTTAAGCTCCTGGGGAATAAGCATGTCGGGATTCGTACGTAATTATTGTATCACATTTTTTCAGAACTTCCACAGTAATTTTTGATTGTTTTATCTTTTTCTGCACTTTGATGAGGGATTTTGTTTTTTTCTGGAAATAACTGTTGAAAATTGCCCATAAGCTTCATTGCGCCACGCGTCTAACGCATGGCTTTCTTCATACAAAAAGGGACAAACCTAAGGTTTGTCCCTAAGAAACTGTATTTTTTGTGTGCGCCGGGCAAAAACGCGTCTTTTGCTCTACTGTACAATCCCGCCGTCCGGCGAGAAGGTCACGATCTGCAGTGGGATGTCTTTACCGCTTGCATCAATGGCTTTTTTTACCGCGAAAGGCAGGCCGCCGCAGCAGGGCACTGTCATCCGGGCCACAGTAATGCTGCGGATAGAGTTATTGGCAAAAATCTGGGTCAGCTTTTGGGAATAGTCCACCCCGTCCAGCTTGGGGCAGGCAATGATCGTCACCTTTCCTGCCATAAAATCAGCGTGGAAGTTTCCGTAGGCATAGGCCGTGCAGTCCGCTGCGATCAGCAGATCCGCATCCTCGAACCAAGGGGCATTGGGTGCGGCCAGCTTCAGCTGTACAGGGAAATTGCTCAGGCAGCTGGGTACTTCCACCCCAGGCGCCGCCGCCTTCTTTTTAGCAGCCAACACCGCCGCCTGGTCATAGGCCGCCGCCTCCCGTTCCACAAAGGAAATGGCGCCGGTGGGGCAGGCCGGCAGGCAGTCCCCCAGGCCGTCGCAGTAGTCGTCCCGCAAGAGCTTTGCTTTTCCCCCTACCATACCGATGGCGCCCTCGTGGCAGGCCGCGGCACACAGGCCGCAGCCGTTACACTTGTCCCGGTCAATCTCAATGATCCTGCGAACCATATCAAGCGCTCCTTTCCTCCTGGGATCTCACAATGTTCATCATTTTTTCGTACATAGCGTCTCCCACACATTTTCTGGCATGCTGACACCACTGCACACAGCTAAGGGTGTCGTTATAGGCCACAAATCCGCAATGCTCACAGGGCATCTGGGTGTCGATGGAGAACAGTTCGATCACGTTACCGCACTGGGGGCAGATCTTTTCAATAATCGTAGGGGTTTTGGGTTTTGCTTGGCATCCTTCCATAATCATAGCATATACCTCCTTGACTTTGTGGCTTTAGTCTACTATACTGAAAGAAATATGTATGTTGTATTTCCAACACGCGGGGGCTAATATGGAAAATTATTTTGAAATATTGTCTGCAAGCGCTCTGTTTGCAGGAATCGAAGCGGAGGAATTGCAGGGGCTTCTGGGCTGCCTCAGTGCCAAAATCCTGCCCGTGGCAAAATCGGATCCGGTTTTTCTGGAGGGCGATCCGGCTGGATTCGTAGGTCTGGTTCTGGAGGGCAGCATCCAGATCGTGTGGGAGGACTACTACGGGAATCGAAGCATCCTGTCCCAGGCACAGACGGGGGATCTGTTCGCGGAGGCTTTTTCCTGCGCCAATGTCCAGACCCTGCCTGTCAGCGGTTACGCTTCAAAAAACAGCACGATAATGCTGCTGGATTTTCGAAAAATGATGACCGTCTGCTCCAACGCCTGCCGGTTTCACAACCGGCTGATCAAAAATCTTCTGCAGGTGGTTGCCCAGCGCAATCTGGAACTGGGCCAAAAGATCCGCTTTATGTCCCAAAAAACCACCCGGGAAAAGCTGATTGCCTACCTGCTGGACCAGGCAAAAAAGGCAGATTCCGTGGAATTTACCATTCCCTTTGACCGGCAGGCCCTGGCGGATTTTCTTGGTGTAGAGCGAAGCGCTATGTCCGCGGAGCTGGGAAAGCTGCGCAAGACCGGTTTCCTGGAAACAAACGGCTCTTATTTTCGTCTGCTGCAAAATGATTAAAATGCCCGCCGGGTTTTCCCGGCGGGTTTGATCCTATTCCTGTTTTGCGGCTGTTTGGACCGGGTGTTTCCGCATCAGTTTATCGCTGAGCGAGCCGGGTCTTGGCGGATAGGGCAGCAGCACCACGTTTAAAAACCAAGCAACCAGCACACCGATCACCGTCTGAACCACCCGCATGATGGAATTTAAGTACATACTGTTGTCCATATGGCTGACGATCAAAATAACGTAGATGGACGCAGCCAGACCGCAGTAGAGCTTACATTTGAACCACTCCGCCAGGCACAGCACCAACAGCGTACCGCCCAGCAATATGCCGATCTCCAGGATGGTATCCAGCAGATCCGAGGTGATCACTTCTTTCAGCACATCCATCATACCCATCACAGGCAGACCCACGCACACGGCGATGAGCGTGGCAAAAATCCGCTGTTTTCCGTAGCTCTGGGTCATTTCAGAGGACTCCCGGATCTCGATCATACCGTATATGTAGATAAACAGAGGGTGCCGGTCCAGCTCCGGCAGAAAGATCCGGATCACCTTCCAGATACAAAAGCCTAACAAAATGGCCAGCAGACTTTTCACCTTCCGCATACCGATATGGGGATGGAGCAAAGCGTGATCCCAATGGTGCCTGTGGTGTTCAAGAGGGCTTTGACTGTTTGGCATAACCGCAGCATCCTTTCTTATTTGTGTGCCTACATTATATGGGATGTGAAAATAAAAGTAAACCTTCTCCCGGGCATTTCCAGAAAAACCCTGCCTCCCAATGGGAGGCAGGGTTGCGTTTACTCCTTCAGCAGTTTGGAATATCCCTGTCCGTACTGCACACACCGGGAAACCCGGCTAAGGGTTGCGGACGAGATATCCGTCTGGGAGATAACCTGATTGTAGGTATTTCCCTCCAGCAGAAGTCTGGCGGCATATACCCGTTCCGCCATTTTTTCCAGTTCCTTCCGGGTACACAAATCCTCAAACAGCGCTCTGCAGTCCTGGATATTATCAAGGCTTACGATCAGTTCATACAGCTGGCAGATTTTTTCGTCCTTCCGGTCCATAGGCCCTCCCTGTCAGAATTGCTCCAGTGAGCCGCGCAGAAACGCGCGGGTCTTCTCACTACGGGGATTGTCAAAAACTTCCTCCGGCGTACCGATTTCCTCGATCACACCATCTGCCATATATATTACCACATCCGCCACACTTTTTGCAAACTCCATTTCGTGGGTGACCACGATCATCGTGCTGTCCTCACTCTTAAGACCCCGGATAACACGCAGCACCTCACCTGTCAGCTCCGGATCCAGGGCGCTGGTAGGTTCGTCAAAGCACAGCACCTGAGGGTGCATAGCCAGTGCCCGGGCGATGGCCACCCGCTGCTGCTGTCCGCCGGAGAGCTGGTAGGGATAGGACTGAAGCTTATCGGAAAGGCCAACCCGCTCCAAAAGCTTGCAGGCATTGTCCCTGATCTGCTCCTGGCTGCCCTTCTTCAAAAGCGTCGGTGCCAGCATCACGTTCTGCAGAACATTATACTGGGGAAACAGATTGAAGTTCTGGAACACCAGGCCGAAGTGCAACCGGTTCTGGCGGATCTGCTCCTCATTCAGCTCCGCGCCGTCCTCCGGGAGCAAATTCTCTCCACCCACTAAAATCTTACCCTCATCGGGTGTCTCCAGAAAGTTCAGACACCGCAGCAAAGTGGTCTTGCCGCTTCCGGAAGAGCCGATGATGGCCAGCACCTGCCCTTTCTCCAGGCAGAAGCTGACGCCCTTCAGTACCTCCAGGCCGCCGAAACACTTTCGAATATTTTCAACTTGCAGTAGTGCCATAGTTTAACCTCTGAAATAAGACTGTTTTTTCTCCAGGTAGCCGAACAGCAATGTGAGCAGGCCGTTGAAAATCAGGTAGAACGCGCCTGTGTAGAACAAGGGCCACAGCAAACCCTTCTTGATAAAGGATTCACCTGCCCAGATGATTTCATAGATGCCAATGATCCGGGCCAGGGACGTATCTTTAACCAATGTGATCACTTCGTTGCCCATAGGTGCCATGATCCGTTTGACCACCTGGGCCAGGACCACCTTAAAGAAGATCTGGCTCTTGGTCATACCCAGCACCTGTCCGGCCTCGTACTGGCCCTTGGGTATGGACTCGATGCCGCCCCGGTATATCTCGGAAAAATAGCAGGCATAATTGATCACAAATGCCAGGATCGTAGCTGTAAAGCGGGGCATCGCAGGCAGATCAAAGGCAAGACCGGGTCCGTAGAAAATGATCACCAGCTGAAGCATCAGCGGTGTGCCCCGGATCACCCACACAAATCCCCGCATCAGAAGCCGCAGCGGGGTAAACTTACTCATTGAGCCAAAGCAGATCAAAAGGCCCAAGGGCAAGGAAAAAGCCAGCGTCAGCAGGAATATCTTACAGGATTCCCAAAAGCCCCCCAGCAGTTCCATTGTAACCGGAACGAACATAGTGTTTACCTCTCAAACGATGTTTTACAGGGGAGGCAAGCCTCCCCTGCTTATTTTTCTCAATCGGCCAGCGTCAGGCTGTACTTGTCAGCCAGGGCCTGCAGTGTGCCGTCCTGCTTCCACTGGGCCATCAGCTTGTTCAGCTCTGCGGTCAGGTCGGAGTCCTTACGGAACGCAATGCCGTACTCCTCGGAGGTCAGGCTGATACCCTTTGCCAGGTCCGCGTAATCTGTGCCTTCGCCGGTCATTGCGTTGGCCATAGTGATGTCGATAACACAGGCGTCGGAGGTGCCGGCCTTGACTTCCAACAGAGCGGCGGCCTGGTCCTGGACCAGAACCACATTCTCAGCGCCGATGGCCTCCACAGCGTCCTGTCCGGCAGATCCGTTTTCCACCGCAAAGCTCAGATCCTTGATGCTGTCGGTATCGGCATAGTTGCCAACCACATCGGCCTTCATAACCAGAACCTGCGCATTGACTACATAGGGATCGGAGCAGTTGGTGTTCAGGGTGATCTCATCGGTGATGGTCATACCGTTCCAGATCACGTCGATGGTCTTTGCTTCCAGCTCATAAATCTTCTTGCCCCAGTCGGCCAGAACAAAGAACTCACATTCCACACCCAGCTCCTTGGCGAAGAGTCTTGCGAACTCTGCATCGAAACCGGTCCACTCGCCGTTCTCATCCTTAAAGTCCATAGGTGCGTAGTCCGTAATACCCACAACCAGCTTGCCTGCCTTCTTTACGGCGGCCATATCAGAGCCTGCCTTGGCACCGCAGCCTGCGAAGCAGGCCAGAATGGTGATGACCACCAAAATCATAGCAATAATCTTTTTCATTTTACTTTCCTCTTTTCTACCCGTCGGGCGGGTTGTTTTGATGGCCGTATTATACTTCATCACTTTATCGTTGTAAAGCACTTTTTAAAATTTTTTTCACTTTCGGCACTATGCATAAATACCGGACTGCCCCATCTGCTTTAGTGCAATAAAGTGCCAGTTGCACCCCGGCATCCCCTTCTATAGTTTTTCCAGTACCTGGTCCAGGCTCAGATTCTCAGCCTTTGCGATCCGGGCCAGGTCCTCATACTCAAGTTTTTCCCGGCTGACGCCGTAGCCCGTACCGGTCTTTTTTCTCACCGGGCCATAGGGTGTTTCCACAACTTGACTGCCCCGGCGCAGCACATACCGGCTGCAGATCGTCTCCCGCAGGCCCAGGGTGGTGGTGTGCTTAAAGATCAGCTTTACCATTTTCTCCCGGTCCTGCTCCCGGCACAACACCCGCAGGAGCAAACCCGGCCGGGATTTTTTCATACCTAGGGCCTGCGTACACGCATCCAAAGCGCCCTGCTCCATCAGCGTTTCCAGAGCGAACCCTACTTGCTCGCCGGTCATATCATCTATGTTGCAGCACAGTTCCAATGCCGTGTCCGTCATCTCTTGGGTCTGTCCCAGCAGCACACGGACGCAATTGGCCCGGGGAAAGTCCTTTTTACCCATGCCGTAACCGATTTTTTCCACCTGCATAGGCCCTATAGGGCCAAACTCCGTCACAAAATGCTTGAGTAAGGCCGCGCCGGTGGGGGTACACAGCTCGCCCTGGATCTCTCCGCCGTAAATGGGGACACCCTTTAGAATGTGGGCCGTGGCCGGGGCAGGTACCGGCAGGATGCCGTGGGCGCACCGTACAGTGCCGCTGCCTATGTGGACACTAGATGCCGCCACCTTGTCAACATCCAGCTGCTGCATCATCAAACATACCGCCGTAATATCCGCGATGGCATCCATCGCCCCCACCTCGTGGAAATGCACGTGGCTTACGGGAACACCGTGGGCGGCGCTCTCCGCCTGGGCGATCTCATTGTACACCGCCATCACGTCCAGCTTCACCATCGTAGGGATGGGCAGTTTATTTACGATATTGCGGATATCTTCCAGGCTGCCGTGGTGGGGATGGGACTCTCCCTCCTCCAAGCCGTTTACCGTCACCTTCAAATGGGTTCCGGCAATGCCGCATTTGACGCTTTTTTCCGCCGTGAAGACCACACCGGGAATACCCAAAGCGTTGAGTTCTTCCAAAAATGCCTCCCGGTCCGGCATCAGCTCCAAAAGGGCCGCCCCCAGCATATCCCCGGCCGCGCCCATTGCGCAGTCGATATAGAGCGTTCTCATTTTTTGACCTCCATATGGTTGATCCTATTGGCCAGGTAGCCTGCGCCGAAGCCGTTGTCAATGTTCACCACCGACACACCGCTGGCACAGGAATTGAGCATACTCAAAAGGGCCGATACACCCCCAAAGGACGCACCGTAGCCCACACTGGTGGGCACAGCGATCACCGGGCAGTCCGCAAGACCGCCCACCACGCTGGCAAGAGCGCCCTCCATCCCGGCAATGGCAATGATCACGCTGGCGTCCATGATCAGCTCCATATGGGAAAGAAGCCGATGGACACCGGACACGCCCACGTCATACAGGCGCACCACATCGCTTCCCAGAATCCGGGCCGTCAGAGCCGCCTCCTCTGCCACAGGGATGTCGCTGGTGCCGCCGGTGGCGATCACCACTTTGCCGATGCCATCCGGCTCCGGCAGACCGCCGATGATACCCACCTTACCCAACGGGTGGTACTGAAGATCCACCCGAGCGCTTAAAGCTTCTGCCGTCTCCTGGCCCAACCGGGTGATGAGGATCCGGTTTTGTCCGTTTTTGCGCATCGTGTCCACGATGCCCGCGATCTGCTCCGGGGTCTTGCCTGCGCCGTAGATTACTTCCGCCGCGCCTTGACGGATCTTTCGGTGCATATCCACCTTTGCGTAACCGATGTCCTCAAAGGGGGACATTTTCAGCTGCAGCATAGCCTCCTCCACCGAAGCAGTCCCGGCTTGAACGCTTTCCAGCAGTTTCTTTACGTCAGAATTCATTTGCGCACCTCCAAATCCAAAACCGCGTGGTCGTAATACTTATGTAGGATCTCCAAAATCCGGGTCCGATTGTCCAGAACAAAAGGAAAATCCCGTTCCCGGACCTGCAGTTTCCCACCGCCACAATGCATCCGCACCCGGAAATCCCGCAAACCCAGCCGGGCAAGCTCCGCTTCTGCCTGCTCCGTACGGGCCAGTTTTTCCGCCGTGATCCGTTCTCCGGAGGGTATCCGGGTGGCCAGGCAGGCATAGGCCGGCTTGTCCCAGGTGAAAAGCTCCGCCTCCCTGGAGGCTTCGCGGACAGCCTCCTTGGTCATACCCCATTCCCGCAGGGGAGAACGGACCTGCAGCTCCTCCAGCGCCCTCATCCCGGGCCGGTCCGCAGCGTCGTCGGAGGCATTCGTACCATCCAGCAGTACCGTAAACCCGTCTGCCGCAGCCGCCTGTCGAATCGCCGTGAACAGGGTTTTCTTGCAGTAATAGCACCGGTTTTGAGGATTCTGCGCCACTTCCGGTTTACATAATATATCTAAATACAGCTCTTTCATTTCCGCATCCAGCATTTTTGCCAATTTTCTGGCATCCTCCAGCTCAAACTGGGGCTGGAAGGCTGTCTTCACATAGTAAGCCTTCACCTTCCGGGCATATCGCTTTGCAAGATACAGCAAATACGCCGAATCCACGCCGCCGGAAAAGGCCACCGCCACAGCGGGGTTTTCTTCAAAAAACGCTTCCAGCTTCATAGCCGCCTCCGGGCAGTACATATATTGTTCCGGGTACTGCCGTCTTTGGGGTCTATTATAGCAAATCCCCCCTTTGAATGCAACAAAAACACCTCCATATCAGAACAAAGGAAAAGTCCTGAAGCCGTAACGCTTCAGGACTTTTTAAGGGGTCAGATCACTTACCCAGCTTGCGCTGGAAGAATTTCACGATTTCCACAACGGGGATGACCAGGAAGCCCAGCACCAGCGCCACCGCATATTCCACCAGACCGATGGGGGTGAAGCCGAATGCGTTTGCCAGGAAGGGGACTTCCAGAACCAGCGTGGTCAGCACCAGAGAGCCGATCATTGCTGCCCACAGGATCTTATTTTGACCCTTCAGGGAGAAGATGGACTTGCGCTGAGAGCGCAGGTTGAAGGAGTGGAAGATCTCACACATAGACATAGTCAAGAATGCCATAGTCATACCATGTTCCGACACGCCCACAGGCATTGCAAAGTGGCCTGTCTGGAAGCTGTTGCCGATCACATAGGAGATCAGCGTCAGCAGGGTGACCAGAATACCCTGGTAGGCGATGTCCACAAACAGGCCGCCTGCAAAAATGCCTTCCTTGGAATCACGGGGAGGACGGCTCATAGTATCGGGTTCTGCCTCTTCCATACCCAGTGCCAGTGCGGGGAAGCAGTCGGTGACCAGGTTGATGAACAGCAGGTGGACGGGGTTGAGCAGGGTAAAACCCATCAGGGTCGCACTGAACACGCCCAGAACCTCACTCATATTGGAGGCCAGCAGGAACTGGATGGCCTTGCGGATATTGTCGTAAATGCGGCGGCCTTCGCCCACGGCGGAGACGATGGTGGCAAAGTTGTCGTCTGCCAGAACCATATCCGCCACATTCTTGGTGACGTCCGTACCGGTGATGCCCATACCTACGCCGATATCAGCGGACTTGATGGAGGGCGCGTCATTGACACCGTCGCCGGTCATAGCGGTGATGGCATCGTTGGCCTTCCAGGCATTGACGATCCGGGTCTTATGCTCCGGCTGAACACGGGCATACACACCGTACTTCTTGACAGCCTCCAGAATGTCCTCATCGGAGATCTTATCCAGCTCCGCGCCGGTGATGGCCTGGGAGGCATCGGTAATGATCCCCAGTTCCTTAGCGATGGCGACTGCGGTATCCTTATGGTCACCGGTGATCATCACAGCACGGATGCCGGCAGAGCGGCACTCGTCGATGGCCGCCTTGACCTCGGGACGGACCGGGTCGATCATACCGGCCAGGCCCAGGAATACCAGATCCTGCTCCAGGAACTCGGGACTGTTGTCGGAGGGTCTTGCGTCCCAATCACGCTTGGCAGCTGCCAGCACACGCAGCGCTCTGTCTGCCATGGCCTTGTTTTCCGCCATGATCTGGACGCGCTTTTCCTCGGTCATGGGTTTTACTTCCCCATTGTCGTAGTAGTAAGCGCAGCGGGCCAGCACCACATCGGGACCGCCCTTGGTGTACTGAACAAACTTCCCACCCACATCGTGGACAGTGGACATCATCTTACGGCCAGAGTCGAAGGGCGCCTCGTCTACACGGGGTGTTGCCTTCTCCAGGTCTGCCTTGTGCAGGCCCACGGAGTAAGCAAAGTTCACCAGGGCGCACTCGGTGGGTTCGCCCTCAGCCTGGTTTTCTTCATTCAGGTTTGCGTCCGAACACAGAGCCATAGCAGTGGCCAGCAGCTCGGTAGGACCTACGTGGTCCACGACCGTCATCTTGTTCTGGGTCAGCGTGCCGGTCTTATCGGAGCAGATGACCTGGGTGCAGCCCAGGGTCTCCACGGCGGTCAGACGGCGGATAACAGCATTGCGCTGGCTCATCTTGGTAACGCCGATGGAAAGCACCACGGTAACCACCGTTGCCAAGCCCTCGGGGATGGCGGCAACAGCCAAGGAAACCGCCACCATAAAGGTCTCCAAGATCACGCTGAGGGTATGGCCGGGAACGGACAGCTCGCCTCTGGCCATAAACAGATTGAATGCAAAGATAAAGACACAGATGCCCAGCACCATTTTAGAAAGGAGCTTACCCAGTTCATCCAGCTTCCGCTGCAGGGGGGTCTCCTCTTCTTCGGTCGCTGCCAGTGCGCCGGCGATCTTGCCCATTTCGGTATCCATACCGGTGGCTGTGATCACTGCCTTGCCGCGGCCATAGACTACGGTGGAGCCCATATAACACATATTCTTCCGGTCACCCAGAGGAACATCCGCGCTGCTGTCAGTCAGATACAGCGCGTCGATCATCTTGTTGACGGGAACAGACTCGCCGGTCAGCGCCGCCTCTTCGATCTTTAAAGACGCGTTTTCAATGATACGCCCGTCGGCAGGGACGGCATCGCCTGCTTCCAGCACCACCACGTCGCCGGGAACCAGCTCATCGGAGTGCAGGCTGATCTGCTTGCCGTCACGGATGACCTTACAGGTGGCCGCCGTCATTGTTTGCAGCGCTTCGATGGCCGCCTCCGCCTTGCTCTCCTGGAACACACCCAGGATGGCGTTCAGCAGAACCACCACCAGAATGATGATAACCTCTGCCCATTCGCTTTCACCGGCCAGCATACCCGTCAAGGCACTGACACCGGCTGCGATCAGCAGGATGATCAGCATCGGATCCTTCAGCTGAGCCAAAAAACGCTGCAAAAGGGTGGGCTTTTCGCCCTCTTTCAGTTTATTTGGGCCGTATTTTGCAAGCCGCTCCTGTGCCTGTGCAGTGCTCAAGCCTTCCGCGCCCACACCGAGTTCCCGCAGCACATCCTGCGCCGATTGGGTGTACGTTTTTTTCATAAACACTCTCCTCGATATTTTTTGCAAGTTTATCCGTTGTGATTATAATAAACTTTTTTCCATATGCCAAGAGAAAAAACAACCTTTACCGAAGATTTACTAAAAATTTACCTATTACTGTGTGACTTCATCACAGATAAAGCGTAATGATTTGGTTATGATACAACTACAAAACAACAAGGAGGTAAAACCTATGAGATTACAAGGTAAAGTTTCGGTAATTACCGGCGGCAGCCGCGGCATTGGCTTTGCCACCGCCGACAGATTTGCGCAGGAAGGCGCCACCGTCATCATCACCGCCAGTTCTCCGGAAACCGCTCAGAAGGCTGTTGAAAAATTGCAGGCAAAGCATCCGGGCGCTACCGTAGCCGGAATCAGTCCGGATCTGTCCAGCTTGGAATCCGTACGGCAGGCATTCAGCGAAGTCACCCACAAATACGGCTGCATCGATATTTTGGTCAACAACGCCGGCATTTCTGAGAGCACGCCCTTCACCCAGTACACAGAAGAGACCTTTGACAAGGTGATGGATCTGAACGTCAAAGGCGTGTTTAACGCCACCCGGATCGCCAGCGAATGTATGATAGAAAAGGGCCAGGGCGTGATCCTCACCACCTCTTCTATGGTAAGCATCTCCGGCCAGCCCAGCGGCTTTGCATATCCTGCGTCCAAATTCGCCGTAAACGGTATGACCGTTTCCCTTGCCCGGGAACTGGGTCCCAAGGGTATCCGGGTCAACGCGGTAGCCCCCGGCATTACAGAGACGGATATGATGAAGGCCGTCCCCAAAGAAGTGATCGAGCCGATGATCCGTAATATTCCCCTGCGGCGGCTGGGTCAGCCGGAAGACATCGCAAACGCATTCGTATTCCTGGCATCCGATGAGGCATCCTACATCACCGGTGTGGTCCTCAGCGTAGACGGAATGGCCAGAGCTTAACAAATTATACTAAGGAGGATACTAAAATGTCAGCTGTCAATATCAGTAAACACAATTTCGAGCAGGAGGTTCTTGGAGCCTCCCAACCTGTCCTGGTGGATTTTTGGGCCCCCTGGTGCGGCCCCTGCCGTATGGTGGTCCCCATCGTAGAGGAGATCGCCCGGGAGCGCCCCGATGTCAAAGTGGTCAAGATCAATGTGGATGAGGAGCCGGAGCTTGCCAGCCGGTATTCTGTAATGAGCATCCCCACGCTGATGGTCTTTAAAAACGGCCAGGTTGTCAACCAGGCCCTGGGCGCCCGGCCCAAAGAATCCATTCTGGCTATGTTGTAAAAAATACCTTATTCACCTGTTCTTCCTTCCTGTTCCGGCGTATGTCAATTGTCCATTGATATGCGCCGGAATCTTTTGTGTCTTTAGGCAGATGCATTACCACAAATCAGGCGGCATAGCCCTGGTATTTCCGGAAAGAGGGGCATATACAGCTAAGACCAGAGGACCTGCGGCCTGCAACATACAGGCGGCAAGTCCTCTTTGCTGTTTGAACTGTTTGTGTCCGCAGATTGCACGGACGTTTTTACTGTGCGTGGAACACCGCCGTACCGGGGGCATCGATGGCAAGACCGTTCACCCGGTACAGAATGTTTGCTACATCAGCACGGGTAAGCTCCTTCTGCGCATCCAGCTGCACACCGTTTTCGCCCATTACCGTCACAGAGGATGCCGCCCAGACAGGACACTGCTGGGATTGCTCCTGTTCCAGGGTCTGCTGGCTCACCGTCAGATCCAAGGCGTTTTGCAGGATCACGGCAGCCTCCGCCCAGGTGATGGGCTCTTCTGCCGGGAACGCGCCGGTCTGACTATGAGGCAGTCCCTCCGTCAAACCGGAGCGGATTGCTGCCGTCAGATAGGGTCTGAGCCATTGGGGTGCATCCAGCGCCCCACTTTCAAGCTCCTGGCCCTGGGTGGGGATCTCTAGAAGCTTCACCGTCATAGCCAAGAACTGACCGTAGCTTACGGCTTTATCCGGGTAAAAGCAATCCTGTCCATTGAGCTTTTCGCCCTCAAACAGACCGGTGCTGCGCAGCCACTCCGCCTCGAAACGGCAGTCCCGGCCCACCGTGTCCGTATACCGGGCCGTCTGGGCAGGTTTCAGGATCTGGACCGTCACCGTGGCCTCACGGGATACGTTCCCTGCAGGGTCAGCTGCCGTAAACGTGAAGGAGTCCACGCCTACCTTATTGTGCTTGGGGGTGTAGGTGAAAGAACCATCCTCTCCCAGCTCTACGCTGCCGCGCTTGGGGCTTCGTACCAGGGTATAAGTCAGCCGTTCTCCCTCCGGATCGGATACATTCAGCTTTCCCTCATTGGGCAGATTCTTATAGGTTTCCAGGCTGCTGTCCTGGGCCACCGGTGCCTTATCCTCTTTGCCGAACACCGCAATGGACATGGTGCTCTCCCGCTCCACCCGGTTTTCGTAGATGGGCAGGTAAGACAACTGTGCCTGGGAGTCGTCCTGGGTCTTTACCGGCACGAATGTCATCTGCGCCAATTGGGACTGAGCCAGTATATCCCCAGGACGCAGCACCCGGCTGCCCAGCATCACCGTACCGGTGCTGCTCTCGGGCAGCTGGGTGATGCAGATGCCGGAAAGAGGTTCTTCCGCCTCGGAAAACTCCAGGCCGGTAAAACAATACACGCTGTCGCTGGATACTTCTGCCGCCATCACACTGCCTGCCGCGCCAAGCAGGCAGAACATTGCCAGCAACAGGCTGGCAAATCTTTTTGGAATCATTTTATGACCTCCTGTTTTTGTGTTCGCAGGTAGTATTTGTCTGAGCGGTTAAAAATATGCACCCTTGGAAGAACTCTCTTAATTATACAAAAACAATGAAAATGCTGGTTAAATATTCATTCTTTTTCTTACATCTATAAAAATAATTAAGTTTTTGGTGAGAAATACATTTTTCCCTTGCATATTCTTAAATTATGATGTACAATCGTGATTATCTTATAATATCAATAAGGAGGAAGAAAAAATGAAAAGAATGATTTCTTTGGCTCTGGTGCTGGTTATGGTGCTGGCTCTGGCAGCCTGCGGAAGCACCGGTGGTTCCAAAATGACCATGGGTACCGGCGGCACTTCCGGCACTTACTATGCATTCGGCGGTGTGCTGGGCCAGTACATCAAGAACAATGCCAACATCGACGTGACCGTGGTTTCTACCGACGGCTCCAAGGCCAACATCCAGGGCATCGACGCCGGCAACTATCAGCTGGGCACTGTCCAGTCCGACGTTATGGCCTATGCCTGGGAAGGCACCCGCTCCTTTGAGGAAGAGGGCAAGATCGACTCCTTCCGGGTTATTGGCGGCCTGTACGCGGAATCCGTTCAGCTGATCACCATGGACTCCTCTATCAAGAGCGTGGCTGACCTGGCAGGCAAGTCCGTTTCCATCGGCGCTCCCGGTTCCGGCGTTTACTTCAATGCTGTGGACGTGCTGGCTGCAGCTGGTCTGACCGTGGACGACATCAAGCCTCAGTATCAGAGCTTTGCAGATTCCACCGACGCTCTTAAGGACGGCAAGATCGACGCTGCCTTTATCGTTGCCGGCGCTCCCACTCCCGCCATTACCGAGCTGTGCACCACCAACGATGCCTGGCTGGTTCCCATCGACGGCGAGATCGCTGACAAGCTGATGACCGACTGCCCCTTCTACACTGTCTACACCATCCCCGCCGGCACCTATGAGGGCCAGGAAGAGGACGTGCAGACCGTGACTGTTAAGGCAACTCTGATCGTCAGCGCTGACGCTTCCGAGGAAGACGTTTACAATCTGACTGCAGCCATTTTCGACAATGTAACAGCCATCGCTTCCGAGCACGGCAAGGGTGCTGAACTGAGCATCGAAAATGCCACCAGCGGCATGACCGCTCCTTTCCACGCAGGTGCAGCCAAGTACTTCGCCGAAAAGGGCGTTGAAGTCGAATAATCTGACTTGTATTCCCGATGGCTGCGGCGGACTTCGCCGCAGCCATTTGCGCTTATTCTATTCCAAAGGAGGTAGCACATGGCTCTGTTTAAGAAAAAGCAGGCATCCCAGACCGTAGAGCCTATGGATCTGGATTCGGTTATGCGTAAGTATGACCGGGAATCCAACACCCGTATTTGGGAAGGCACACCCCGAATTCTGGTCAACTGCGTTCTGGCAGCCTTTGCGCTGTTCTGCATTTACGTGACCCTGTTCACCAGCTGGCTGGAGGAAATCCGCCTGACCTCTTTTATGGCCTTCATTGTGTTCTTGGGATACTTGGTATATCCTGTAAAAAAGACCGGTCATAAAGTCAATCATATCCCCTGGTATGATGTCATTTTGATGATAGCAGGCACCGGCGCGTTCCTGTACTTTACCGCCAACGCTCTGACCATCATCCAGCAGGGCAGCAAATTTGAGTGGTATCAGATCGTTATCGGTATTTTGGGCATTTTGTCCCTGGCGGAAGTCTGCCGCCGCAGCGTGGGTCTGCCCATTCTGATCATCGCCGGCTGTCTGATGGCCTACGCACTGATCTGGGGTCTGTCCAATCCCACCTTGTGGGGCAAGCTCAACTATACGGTGCACTACCTGTTCTACAGCAAGGAAGGCATCATCTCCACACCCATCAATGTCTGCTCCAAGTTCATCGTGGTGTTTATCATCTTCGGCGCGTTCCTGGAGCGCAGCGGCATTGCTGAGTTCTTCATCAACATCTCCAACGCCATCGTGGGCGGCTTCTCCGGCGGTCCCGCAAAGGTGGCCGTTGTGGTCAGCGCAATGGAAGGTATGGTTTCCGGCTCCTCTGTGGCCAATACCGTCGGTTCCGGTTCTGTGACCATTCCCCTGATGAAAAAGACCGGCTATAAGCCGGAATTTGCCGCTGCCGCGGAAGCCTCCGCTTCCACCGGCGGACAGATCATGCCCCCCATTATGGGCGCGGCAGCGTTCCTGATGGCAGAAAACGTGAACGTTCCTTACAGCAACATCGTGGTCCGGGCCATCCTGCCTGCTGTGCTGTACTTTGCCGGCGTGTTCATCGCCGTCCATCTGGAGGCCAAGAAGGAAGGTCTGCGGGGTCTTAGCAAGGAAGAGCGCCCCCGGTTCCTGCCCCTTCTGAAGCAGAGCTATCTGCTGCTGCCGCTGATTCTTCTGGTGTATCTGGTTGGTACCAGCACCCGTTCCATCCAGTACGCAGCCGCCATCTCCATTGTGGCTGTGATCATCGTGAGCCTTTTCAACAAGGGCAACCGCATCACGCCCGTGAAGATCTGGGAAGCTCTGGCCGCCGGCGGACAGGGTATGATCACCGTGGCAGCGGCCTGCGGCATCGCCGGTATCATTGCCGGCACCATCACCATGACCGGTCTTGCCAATATGATCATCAACGGCATTGTGACCCTGGCAGGCAACCAGGTCATCGTAGCCCTGTTCCTGACTATGATCTGCTGCATCGTGCTGGGCATGGGCGTTCCCACCACCGCCAACTACTGTATTATGGCCGCCACCTGCGCGCCCATCCTGGTGCGTATGGGCGTACCTGCCATTGCAGCCCACTTCTTCGTGTTCTATTTCGGCATCGTAGCTGACCTGACACCCCCTGTGGCCCTGGCTGCCTATGCCGGTGCTGCCATCGCTCAGGCCAACCCTATGAAGACCGCCATCACCGCCACCAAGCTGGCCATCGGCGCCTTCATCGTGCCTTACATCTTCGCGCTGAACCCGGCAATGCTGTTCATCGACACCACCGCAGGCGAAGTCATCCTGATCTGCATCACTTCCCTGGTGGGTATGTATGCGGTATCTTCCTCTTTGCAGGGCTATCTGTTCCATAGGATGCCCACATACCAGCGTATCGTTAGCGTGGCAGGCGGACTGCTGCTGATCTACCCCGGCCTTGTCACCGATGCGATCGGCCTGGCCCTGGTGCTGGTAGTTGCTCTGATCCAGATTCTGGAGCGGAAGAAGTTTGCAGCCGCAGGCTGATTGATCCTTATAAAAAACAGCGGAGCTCTCACTCCGCTGTTTTTATTTCTCTGGGTATCATCCACTGAGTAGAAACATGCGGCTTTCAAGACTGTTCTGGTATGCTTGCGTCCGGTCAGAAAAAATGGTGATGGCCGCACCCGCTATTTTTTTGGACAAGTACGAAAAAGCAACATTATTTGCTGCCGGCAGAATGTCATTTACTTGCCGCGCACAAAACCGCACGGTGATACTTTTTTTGCAATTAAAACCATTTCGACAGGCGTTCCTCAAAGAAGTTGATTTTTTGATGTGAATAGTGTATAATCTATAAAAAGTCTACGATACAAAGAGATAGTCCTGCTGCGGGATTATTTTTTGTGTACATAGGCGGTACGGGGCAGAATCTGCTGACCCAGTGTCTTACCGTTGTGACCAAGCTGTTATGGGGTATCGCACGATATAATTAAAGGAGAGTACGATGGAAAAGCAAAACGAATTAGAGATCAATCTGGTAGATCTGTTCTACCACTTGAAAAAGAAAATATGGATCATTGTTGCAGCTTGTTTGCTGGGTGCAGTGCTTGGTGGCCTCTATACGGCACTCTTTATGGAAACGGAGTACACAGCCTCCACCCGGATGTATGTGCTGAGCCGTTCTTCAGAGAGCGCGATCTCCTCCAGTGACTACAGCGTATCCAACTATATGATCAAAGACTACGAGGTTCTGATTACCGGACAGAATGTAACGAAAAAAGTGATCAAACAGTTAAATCTGAATATGACAGACAGTCAGCTGACCAATATAATCTCCGTGGAAGCTATCGACAATACCCGTGTGCTGCAGATTTCGGTAGTAGACAACAATGCCCAGCGTGCAGCAGATATCGCTAACTGTGTACGGGAAGTTTCCAGCAAGCAAATCAAGGAAATTATGAATGTGGAAGTAGTGAATCTGGTCTATGAGGCAGAAGTGCCGCAGCAAAAGTCCGGCCCCAACTTAATTAGGAACACTGTGCTGGTAGCCGCACTGGGTGTGTTGGCAGCAATCGGCGTTCTTGTGGTCATTTATGTTCTGGACGACACCATCCGTACAGAGCAGGATGTGGAGCGTTACCTGGGCTTGAGTGTCTTGGGTGTGATCCCCCAGTCTGCGGAGCTGGCAATCTTTACAAAGAACACCGGATCCTCCGGAAAGAGTGGAAGCAGACCGGCGGCAAAGCAGCTGCCTAAGAAGAACTGAGAGGTGCCGACGTGGATAAAATTGAAGTAAAGCGCTTTGTGGTAAAAGAATTTCGTACAGCCGAGGCACTGAAAGCATTGAGAACAAATCTGATGTTCAGCGGAGAAAATGTTCGTGTGGTGGGCTTGACCAGCTACAGTGCTACAGAGGGCAAGTCCTCCATCTCTTTCCAGTTGGCAGCTTCGCTGGCTCAGAACGGCAAACAGGTCCTTCTTTTGGATGCAGACTTGCGCAAGAGTACGCTTCCGAGCAGATTGAAGGTTCGCGGAAAGGTCACAGGATTGAGCCATTATCTTTCCGGTATGAACAATGTCAATGAAACGTTGGTGGAAACAGATGTTCCCGGCCTGTATATTATTTTTGCAGGCCCCCGCGTACCCAATGCTGCGGAGCTTTTGGGAAGCGGCCGCTTCAAAAAGCTGATCCCGGCATTGAGGGAAAGCTTTGACTATGTGATTGTGGATGCTGCACCTCTTGGACAGGTCATCGACTGCGCAGTTATGGCACCGGAGCTTGACGGCACTCTGATCGTAGTAGACACCACCCAAAACAGCTATAAGCTGGAGCGGCGGATCCAGAATCAGCTGGAGAAATCCGGCGGAAAACTGCTGGGTGTAGTTCTGAACCGTGTAG
>JAZQDH010000022.1:0-5680 GCA_045546655.1 Faecousia sp.
TGGTGGACGGCTCCTTTAGTCCGTTCCTGTATTTCCGTTTCTGAGGAGGTGGCAGGATGAAGAAGAAAATAACTGCGGCGGGATTTTTTCTGCTGATTGCCGTTTGGATCCTGCTGACCCTCTTTGCCTGGTTTGGACCACGGCAGGACCTATCCGCTGCGGAGCGGCGGCCCTTGGCTCAAATGCCAAAGCTGTCTGCCACCGCCCTGTTCAGCGGAAAATATGCCCAGGATTTTGAGGATTTCAGCCTGGATCAGTTCCCGCTGCGGGACAGCTTCCGGCAGATCAAGTCGCTGGTGTCCCGGTTTGTGTTCGGGCAGAAGGACAATAACAATATCTACGTGGCCGATGGACACGCGGCGGCCCTGGAAACCACCCTCAATCAGTCCTCGCTGACTTACGCGGTTCAGAAATTCCAATATCTGTACGACACCTATCTGCAGGAGAGTCCGGTGGTGATGGCAGTGGTACCGGATAAGGGCTACTATCTGGCTGGGGACAACGGCTATCCCAGTATGGACTACGCTCAGATGTTTGAACGGTTGGAGCAGGCTATGCCCTGGGCGGAATTTGTGGATCTGACCCAGAGCCTGTCCCTGGAGGACTACTACCGAACCGATACCCACTGGCGGCAGGAGAATCTGCTTAACGCCGCCCAGGTGCTGGCACAGGCCCTGGGAGTGAGCGTGCCGGAATTTACCCCTGTCACCCTGGAAACACCCTTCTGGGGCGTGTACAAGGGCCAGGCGGCCCTGCCTATGAAAGCAGACACCATTACGGTCCTGAAAAACGATGTTTTAAGCAGCTGCCGGGTCTATAACCACGAGACCGGCAGCTACTCGGATGTGTACGATCTGACCAAGCTGGACAACCTGGACCTTTACGATGTGTACCTGTCCGGCGCCCAGGCCCTGTTGACCATCGAAAACCCCCAGGGAGATCCGGACCGGGAACTGATCGTGTTCCGGGATTCCTTCGGCAGCAGTATGGTGCCGCTGCTGGCAGCGGATTACAGCAAGGTCACGCTGGTGGACATTCGCTATATCCGTTCGGATATGCTGGGTGAATATCTGGATTTCCACGGACAGGATGTGCTGATGCTGTACAGCACTCTGATCCTCAACAGCAGTATGAGCCTGAAATAAGCAAAACCCCTTTCCGGCAGGAAAGGGGTTTTCGTTTGCTCAGCATTGACCCAACAGGCGAATGTAGAATTCCACGCTGCGGTACAGGCAGTCCAGGCGGATACGTTCGTTGTTGCCGTGAATGGTCTTGCGCTCCTCGGCGGTCAGATCCATAGCGGAGAAGCGGTATACGTGGTCGCTCAGACCGGCGTAGTGCCGGGAATCGGAGCACTGGACCATCAGATAGGGGGTGACCACACAGCCGTCCCAGGTCTGGGATACTGCGGAGGCCACCTTGTCCCAGGCCTTGCAGCCGGTCTGGGAGATGGGACTGGGATTGCAGCCCTCTATCACGCTGACCTCTACATCACAGTTTTCCACCGTTTTTTGCAGGTATTCCAGCGCCGAATCCACCCTGTCCTCCGGATTCAGCCGCATATTGGATACCAATGTGGCGGTGGCAGGGATCACGTTCCGGGCGGAGCTGCCCTGCATCTGGGTGAAGGCGGTGGTGGTGCGAACCAGGGCGTTCAGCTCGCCGCCGCTCATACGGCAGATCAGATCCAGCACAGGCTTAAAGCACCATAGATTGGCGAAAATCAGCTTGTAAACAAAAGTGGAACGGCGGCCCAGGGTGTCGAACATCTGGGCCACAGGGGGCGTGATGTGCATTTTAAAGGGGTTGTCCACCACCTTGCGGCAGGCCTTGGCCAGATTGGTCACAGGGGAGTTCACCGGAGGCGCGGAGGCGTGGCCGCCGCCGGAACGGGCAGTGCAGCACACGTTCATCATACCCTTTTCCGCGATGCCTACCATACCGCAGGGTTCTTTCACACCGGGGAACACGTTTTCCACCACTGCGCCGCCCTCGTCCACCACCAGAGCGGGAACAATGCCTTGTTCCTTAAAATAGTTAACGATGTTCACAGCACCCAGACCATTGACTTCCTCACCGCCGGAGTAAGCGAAGTACACGTCGTTTTCCGGGGTAAAGCCGGTGCCGATCAAATAGTCCGCACCGGACAGACTGGCATTCAGGGTGACTTTGGTGTCCAATGTGCCACGGCCCCAAAGCACATTGTCCTCCAGAATACCGGCAAAGGGCGGTTTCTCCCAGAGATCCTCCTCCGCAGGAACTACATCAAAGTGGGCCATCATTACGGAAGGCTGAGCGGAGCTTTTGCCGGGCCAGCGGAGCAGAAGACCCCGGTCCGGCAGGTACTTCACCTGGCACAGGCTAAACACATTGGGGTACAGCCCGGGAAGCAGGTCCAGAAGCTTTTGAAATTCCCTGTCATCTTCCAACGTGCGGTCGTTGTAGGAAATGGTCTTGCACCGGACTAGACTTTGCAGAGCCGTTACGGCCTTTTCTTTGTCGAAGGGAATGGGTTGAACGTTCACGGAAGGCTGTGCCTTAGGCTTAAACATTGCGGCCCGCAGGATGATCACAGCCAGAAACAGGACCGCGAGTCCCAAAATCACATAACCGATCATGACAGCATACCTCTTTTGTACATAATACGGGCAACGACAATGGTGAAGATGGCGCTGACGGGGACCATAATGCCCACTGTACCGGAGTTCAGCGCAGGAATGAAAACGAACAGAGCCAGCATCAGAATCACAGGCGCTACGGCGATCTTCCAGTTCTTGGACACGAACGCAACACCCAGACCGCCAAACAGAGCCGGCAGGATCTGCTCAAAGGCGGGCTTCAGAACCGGGGCGCTGAGGATGGGAGTCAGCGGCACGATGGCGATCACACCGATGATAATGATCACGGTGGTGACGATGGAGGAGGTGGCGATTGCAATGGTGGAGATGACCTCACCCTCCTCGGAGCTGGAACTGACATTGTTCTGCTCCAGGGCATTCAGAGCGCAGGGCAATTTCAGATTGGAAATATTGCCGGTGACGAAGCTTAAGTAAGAGCCGCCGGTACCCAGCATCGGCACGTAAGTAATGGTCTCGATCACGCCAACCACCCAATACATGGGTGCGGTGGCGATCAGACCCACCAAAAGGGCGGGCCAATCGGGGGCGACCCCGAAGAACAGTCCCACAGCCACGGGGAACAAAAACAGCAGAACCATTACGCTCAGATTCCAGATAGTACCCCAGCGGTGAACGGAGTCATTGTAAGAAAGGCTCTTTTTCATATTACTTTACCTCCATTCCCAAGGCGGCTGTCAGCGGAATCGCAGCGGCCATACCCGCGATCAGACTGATGGGCAGGGCGTACTCGCTGAGCCATTTCATTTTGGGCCGCTTCATCAGAAGACCGCAGGCCACCATTACCAGGGCAGACACAGCCATCACACACACCGGCACCAGGCCGGAGGTGGAGGTGTAGCGCACAGGCTCTTTTACCTTCTCACCGCTTTCCAGGAATTTTTCCACCATCACGGTCACGTGGCCGTTCTGGTCAGCGGTCCAAAGACGGGATACGTCGCAGAACACGAAACCCAGGAATGCGGAGATCATACCGATAAACAGGGAATTATTAAAGATCTCGGCCCACTTGGCATCCCGGTTGCTCAGGGAGGACATACCCTTTTGCAGCCGTTTGCCGATGGCAGGCACCAGCCAGATGCCTATCATAATGCTGATGGTCATCACCAGAAGTACATTGACAAACTGCTGGGCGGTAAGGGCGGCATCAGATCCCAGAGACTGACCCATAGCGCTCAGTGCGTTGTTGGCGGCGATGGTCTCGTAGCTCATAGAACCCACCACGCTCAGCCGCAGCCAGGGCATAGGCAGACCCAGCTTCTTGCTCAGGGTCATCACACTGATGACGATGGCAACCGCCGGGGCGATGGTGAAGATGGCGGCAGTTTTGATGGTCTTGCGGATCTTGGTCTGGTCCATCCCCAGCTCTTTGCTGCGGCGCAGTGCCTTCACCAGGAAGAAAACAGACTGGGCCAAAACCACCGCAACCAGGACTCCTGCACACAGATACAGGAACGGATGGTTTACGCTGAATTCCATAGGAAACACCTCCATTTAATTTCCAGATTATTGTATCACAGCCGTTTCGGCAAAACAAGACAGAAAACCCCTTCCCGGTGGGAAGGGGTGTGTTTTTATACGCCTGCGATCTGGCGGATCACATAGCCCGCGATGATCAGTCCTGCGGCGGCAGGCACAAAGGCGGTAGAGCCGGGCAGAGCGTTTCGGCCCTGGGGCAGTTCCTGCCAGATAGGGTCCTCCGGGGACAGTTCCGGGGTGATGGGGTCTTCGGTGGAGTAGAGCACCGTCAGCTTGTCAATACCACGCTTGCGGCATTCCTTGCGGATGATCCGGGCAAGGGGGCAGACGGATGTTTCGTGAATGTCGCCGATGCGGAAAGCGGTAGGGTCCAGCTTGTTGCCGGTGCCCATAGAGCAGATAATGGGAACATTGGCCTGCTGGGCTTTGGCGATCAGCGCCAGCTTGCAGGTGACGGTGTCAATGGCATCTACCACATAGGTGTAGCCGGAAAAATCAAATGCGTCCAGTGTATCCGGGCCAAAAAACTCCGCCCGGGCATTGACCTGGATGTCCGGGTCAATGGAGGCCACACGTTGGGCGGCAGCTTTTGCTTTGGGCATACCCACTGTGTCCCGGGTGGCCAGAATCTGCCGGTTCAGATTGCTCATACTGATGGTGTCGTGGTCCACCAGCTCCAGCGCACCCACACCGCTGCGGGCCAGGGCCTCCACCACATAGCCGCCCACGCCGCCCAAACCAAAGACGGCAACCCGGGCATTTTTCAGTTTTTCCATACCTTCCGGGCCCAGAAGCAGCTGTGTGCGGGAATAGGGATTCATAGAGACACTCCTTTTGTATTCTTACAGGTATCCTAACACGATTTTTCTGACCTGTCAAATAACTTGCGCATTGATTTTTTGCCCGCTTTCCGTTATCCTATACCTAAATGAAAGGCGGTGTGATTTTGAAAGACAAAAAGACACTTTGGCAGCTGTTTGCTGCGTTTTTTAAGATCGGCGCGTTTACCTTCGGCGGCGGTCTGGCGATGATCCCGCTGATCCAGAAGGAAGCGGTGGAAAACCGGGGCTGGGTCACGGATGAGGACATCCTGGAAATCGTGGCCATCGCCGAGTCCACTCCCGGACCTATTGCCATCAATGCGGCAACATTTGTGGGGTACCGGACAGCAGGGGTGTTGGGTTCTGCCTGTGCAACCTTTGGCACGGTGCTGCCCTCTTTTGTGGTCATTTTGCTGATCTCTTTTGTGCTGCGCCAGTTCCAGAGCCTGCCGGTGGTGCAGTATGCGTTCTGGGGCATCCGGGCCGGCGTGGTGGCGCTCCTGATCAAATCCCTGTGGACCATGTATAAGAAAAGCCCCAAGGGCTGGCCTGCTTATGTGTGTATGGCTGCGGCCTTTGTTTTGACCGCTGTGCTGGATGTCCACATTCTGATCGTGATCGTAGGCTGCGGCCTGTTTGGCTATATCACAGCCACCTGTATCGGAAGGAGGGCGGAAAAATGATTTATCTTCAATTGTTTTTTACCTTCTTTATGATTGGTGCCTTCACCTTCGGCGGCGGCTA
>JAZQDH010000023.1:0-26826 GCA_045546655.1 Faecousia sp.
CAATACTGGTACCACTTCTCTCTAGCTGATTAGATAAAGAATAGTGTCCCTTGATACTATCAGTTAAGTTTAATATCTGAATTGCAAACTCTGTGGACATATCAGCAAGTTTATTCTCAGCCATTAAAATCACCTCTTCGGCTACATTATATCACAAATTTCAATGATTTTCAATGAAATCGCGCAAAGCGCGATGAAATCCGAGCGAAGCTCGGATGAAATCTGCTTCGCAGATGAAATTAAATCCACCCATCCGCCGTCGAGGCGGATTTCATCCCCGAAGGGGATTTCATCATCGAAGATGATTTCACCCACCCGATAGGGTGGATTTAGTTGAAAAGAACCCACATTTGTCGTAGACAAATGTGGGTTCTTTTCTGCGAAAGAGCAACCAACGGAGCAGAAACGAGGTAAGAGTAAGCAAAAGTAGTATAACTACTCTATTCGATAAATTGGAATTGGTTTAATCCTTGCTTAACACTTTTTTCTGCTTTGGGGAGAGGCGGATTCGAATAATGCAAATCGCAACAGTCCGGTGGACTGTTGCTCATGCCCGGCTTGACGGGCATGACACCATAATTTTGCCCCTTCCGGGGCAAAATGCAAACGAATCCGTCCTCCCCCACCAGAAAAGAACCCACATTTGTCTACGACAAGTGTGGGTTCTTTTCAACTAAATCCACCCTATCGGGTGGGCGAAATCATCTTTGATGATGAAATCCCCTACGGGGATGAAATCCGCCTTGACGGCGGGTGGGTGGATTTAATTTCATCTGCGAAGCAGATTTCATCAGAGTTTACTCGGATTTCATCGCGCTTTGCGCGATTTCATTGAAATATCCGGGGATTTACGATATAATCAGTTAACAAATAAGAATATGTTGCACACATCTTTATTGCAGAGGAAAGATGATAATAATGAAATTATTATTTATGATCGGTAATGCCGCTGTCGGTAAAATGACTGTTGGGCAGGAACTTATGAAGCTCACAGGATTGAGGTTATTTCACAATCATATGACCATCGAACCCGTAATAGAAATCTTTGGTCAATATAATGGAAAAGCAATTGACAAACTTCGTCAAGTGGTTTTTGAGGAATTTGCGAAATCGGATTGCTATGGAATGATTTTTACATATATGTGGGCTTTCGACCAACAAGCAGATTGGGATTATATTGAATATGTGAAAAGCATTTTTGAACCCTATAATACAGAGTTTTACTATGTGGAACTTGTTGCTCCTCGTGAAATTAGATTAGAACGAAATGCTACCGAAAACCGCCTACAGAACAAAGCATCGAAAAGAGACATTGAAGTATCGAACCAAAGACTTATCAACGATGATACCCAATATCGCCTTGAAAGCTTTGATGGTGAAATTCCGTTTGATAACTATATAAAAATCGACAATTCAAAGCTTCCGCCTGATATAGTTGCCAAAATGATTCAGGAAAAATTCAATTTATAAAGGGGAAAATACTTTTTTCCTTTTGGTTCGATAAATTCAAGTTATCGAACAGAGCGGTTACACTACTTTTGGTTACTTTTACCTCAACTCTGCTCCGTTTGGCTACTCTTTCGCAGAAAAAAGACACACCTTTTGGTGTGTCTTTTTTCTGCTTTGGGGAGAGTCGGATTCGAATAATGTAAATCGCAACAGTCCGGTGGACTGTTGCTCATGCCCGGCTTGACGGGCATGACACCATCATTTTGCCCCTTCCGGGGCAAAATGCAAACGAATCCGTCCTCCCCACCAAAACCGACAGTTCACCTCTGCAATGAACGCATCTGTTCAGTAAGAGGTAATACTATATGAAAACTGTTGCTAATTTCAACAAGTTGTGTTATAACTTCAAAAATGCAATAAATGCAAATGCCGATTTGTGTTGTATGAAAGGGGAGAATAGACATTATGTCTGAAATTTTAGAAGTTATTATGATTGTGAGCTTTGGAGCTTCGTGGCCTCTTAATGTTATTAAGTCCTACAAAGCAAGAACAACAAAAGGCAAAAGTCTTGCGTTTTTATGCCTTATTCTTTTTGGTTATATTGCGGGTATTATTTCAAAGTTATTAAACCAAGCATATATGATGTCATTTTCTTCAAAATGGTATGTGCTTTTCTTTTATGTGCTGAATTTATTAATGGTTGTGACGGATCTATGCCTTTATTTCCGGAACTATAAACTTGAAAAGGAAAAAGTATAACGAAGCTTTTATCTATTGGAAATAGTTTTCATAAGCTCTTTTCGCTGAAACCTGTCCAATAAATGCATTGAGTTCAATACTGCCAAAAAAGGGGGGCTTTTTTCTGCTTTGGGGGAGGAGCCCTGCGCACGGAAAGCAATTTGGACAGCATGCTACCATAGAGCTTCCTTTACAATCGTCCAATGGACAATTTGGTAACTGCGGTTTTATAAAAAGCATTGTAAATATAATGATTTTGTGCTAACTTAGTGTAAGTAAGGGAGGTAGCAGCGATGAATAAACTGATGAAGATTTTTACCGGAGTAACGATCTTTTACTGCGCAGTTTGCGCAGTCGCATGGATACTCATGCTGCTGTCTGATGTATTTTTCAATGATTTTGGCATGAAGTGCATGCTGGGCGGTGTGATGCTTGGCCTGTCATCTGTTGCCAATCCAATGGGCTTGATCGGCTGCTTTTTGAACATAATAGCCGGCATTGTAAAAAGGATGAAAGATCGAGAAAAGCTTCCTCTGCCGGTTACACTTTGGATCGCTCTTTCGCCGGCTTTAGTAATTGCTGTATGGTACATTACAGTTATGTTTGTTATGGCGCATTATGGCAGCCCTTCGATCCCTTAAATGGGAATATGAACGGATATAAATGTTGCAATTACGATTGAACTGTGATAGCCTAACAAATGAACGATCAAGCGGCGGCTAATACACGGAAAGGAACAACCTCTATGCTCCAGGATCTTACTTCCGGAAAACTGTATAACGAATTCCGCCATGTGCAGCCGACGCCCGGCGACATCGTGATCTGCTTCCGTGACGATCAGGTTTTACTGCAGCGGTTCGATGACAATGCTCTTGCACTGCCTGAATATTCTGTGGCCAGGAAATGGGTCTTGGACAACGCCTGGGGCCACTGGCGTGAAGAGGAATTTCAGTACATATTCTGCCTGCAGGATGTGAATTACTTTCTGTGGATGGGCCAGGCAGGGGAGTGCGGTGACGCGCTGTACCACTATGAAAGCGTACGGAGCTTGCGGCAGCTGATCTCCAAAGAGGTCTGCTTTGCACTGATGACCGCCTGGCACCTGTATGTGTGGTACCGCAATAACCGCTTCTGCGGCAGATGCGGCAGACCCACTGTCCACGATACCAGAGAGCGCATGCTGCGCTGCCCGGAATGCGGTAATATGATCTTCCCTCGGATCTCTCCTGCGGTGATCATCGCGATCACGGATGGGGACAAGCTTCTTCTGAGCAAGTATGCAGGCAGAAGCTACACCCGCTACGCGCTGATCGCAGGTTACACTGAGATCGGTGAGACCCTGGAAGAAACGGTGCAGCGGGAGACGATGGAAGAAGTCGGACTGCGTGTGAAAAATATCCGCTACTACAAGAGCCAGCCCTGGGGCGTGGACGGGAATGTGCTCATGGGCTTTTACTGTGATGTGGACGGCGACAACACTATCCACATCGACGAAAATGAACTTTCCATGGCACAGTGGTACCCCCGCCAGGCGCTGCCTGCCCATGACGATGGAATCAGCCTTACCCGGGAAATGATTCGCGTTTTTGAAGAGGGCAGAGAACCTAAATAATGAAACTGGAAATTGCTATGAAAAAAGTAACTGTATTATTTTTATTGCTGGCGCTGCTGCTGTGCGGCTGTCATGCAGAACAACCGGAGCAGACCCTGCCTCCGGAAACCGTTAGCCAGGAGCCTGCAGAAACCGTGCAGACTACAGAGTCTGCAGAAGAAACAGAAGAACTTAAGTCTCCTGCTCCGGACTTTACGGTCTATATGCTGGACGGCACACCCGTAAAACTGTCTGACTTCGTTGGCACACCGGTGGTGCTGAATTTTTGGGCAAGCTGGTGCGGCCCCTGCAAAAGGGAAATGCCGGACTTCGACCTGGCCTATGCCGAGTATGGCGACCGGGTCCAATTCATGATGGTGAATCTCACCGACGGCCAGCAGGAGACCCTGGAGGCCGCCTCCGGGCTGATTACGGAACAGGGCTACAGCTTCCCGGTGTTTTACGATACAGACCTGGATGCTGCGGCGGCATATGGCGTCTACTCCATTCCCACCACATATTTTATTGATGCGGAAGGTTACATTGTGGCCTATGGCTCCGGCTCTATGGAACTGGAACTGGTAAAGACCGGTATCGATATGATCCTGCCGTAATTTGGAGGTATAAAAATGGTTGCACAAATAATCAGCATTGTGGCGATGGCCTTTAACATTCTGTCTTTCCAGAGCAAAAAGGCAAAAGGCGTCATCGCGTTCCAGCTTTGCGGCGGCGCACTGTTTGCAGTGAGCTTCTTGATGATGGGCGCATACAGCGGCGGCCTTCTGAATGCCATCGCAGTGATCCGGGCCATCCTTTTCCTGAACCGGGAAAAGTTCAAAATGGAAAAGCCCGTCTGGCTGGTGGTGTTTGGTTTGGTATGTGTGCTTTCCTATGCTGCGACATTTACTGTCTTCCATAAAGAGCCCACCGCCATCAACTTGATCGTCGAATTCCTGCCGGTGGTAGGCATGATGATCAGCACCCTGGCATTCCGCCATACCAATGCGGGCATTATCCGGCGCTACAGCCTGGGATCCTCCTGCTCCTGGCTGATCTACAACATTGTATCCATGTCCATCGGTGCCATCTGCTGTGAAGCATTCAGCATTGTATCCATTCTGGTGGGTATGTATCGGCTGGACAGAAAGAACGCGCAACAGAAAAATTGACGAGAAATTCCAGGCATGAAGGTCATTCTTCATGCCTGGACTTTTTGAAAGTCGAATGACGATTTTGCCATGGGGAGTAAGAGAAAAATTATCGGATATGTAGAAATTTTTCATAAAAATTTGTTGACTTTTTTGAAAAAAGGCGTATAATAAATATCCGTATGGACACGCAAAAGAATCGAAAAATGGCAAGTGAAAAAGACCTTTCCCAGCTGATGGGGAAGCGGACAGTGGCCGGAGCCAAGCAACTGCGCAAAGCGGTGCTTTCCGGGGCTGCCAAAGAGGTTTTCCTGGCTATAAATGCCGATCCTGCCATTACCGAGCCCATCGAGGCTCTGTGCCAACAAAATAACGTAAGCTATGCCTGGGTACGGTCCATGACTGACCTGGGCCGTGCGTGCGGTATAGAGGTTGGCGCCGCAGCTGCCGCTGCTATTGAATAACTTGGTTCTAACGGCTTTTGCCGTAGAATAGATCCGTCGGAAGACGAGAATTTCAGAAAGGAGAAAATGAATGCCTACTTTTAATCAGCTTGTCAAGCATGGCCGCCAGCAGGTCGCCTACAAGTCCACCGCTCCTGCTCTGCAGAAGGGTCTGAACACCCTGGAGAACAAGGCTACCAATCTGCCCTCTCCCCAGAAGCGTGGTGTCTGCACCGCTGTTCGTACCACCAGCCCCAAGAAGCCTAACTCCGCACTGCGTAAGATCGCCCGTGTGCGTCTGACCAACGGTATGGAAGTTTCCGCTTATATCCCTGGTGTTGGCCATAACCTGCAGGAGCACTCCGTGGTTCTGATCCGTGGCGGTCGTGTTAAGGACCTTCCCGGTGTCCGTTACCACATCATCCGCGGCACTCTGGATACCCAGGGCGTGCAGGGCCGGATGCAGTCCCGCTCCAAGTACGGTGCAAAGCGTCCCAAGGCCGGCAAGAAGTAATCAACCGGTCAACCCCCAAAAAATTTGAATTTACCCCACGCCGATTCGCAAGGCAAAGCCTTGCCAAAGCGTTTTTATATATTGTAAAAACCTCTGGCCAGGCACAACGAAAGACTCACTTTCGAGTACCGATGAAAATCATTTTAATATGAAGGAGGGAAGCAAAGTGCCCAGAAGAGGTAATGTTCCCAAGAGAGAGGTTCTGCCCGATCCTCAGTATAACTCCGTTCTGGTTACGAAGCTCGTAAACAGCATCATGCTGGACGGCAAGAAGGGTGTAGCCCAGAAGGTCGTGTATGGTGCATTTGAAATCGTTGAGAACAAGACCGGCAAAAATGGCCTGGAAGTGTTCCAGCAGGCAATGGAAAACATTATGCCCGCTGTTGAGCTGAAGGCCCGCCGTGTTGGTGGCTCCACCTACCAGGTGCCCATCGAAGTTCGTCCCGACCGCCGTCAGACCCTGGGTCTGCGTTGGCTCACCACCTACAGCCGCAACCGCAGTGAAAACACTATGAAGGAGCGCCTGGCCGCCGAAATCCTGGATGCCGCTAACAACACCGGCTCCTCTGTGAAGAAGCGCGAAGATACCCACAAGATGGCCGATGCCAACAAGGCATTCGCTCATTTCCGTTGGTAATGAAGGAGACCCATTTCAATGGCTAGACAGTATTCTCTGGAAAACACCAGAAACTTCGGCATTATGGCCCACATCGATGCCGGTAAGACCACCACTTCCGAGCGCATCCTGTTCTACACCGGTAAGAACTACAAAATCGGTGAGACCCATGACGGCTCTGCCACCATGGACTGGATGGCTCAGGAGCAGGAGCGTGGTATTACCATTACTTCTGCCGCAACCACCTGCTTCTGGAAGGGTTGCCGCCTGAACATTATCGACACCCCGGGCCACGTTGACTTTACTGTTGAAGTCGAGCGTTCCCTGCGTGTGCTGGACGGTGCAGTTACCGTTCTGTGCGCAAAGGGCGGTGTCGAACCCCAGACCGAGACCGTTTGGCGTCAGGCCGACGAGTACAAGGTCCCCCGTATGATCTACGTTAACAAGATGGACATTATGGGCGCAGACTTCTTCCGCGTTCTGACTATGATCGACGAACGCCTGAAGTGCAATGCAGTGCCCATCCAGCTGCCCATCGGTTCCGAGGCATTCTTCAAGGGCAACATCGACCTGGTCGAAATGAAGGCAAACGTCTTCTATGACGATATGGGTAAGGATGTCCGCCAGGAAGAGATTCCTGAGGACATGGTAGACCTGGCAAATGAGTATCGTGAAAAGCTGATGGATGCCATTTCCGAGTTCAACGATGACATCGCTATGATGTATCTGGAGGGCGAGGAAGTTCCTGTTGAGATGATCAAGGAGACCATCCGTAAGGCTACCATCGACAACCTGATGGTTCCCGTTGTCTGCGGTACTTCCTACAAGAACAAGGGCGTTCAGCAGGTTCTGGACGCAGTGGTTGACTATATGCCCAGCCCCCTGGACAAGAAGGGCATCAAGGGTGTCAACCCCGATACAGAGGAAGAAGATTTCCGCCCCGCATCCGACGAGGCTCCCTTCTCCGCTCTGGCATTTAAGATCGCAACCGACCCCTATGTTGGTAAGCTGTGCTACTTCCGTGTGTACTCCGGCACCCTGACAAAGGGTACTACCGTGCTGAACTGCACCAAGGGCACCAAGGAGCGTATGGGCCGTATTCTGCAGATGCACTCCAATCACCGTGAGGATATCGACATCGTCTACTCCGGCGATATCGCGGCTGTTGTTGGTGTGAAGAACACCACCACCGGCGATACCTTCTGTGATGAGGATCATCCCATCATTCTGGAATCCATGGTCTTCCCTGAGCCCGTTATCGAAGTCGCTATCGAGCCCAAGACCAAGGCCGGCCAGGAAAAGATGGGCATTGCTCTGGCAAAGCTGGCAGAAGAGGACCCCACCTTCCGCACCTACACCAACAAGGAAACCGGTCAGACCATCATCGCCGGTATGGGCGAGCTGCACCTGGAGATCATTGTGGACCGTCTGCTGCGTGAGTTTAAGGTGGAAGCCAACGTTGGCGCACCTCAGGTTTCCTACAAGGAGACCATCCGCAAGTCTGTGGAGCAGGATACCAAGTACGCACGTCAGTCCGGTGGTAAGGGTCAGTACGGTCACGTTAAGATCCGCGTCGAGCCCAATGAGCCTGGCAAGGGTTATGAATTCGTCAACGCTGTTGTGGGCGGTGCCATTCCCAAGGAATATATCCCCGCAGTCGACGCAGGTATTCAGGGTGCAATGGAAGCCGGTGTTCTGGCTGGCTATCCCGTTGTGGACGTGAAGGTCACTCTGTTCGACGGTTCTTACCACGAGGTGGACTCCTCCGAAATGGCATTTAAGATCGCCGGTTCTATGGCATTCAAGGAAGCCTGCCGGAAGGCCAACCCCGCAATCCTGGAGCCCATCATGAAGGTGGCTATCGTAGTGCCTGATGAGTATATGGGTGTTGTTATCGGCGACGTCACCGCACGCCGTGGTAACATCCTGGGCCAGATCACCCGTACCGGTTCCGTTCAGGTGGACGCAAATGTTCCTCTGTCCGAGATGTTCGGTTACGCTACCGACCTGCGTTCCAAGACCCAGGGCCGTGGTAACTACTCTATGGAGCCCAGCCACAACACTGAGCTGCCTAAGTCCAAGACCGAGGAGCTGATCAAGGCCCGCGGCCGCGACTGATTTGAGAGAAATCTTTCGATTTAGCGAAAATTTTTCTTGTATTTATGCACCGGGTGCAGTATAATGTATCCGTGAGTGCATTTAAAATGTAATTAAAATTAAATTTTTCACTTTACAAACAGGAGGAAATTTCAAATGGCAAAGCAGAAATTTGAAAGAACTAAGCCTCACGTTAACATTGGCACTATCGGCCACGTTGACCACGGCAAGACCACTTTGACCGCTGCTATCACCAAGTACCTGTCCATGCAGGGTTACGCTGACTTCGAGGACTACGCTTCCATCGATAAGGCTCCCGAGGAAAAGGCCCGTGGTATCACGATCAACACCGCTCACGTTGAGTATCAGACTGACGCTCGTCACTATGCTCACGTTGACTGCCCCGGCCACGCTGACTATATCAAGAACATGATCACCGGTGCTGCTCAGATGGACGGCGCTATCCTGGTTATCGCTTCTACCGACGGCCCCATGGCTCAGACCAAGGAGCACCTGCTGCTGGCTCGTCAGGTTGGCGTTCCCGCAATCGTTGTCTTCATGAACAAGGCTGACCTGGTCGATGACGCAGAGCTGCTGGAGCTGGTTGAGATGGAAATCCGTGAGACTCTGTCCTTCTACGAGTTCCCCGGCGATGACATCCCCGTTATCCAAGGTTCCGCTCTGAACGCTCTGATCTCCGAGTCCAACGATCCCGCTGCTCCCGAGTATGCTTGCATCAAGGCTCTGATGGACGCTGTTGACGAGTATATCCCCACTCCCGACCGTAAGGCTGATATGCCCTTCCTGATGCCCATTGAGGACGTCTTCACCATCTCCGGCCGTGGTACTGTTGCTACCGGTCGTGTAGAGCGTGGCCAGATCAACAAGAACGACAAGGTTCAGATCGTCGGTCTGCGTGACGAGATGAAGGAAACCGTCTGCACCGATATCGAAATGTTCCACAAGCTGCTGGACTACGCAGAAGCTGGCGACAACATCGGCGCTCTGCTACGTGGTGTTGACAAGAAGGAAATCGAGCGCGGCCAGGTTCTGTGCAAGCCCGGTTCCATCAAGCCCCTGACTAAGTTCGCTGGCCAGGTTTACGTCCTGTCCAAGGAAGAAGGCGGCCGTCATACTCCTTTCTTCAACAACTATCGTCCTCAGTTCTACTTCCGTACTACCGACGTTACCGGCATCATCACTCTGCCCGAAGGCACTGAGATGTGCATGCCCGGCGATAACGTTGTTATGAACGTTGAGCTGATCACCCCCATCGCTATCGAGAAGGGCCTGCGTTTCGCTATCCGTGAAGGCGGCCGTACCGTCGGTTCCGGTGTTGTTACCGAGATCTACGAGTAATTCTTGAATTGCTGATCTTCAAATCCCCCAGCCACTGGCTGGGGGATTTTTGTGCCCAGAAAGGGTCAGGCGGTAATGCCTGACCCATAAGTGGTTGTTTACTTAATTTCAAACAGATACATTCCCGTCCGGGAGCCCAGGACGACCCGATTGCCAAAAGCAATGGGGGAGGCCTCGACGGTGCAGCCTAACTGTACTCTGTCTACGACCTCGCCGGTCGTACCCTCCAGAAGGTAACAATTGCCGGATGCGTCTGCCTGGAAGATGTAGCTCTTGCCTTCCTCAGTGTAGAGGGCAACGGGAGAGCTCCACATATAGTTGCTGGTTTCAAACTGCCATAACAGTTCGCCTGTGTCTTTGTCTAACGCGACCATTTGACCTACCCAGGCGCTGGGACTGCGGCCCACAGAGAACAGGACCATATTCTCAATATCGCTGCCGGCACGTCCCATCATAGGGGAGGAGAGGGTTCCGCCGGGGACATCCGGCACATTGACGCACTCCATATCGTGACTCCATAGGACCCGGCCGGTTTGGGCGTCCAGCTTGTAAAGGGGGAAATTGCGGTTGGTGTAGTCGGTGGAGGTGGCTACGTACAGATAGCCGTTGCCGTCATTGCCCCAGTCAAACAGAGCTGTGGCGTTGATGTCGTCCTTCAGATCCTGAGCCCAGACGATCTGCATGGTATTGATGTCTATACACTGCATAATGCCGCCGTTGTCACCAACAAACAGATAGTTTTCTACGCCGGTGACACTGGCTTCATAGCCCGCATACCGGCCGCTGCGTTGATAGTCGTGGGCATAGCGGCTCTTAACAGCCGGGTCCGGCTCTACGGAGATCGTTCCCGCGGATTTGTCGTACTGGGTGTTGAGCTTTATGGTGTAGAGAACGCCGCTCTCACCACCCCAGACCAGCGTGTCGGTTTCCGCATCCACCAGAGGCGCGCCGTCAAAGGCGAACCACCAACGGTTGGATTTGCTCTCGTAGCCGCTGAGCTCATATAGAATGGAACCGTCGATCAGACTGATAATGAATATGGATTGGGTTTTGCTGCCGGATTGCAGACCGGCACCTAAGTACAGAAGGGGATATCCTCTGGGGTCAATGGCACCGGATCCTTTAAATGTCATACCCACATAAAGGGGATCTCTGGTGTAGCTGCCATCTTCAATATCGAAAAAGTGGACGTAGCCGTCCATTTTTGCGTAAATTACTTCCGTAAGGCCCTCTTTTTCTCTCTTTTCGGGATAGAGGTTCATAATGGCCTTGGTTTCCTCGTCCCACTGTATTACAAGGGGCTGTCCGGTCCAGCCGCAGCCACCCCATTCCGGGGAGGACAGTGCGCCTACAGGTTTGTTCCAAAGCTGATGAATTCTGCCATCGCTGATTTGGGCAGTTCCATAGCCTGCGTCGTTGCGGTAATTGCCGCCCCGGAAGCTGGATACACCGGGAAGGGCCATATACGCTTCATCCTGGAAGAAGATCTCCTCCTCGCGGACGTAGTCTTCCACAAATTCGTCGCCTACGATTACATCCCAATCCACGTTCCAGTTGGCAGGATCGGTATCTTCCATACAGCGGACCTCAAAGGGAGGCCGTGTCGGCTCGGTTTCTGTGGGTTCCGGTTCGGTGACGGGTTCTGTGGCGATAACCGGCACAGTGGCAGGTTGTGTGGTGGGAGCTTCTGTGGATGGCGGAGGATCCGTTTGGGGATCGGTCCGTGGCACGTATGCGGCTGCTTCTTGTCGGCTTTGGCGAATGGTCAGCCCTGCCAGCAAAAAGAGAAGCAGTGCCAGTATGATTGCCAGAATTACGATTAATCTTTTCAAAAAGATCCCTCCTCTTTCTCTCTATAATATAGGATATCACGTTCACAGAATATTCGCAAGCTTTACCAAGACTAATGTTGTATTTTTCCTGGAATTATGTTAAGATATGATCGTTCAGTGAATATGTATAACAAAAAAGATTATGTACAGGAGGCGATGAAGATTGAAAGAGCTGCGCAGTAAAATTATAGAGGCCCTTATTTCTGCTCTGCCAATCACTATGATCGTATACTTGATCGCGTTGCTTCCCTGGTTTGACTTTGCAAGGGAAGAATTGGTTACATTTACCATAGGCGCGGTGCTGCTGATTGTGGGCATCGGCCTGTTCAATATGGGTGCGGATCTGGCAATGACGCCAATGGGTACACAGGTGGGCTCCGGCCTTTCCAAGCAGCGTAAGCTTTGGCTGCTGCTGGCAGTTTGTTTTGTTCTGGGTGTGCTGATCACCGTGGCAGAGCCGGATCTGCAGGTGCTGGCAAACCAGGTCAGCTCCGTAATGAACGGAACGCTGCTGATCTATGCAGTTGGCTTCGGTGTGGGTGCGTTTTTGCTGGTGGCGATTTTGCGTATCGTATTCCAGCAGCGTCTGTCTAATATTCTGATGCTGTTTTATATGCTCCTGTTCGCGTTGGCACTGCTGCTGGTGGTCAGTGGTAATGAAGCGCTGATGCCCCTGGCTTTTGACTCCGGTGGTGTTACCACAGGACCGATCACAGTTCCGTTTTTGATGGCTCTGTGTGTGGGCATCTCCGGTGTGCTGGGTGACCGGCATTCCCAGGAGAACAGCTTCGGTATGGTGGCGCTGTGTTCCATCGGCCCGATTCTGGCGGTCCTGCTGCTGGGCGTATTCTCTGCCAATGACCTGACCTACGCTGTCCCGGATTATACGGTCAGCAAGGACATTTTGGGTACGTTTGCCCACACGGCGGTCCACACCGCCAAGGAAGTGGCCATCGCTCTGGGTTTGATCGTGCTTTTTTTTCTGCTGTGTCAGATTTTTGTGCTGAAGCTACCCAAGCGCCATCTGGTGCGCATTGGTTTGGGTGTCGTATTTACATATGTTGGTTTGGTGCTGTTTTTGACCGGTGTCAATGTGGGCTTTATGCCCATCGGCTATAAAATCGGTCTGGCGGTGTCCGGTGCTGTGGGACGTTGGGTCTTGGTAGGTCTGGGTCTTCTGATTGGCATCCTGGTGGTGCTGGCAGAACCGGCCATCCACGTACTGAACCAGCAGGTGGAGGACGTGACCAACGGCTACGTGACCAAACGCTCTATGATGCTGGGCCTGTGTATCGGCGTAGGCGCTGCCATTGCGCTGTCGGTGATCCGCATTGTTTTCGATTTTTCTCTGGCCTACTACATTATCCCCGGCTACTTCATCTCCCTGGCGCTGTCGCTGTTTGTGCCGCCTGTGTACACTGCCATCGCCTTCGACTCCGGCGGTGTGGCCAGCGGCCCTATGACCTCTGGCTTCATCCTGCCCTTTGCCATTGGCATCTGTGTGGGTCTGCAAGGTCCGGATGCGGTGCTGCGGGATGCCTTCGGCGTGGTGGCGCTGGTTGCGATGGCACCGCTGATCACCATTCAGCTTCTGGGATTCCGTGCGATTGTTTCTAACAGGGTACAGGAGCGTATGGCTATGAAGCGGATTCTGGATGCGGACGACCAGCAAATCATCAACTTTATGTAAGGAGGCGGCGCTATGGCAAATACAGTGAACGAATCGGCTATCAAGAAGCTGAAACTGCTGATCACCGTGGTGGACCGCCCCAAGGCGGAATTCTATCTGGACGTACTGAGCCAATTTGATGTAAACTTCCAATTGGTTACCGGCGGTGTGGGAACTGCCAATTCAGAACTTGTGGAGATGTTAGGCTTGAACATCCACAAGGCAGTGATTTTCAGCACCGTCCGGGAAGACAGGGTGGATGAGATTATGAAGACCCTGGATGATAAGTTTGCCACCATCCGCAACGGAAAGGGAATCGCCTTCGCGGTTCCTATGTCCAGCGTGATCGGTGTGAGCGTCTACCAGTTCCTGAGCAATAACCGTTTAAAGAAGGAGGACTGATTATGACTACCAATAACCACGAAGTGATTTTCGCTATTGTTAACTCCGGCTATGCGGAAGAGGCGATGGATGTGGCGCGCCAGCAGGGCGTCCGGGGTGGTACCATTCTTAATGCCCGCGGCGTAGCAAAAGAGAAAGAGGCCGCTTTTTTTGGCATCACCATCCATGCGGAAAAAGAGATCTTGATGATGGTGGTAGAGAAAGACATCCGGGATCAGGTGCTCAATGCCCTCTACAAAGAAATGGGTATGGGCAGAAAGGCCCAGGGAATTGCGTTCTCTCTGCCTGTTTCAGATGTGGCCGGTCTTGTGCAGAACATACCGGAAGAGGAAAGTGCAGAAGTATAAACAAAAAGCACCACTCGCAAGAGCGGTGCTTTTTTACGCAATCGGGCCTATAAGCCGGGTTCTGTCTTGACAGCCATCTATCTAGCCCCGCAATTGCTTGCGGGATCAAGCCGCCTCCTCGAAGCGGTCGGGCAAACCTGTTGCTTCTCCACGGCGTTGCTCCAGGATAGAGTTTACAGCGTAAAACCTATGTTACCATAGGCCGGGTGGGCTCTTACCCCACCTTTTCATCCTTGCTTCGTCGATTCGCGCATATAAACGCTCACATTTCTGCAAGCAGCAAAGCGCACACTATATGCACAATCTCCTCTTCCCAACGAAACATGGTTTCGTTAGGGTCCCATTGGACTGAAGCGGTATATTTCTGTTGCACTTGTCCTGAGGTTACCCTCGGCGGGCGTTACCCGTTATCCATGCCCTGTGGAGCCCGGACTTTCCTCATCCTCTACCTTTCGGTATGAGTCCGCGGCTGTCCGGCCCGGTTGCGGAATTATTGTACCCCAAAGAGGGACAATTGTCAAATATCTTGCAAATTCTCCCGGTTGGGGATATACTATAAACATAAAACCAATGAATACGAGGTTTCAGAAATGGAAACACCTTTGAAGACATATTTTACGGCCCAGCAGGGTAAGCGCATCGTTGTACTGGGTCTGGGCGTCAGCAACCGGCCGCTGGTGCGCCTGTTGCTGCGCTATGGATGCCAGGTCACTGGCTGTGACAAAACGCCCCGGGAGAAGCTGGACCCGGAGGTGCTGGAGCTGGAGAAACTGGGCTGCCGGCTGAGCCTGGGAGAGAACTACCTGGATGGTCTGGAAGCGGATATGGTGTTCCGCACACCCGGTATGCACCCGGATATCCCGGCACTGGCCGCATTGCGGGAGAGGGGCGCGGAAGTTACCAGCGAGATGGAAGTGTTTTTTGAGCTGTGCAAATGCCGTATTTTGGCAGTGACCGGTTCTGACGGCAAGACCACTACCACCACGCTGATCTCTGAAATGCTAAGGGCCGCAGGCCATAAAGTGTGGCTGGGCGGTAACATTGGTACACCGTTGCTGCCGTCGCTGGATGAAATGGGCTCTGAGGATCTGGTGGTGGTGGAGCTTAGCTCCTTTCAGCTGATGGATATGCACCGCTCCGCCCAGGTGGCGGTAGTCACCAACCTGGCACCCAACCATCTGGATATGCACAAGGATATGCAGGAGTACGTGGATGCCAAGAAGAACATTTTCAAATTCCAGACCAAGTCTGATAAGCTGATCCTAAATCTGGACAATGATATCACCGGGTCTTTTGCAGGGAACGGACAGATCCGCTATTTCGCAAGACAGAAGAAGACACAAAATGGTGTGGATCTGCGGGGGGATATGATCTGCCGGGATGGAACGCCCGTCCTCAATATCCACGATATTGCTATTCCCGGTGTACACAACATTGAAAACTATATGGCCGCCATCCTGGCTGTGGAGGGACTGGTCAGCGATGAAGTGATCCGCACCGTTGCCAGAAACTTTGGCGGTGTGGAGCACCGGATCGAGCTGGTACGGGTGAAGGATGGGGTAAAGTATTACAATGACTCCATCGCGTCCTCTCCCACCCGGACCATTGCGGGTCTGAAAAGTTTTTCCCAAAAGGTTTTGCTGATCGCCGGCGGCTATGATAAGCATATTCCCTACGATGTGCTGGGGCCGTATATCTGTAAACACGTCAAAAAACTGTACTTAGGCGGGGCTACAGGCCCTAAAATCGCGGAGGCGGTACGCAATTGTCCGGAATATCAGGAAGAGGCCCCCCAGATTTTGGATTGCGGTGATTTTACCGCAGCGGTGCAGGCGGCAGCTGCCGCGGCAGAGCCGGGAGATGTGGTGCTTATGAGCCCGGCATCGGCTGCCTTCGACCAGTTTAAAAACTTTATGGAGCGGGGCAACTATTTCAAGAAACTGATCAAGGAGCTGTAATATGGATTTAACCAGGTTCACCCGTCCTGCACGGAAAGTTCTGAAACTGAAATACTGCGGCGCGGTGATTGTGGCTGCAGGTACGGCATCCCGGATGGGCGGTATCGACAAGGTGATGGCACCCCTGGACGGAGAGCCGATGATTGTCAAAACGGTGCGCACGTTTCAGCACAGCGACGTGATCCGGGAGATCGTGGTGGTCACCCGGGAGGATCTGATCATACCCATCACTGCCCTCTGCCGAAACTTTGATAAGGTCACTGCGGTGGTCTGCGGAGGAAAGGACCGCCCTGCTTCTGTGGCGGCAGGCCTGAATGCCCTGTCATCCAAGGTGAAGCTGGCGGCGATCCAGGACGGGGCAAGACCCCTGGTAAGCTGGCAGGTGATCGACAGAACCGTCCGGGCGGCCAACACCTATGGCGCGGCAGCTCCGGCTGTGCCGGTGAAGGATACCATTAAGCAGGTGCGTGGCGGTGTGGTCCAGGCAACACCGGACAGAAGTCACCTGCAGGCTGTCCAAACACCCCAGGTCTTTGATTTCGATCTGCTGCGGTGCGCCCTGTCCAATGCGGCGAAAACCGGCAGTCAGATCACTGACGATTGCTCCGCTGTGGAGCTGATGGGGATGTCGGTCAAGATTGTGGAAGGGGACGAACGCAATATTAAGATCACCACCCCCATAGATCTGAAGATTGCCAGTCTTTTGTTGGAGGAAATGCAATGAGAATCGGACACGGCTATGATGTGCACAGATTGGTGCCCGACCGGGCGCTGATCCTGGGCGGTGTAAAGATCCCCTGTGGGCTGGGGCTTCTGGGTCATTCCGATGCGGATGTGCTGCTTCACGCGGTTTCGGATGCCCTTTTGGGAGCGGCTGCGCTGGGTGATATCGGCAGGCATTTTCCCGATACTGACCCTGCCTATAAAGATGCGGATTCTTTGAAACTTCTGGCTTGCGTGGCAGAAAAAGTGGAAAATGCAGGCTATAAAGTTTCCAATGTGGATGTTACTATGATCGCCCAAAGACCGAAGCTGAAGGACTACATTCCCCAGATGGTGCAAAACATCGCACAGGTATTGCAGCTGGATGAGGGCCGTGTGAACGTGAAGGCCACAACGGAAGAACACCTGGGTTTTACCGGGGACGGCTCCGGTATGGCCTGCCATGCGGTGTGCCTGCTGGAAGAACTGTAAAACACACAAAATGGACCTCCCGGACATAAATTGGTTCGGGAGGTTTTAATTATGAGAGCTTGTTTGATCACCTTCCGTTCTGTAACACCGGCACAGCGGGGAGAGCTGGTGCTGCGCAGAGCGGGGATCGATTGTAATATACGAAGAACAGCCAGGTGGATGGAGGAACAGGGGTGCGGATACAGCCTTCATCTGAACTGTAAGGATATGTACCGGGCGGTGGAGCAGCTGCGGACCCGGGGAATCCCATACAGAAGATTTTACCGCAGCACAGAAGATGGCACGCTGGAGGAAATGGCTCTATGATCTATTTGGATCACGGGGCCACATCCTTTTATAAACCCCACAGCGTCCATCAGGCAGTGCAGCGGGCACTGCTGACCTGCGGCAATCCCGGGCGCGGCGGCTACGGGGCCTCTATGGCGGCCGCAAGAATGGTTCTGCAGTGCAGACAGCGGGTGGCTGAATTGTTTGACTGCCAGCCGGAGCAGGTGGTGATTACCTCCAGCTGTACCCACGGACTGAATATGGCGATACAGACACTGGTAAAGCCGGGCAGCCGGGTGGTCATTTCCGGATTTGAGCATAACGCTGTGACACGGCCGCTGTATGCGCTGGGGGCAAAGGTAATTGTGGCAGGCCGGAAACTGTTTGATTGGCAGGACACCTTGGAGCAGTTCGAAAAGGCATTGCGCGCAGGGGCGGACGCGGCTGTGTTTACCTGTATGTCCAACGTGTTCGGATATATTTTGCCGGTGGAACAAATGGCGGAGCTGTGCCACCGATACCGGGTGCCGTTTATACTGGATGGGGCCCAGGGGGCAGGAAAAATGATGCTTAAATGGAGCAGAATGAAACCTGCTTTTATGGCGATGCCCGGCCATAAAGGCCTTTTGGGCCCCCAGGGTACCGGTGTCCTGATTTGCGGCATCCTGCCCAGACCGCTGATCTACGGAGGGACGGGAAGCGTATCTCGCCAGCAGCAGATGCCGGATTTTCTGCCGGATGGGGCAGAGGCGGGGACGCTGAATGTGCCGGGGATCGCAGGGCTGTCTGCCGGCATTGCCTGGGTGCTCAAACGGGGAGAGCAGAGTATTCTGGACCGGGAAACACAGCTGGCCGGACAACTGATAACCGGGCTGAAAAAACAGGGAATTGCGGTGTTTGCCGGGGAACACCAGGGAGGAACGGTGTCCTTTACCACTGACGAAGACTGTGAGGTGTTGGCTCAGGTGCTGGCCCAGGGAGGATTTTGCGTGCGCGCAGGCCTGCACTGTGCGCCCCTGGCCCACGAGAGCGCCGGCACGCTGCGACAGGGGACTGTTCGTGTCAGCGTCGGTTACGGCACGGAATCCGGACACATCCGCTCACTGGTTTCTGCCATGCCAAAAGCTATAAAGAATTGTAAAAAATTTTGATTTGCTATTGCCATTAACAGGCCAATCCGCTATAATAATTAGGATAATAGGCTAGTTATGCCAATTGTACGAAAATGCTTGCGGCTTCGTATAGATTTGCAGAAATGAGGGCGGCTATGGTTTACTTGCAGGATATATGGAATCAAATACTGGGAATGCAGTGGTCGGACTATCTGGACATTATCGTGGTGGCGCTGTTGATCTACAAACTGTTGCCGCTGATCCGTTCAACTGGCGCCAGTAAGATCGCCCGGGTGGTAGTCGCAATCTTGGTGATCTCCTGGGTTACGGATATTCTGCGGCTGCACTCTCTGAGCTTTATTCTCAGCCAGTTCCTGCAGGTAGGCTTGATTGCGCTGGTGGTATTGTACCAGCCGGAGCTTCGCCGTATGCTGGACCATTTGAGTAGTGTCAGCCTGAACCGGCTTCTGGGAACTCAAAAGCCGAACCAGGAGATGGTCCCGGTCATTAACCAGACTGTCCGGGCCTGTGAGGTTATGAGCCGGCAGAGGATCGGCGCGCTGATCGTGTTTGCCCGGGATCACCGCCTTGAGGAGTATTTCAAGACCGGTACGATGATCGACGGCAATGTGTCCGAACAGCTGATCCGCAACATCTTCTTTCCGAAGGCCGCGCTGCACGTCGGTGCTATGATCATCCGTGATGGCCGTGTGACCGCTGCCGGCTGTGTACTGCCCCTTTCCGACAGCGACCGGCTGAGCCTGGATCTGGGTACCCGTCACCGGGCGGCGGTGGGTATAAGTGAGGCATCTGATGCAGTGGTGGTTGTGGTGTCGGAGGAGACCGGCGCGATTTCTGTGGCAGTGGGCGGTATGCTCAAGCGCCACCTGGCACCCCAGACGCTGGAGCGTCTTCTGCGCAATGAGCTTTGCACCGAGGAGACGGATAAAGAGGAGAATCTGGTGGTGAAGCTCCGCCAGAAGCTTCAGAAGAGCGAGAAAGGAGATAAGCATCTATGAAAAACAAAGTTGTTGCGATCGTCCTTTCTGTGGTGATTTCCTTTGGCCTGTGGCTTTATGTGACCACCGTGGTCAGTCCGGAGTCGGAGAAGACTTATTATGAGATCCCCGTGATTCTGGAAAATGAAAACGTGCTGTCTGAGCGCGGACTGATGATCACCAGTAATATCCCTGCCATTACCCTGCGCCTGAAGGGCAACCGTACGGACCTTAACAATCTGAACGAAGCCAATATCAATGTGCTTGCCAGCGTTTCCAGTATTGAAGCTCCCGGCACACACTATCTAAGATATGACACGTCTTATCCCGGCAATATCCCGGATAATGCGGTTGAGGTGCTCAGCAGAAGCCTGGACCTGATCCCAATTACTGTGGAAAACAAGCTGAAGAAGAGTATCCCTGTGCTCATCGACTACGTTGGCTCTGTGCCCGAAGGCTTTATTGCGGATAAGGAGAAGGCACTGCTGGACTTTAAAACCATTGAGATCTCCGGGCCGGAGTCTGTGATCAGCCAGGTAGAGCAGGCCAGGATCCAGGTGGATTTGGAAGGGCGCAGCGAAACCTTTGAGGATAAGTATTCGTTTACCCTTTGCAATGCCAATGCCGAAGCGGTGGATGTGGCGATGGTCACAGCCAGCGTGGAGACTGTGAATCTGTTGGTGCAGATCCAGCGGTATATGGATGTGGAGCTGTCCGTGCAGATCATTGATGGCGGCGGCGCCACCAGTAAGACCACGGAGGTAAAGATTACCCCCGAGAAGATCCGGATCTCCGGCAGCGACGCGCTGCTGGAAAAGATCGGCACCATCGAGCTGGGGACCATTGACCTTAGCGAAATGCTGAAGGATGGCGCGCTGAAATTCCCCATTGTCCTGCCGGATGGCGTTACCAACGAGACCGGCGTGACGGAAGCAACGGTGGAAGTGAAGTTCCCCACGCTGAAGACCAAGAATTTTAATGTTACCAACATTGTTGCAATAAACGTGCCGGAGGGCCTGGAAGTGGATATGATCACCCAGGCTCTGGAGGTAAAGGTCCGTGGCCCCAGCGCCCTTGTGGATGCCATAAAGCCGGTGGATATCACCGCTACGGTGGACTTTACCGGTGCCCAGATCGGTACGGCCACCATGAAGGCCAACATTACCATCAGCGAAGCATTCTCTGAGGTGGGCGCGCTGAACGCTTACAGCGTTTCCGCTACCTTGCAGGAACCTACCGATAAGGACGACAGATAATACAGCAGTCAGTGCCTGTTCCGGCGACTGCCACAAAAGCTTCGGGTGCGGTGCGGTGCAGCGGAAAATGCTGCTTACCGCCCGCAATCCCATTGACCCAAGCCGGGAGACCGTGCGATGATCCCTTCCGACAGCGGCCCGGTAACCCCTGGGACTGGGGTATTGTACATTTTGTAGCGCTGATCCTGTTAATACTATTACAGGCCACGGGCAGGAATGCCCGGATGCCTGAGAAGAAAGAGGAATGTAGCCTTGATTAAAAGTATGACCGGTTACGGCCGTGCCGTGGAGACGGTAAATGGCCGGGAGTTTACAGTAGAGATCCGTTCCGTGAACAACCGTTATCTGGACTGTTCTGTGCGGCTGCCCCGCATCCTGTCTTTTGGCGAGGACGCGGTGAAGCAGGCGGTCAAGCAGTCTGTGTCCCGGGGCAAGGTGGACGTATTTATCTCTGTCCGCAGCGAGGGCGGTGAAGAGGTCCAGGTGAGCCTGAATACCAATGTGCTGGAGGGTTATCTGCAGGCAATGCGCCAGATGATCGGCCAGTATGGGGTAAAGGATGAGATCACCACCGCTTCTGTGTCCCGTCTGCCCGAGGTGTTTGTGATCGAGAAACCCCAGGTGGATGAAGATCAGCTCCTGAGCGATCTGATGGGTGTAGTCGCCAAGGCGCTGGAGGGCTATGATGCTATGCGCTGCACCGAAGGACAGGCACTGGATCAGGATCTGCGCAGCCGGGGCAGCACCATTGTGCAGTTGGTGGAAAGAGTGGAGGCAGGCAATGCCCAGACCGTGGTGGATTACCGTGCCCGTCTGGAAGCCAAGCTCAAGGAAGTGCTTGCCAACACCGCCATTGACGAAAGCCGTATTCTGACAGAGGCTGCGATTTTCGCGGACAAGGTGGCTGTTGATGAGGAGACGGTTCGTCTGCGCAGCCATCTGCAGCAGATGAATGAAATGCTCTCCGGCGGCGGCGCAGTAGGCCGTAAGCTGGACTTTTTGCTGCAGGAGATGAACCGGGAGGCCAACACCATTGGCTCCAAGTGCACGGATGTGAACCTGGCCCGCATCGTGGTGGACATCAAGGCGGAACTGGAAAAGATCCGTGAGCAGACCCAGAACATCGAATAAGAGGGAATTATGAGGTTAATCAATATCGGCTTTGGCAGTATGATCGCCGCCCAGCGGATGCTGGCGATCGTGGAGCCGGATTCGGCTCCCATTAAGCGTATAATTCAGGAAGCCAGGGATCGTGGTATGCTGATCGATGCGTCCTACGGCAGAAAGACCCAATCAGTCATTCTGATGGATACAGACCATGTGATCTTGTCTGCCTTGGCCTCCGATGTACTTAGCGCCCGGTTTACGGAGAAACAGGAAGGCCGGGAGGGAGAATAAAATGCAAAAGGGTAAATTATTCGTCTTTTCCGGTGCCTCCGGTGTGGGTAAGAGCACAGTGCTGAAAGAGGTTATGGACCGCAGAAAGGACCTGACCTTCTCTGTGTCCGCTACCACCCGTGCTCCCCGTCCCGGTGAGCAGGAGGCTGTAAGCTACTATTTTGTTTCCAAAGAGACCTTTTTGGATATGATTGAAAAGGATGCCTTTTTGGAATACGACGCCCACATGGACAACTACTACGGTACACCGAAGGCGCAGCTGGAAGAAAAGCTGGCCCGTGGCCATGTGATTCTGGACATAGAACCCAACGGTGCGTTTAACGTGCGCAAATCCCGGCCGGATGCGGTGCTGATCTTTGTGGCACCCCCCTCCCTGGAAGAACTGGAACACCGTTTGCGCAGCCGGGGAGACACCTCGGAGGAGCAGATCAAGCTGCGTACTCAGCGAGTTCGGTGGGAAATGGAACAGAGCAAGCAATACGACCATATCGTTATCAATGACCAGGTATCTGCCTGTGTTGAGAAAATATTAAAGATCATCGCCGAATCGGCGGATTAATTTGGAGGATTATCATTATGCTTTACCCCCCCGTAGCAGATTTGCTGAAGAATGTTGACAGCCGTTACCTGCTGGTGAATGTGGTCGCCCACCGGGCAAGACAGATCGCCTACGAAGCAGAAACATTGAATGAAGAACTGGACGACAAGCCCGTTACCCTGGCGATCCGGGAAGTGGCTGACGGCCAGCTGTCCGCAACGCTGAAGGACGAATACAGAAACTAAATATCAAATAATGCCTGGGGTCAGCGCTTTTTGTCCCCGGCTTGCGTAAGGAGGGGCGGTATGATTGCAAAAATTGCTGTGTCAGCGGCTAATTTTGCCATTGACAAGCCCTATTCTTACTTTATTCCCCGGGAAATGAACCTACAGCCCGGTATGCGCGTGCAGGTAGGCTTTGGTAGAAGCAACCGTACCGCGGAGGGCGTGGTGCTCAGCGTAGAAACTGGCAGTGAAGATGGCCTCAAAAGTATCCAGAAAGTGCTGGATACAGAGCCGGTGCTGTCGCAGACAATGCTGCAATTGGCATCCTTTTTGCGGGAACGGTACTTTTGCACCTTCTTTGACGCCATCCGCGTAATGCTACCTGCAGGACTTTGGTTCCGCAGCCGGGAGACCTATGCACTGACCCAGGATCTGAGCTGGCAGGAAAAGACCGTGAAGCAGGCGGATGCCCTGCTGCTTCTGGAATTTTTGCGGGACTGCGGCGGCAGCGCCGACGGAGAAGCGGTCAGAAAGGCTCTTTCCGATGAGGAACGTCTGGAAAAGGCAGTTTCCTACCTGCAGCGCAAAAAATGGCTGGTTGCCCAGCGGGATCTGATCCAGCGGACAGGTGATAAGACAGAGAAGATCGCAACGTTGGCAGTGAGCGCGGAGGAGGCGATGGAGTATGCCTCCAGCCGGCCCAAGTCCGCGCTGATGCAAAAGAATGTGCTGGAGCTGATATCCAGCGTGGGATCTGCGGCTGTGAAAGAGATCTGTTATTTTACCGGCTGCAAAATCACCACCATCAACCGCCTGGCTCAGTTGGGTTATCTGGAACTGTCGGAACGCTCCGTACTGCGCTGCAGAGAGATCCAGCCTGTCAAACTGTCCGGGCCACTGGTGCTGAGCCACAGCCAGCAGCAGGTCTATGAGGGACTTTTGGAACAGATGGACCGGGAAAAACCGGGTACCGCCTTATTGTATGGTGTTACTGGTTCCGGCAAAACGTCGGTGTATATCCGGCTGATCCGCAGCTGCTTGGAAGCAGGCAAACAGGCTATGCTCCTTGTCCCCGAAATTGCGCTGACACCCCAGCTTTTGGGACTGTTGGCTGCCCATTTTACGGACCGGGTGGCGGTGCTGCACAGCAGTCTGCCTGCCGGAGAGCGGTACGACCAGTGGAAACGTGTGCGCTCCGGTGATGCCAAGGTGGTGGTGGGCACCCGCTCAGCGGTATTTGCCCCTTGTCCGGATCTGGGCCTCATTATCTTGGACGAGGAACAGGAACATTCCTATAAATCTGAAAACGCTCCCCGGTATTGGGCCAAGGAAGTAGCCCTGTGGCGGGGCGTGAAAGAGAACGCTCTGGTGCTGTTGGGCTCTGCCACCCCTTCCGTAGAATCTATGTTCTATGCAAAATCGGGTGTGTATACCCTTTACCGTTTGGACGAGCGTTATGGGGGAAGACCCCTTCCGAAAGTGGAGATCGTGGATATGAAGCAGCAGCTGCAGCTGGGTAATGATCTGGCCCTGAGCTATGATCTGCAGGATGCCATCCGTGAGACGGCTGCCGGCGGCAAGCAGAGTATCTTGTTTTTAAACCGCCGTGGCAACAGCCGGGCGCTGGTTTGTGTGGATTGCCGGGAGATCCCGGAGTGTCCCCGGTGCAGCGCCAAGCTGACTTACCACAGCGCAAATGAGCGGCTGATGTGCCACTATTGCGGCCATTCCCAGCCGGTATCGGACCGCTGCCCTCTGTGCGGCGGACCTATGAAGCCTATGGGTACCGGTACCCAAAAGGTGCAGCAGCAGATCCAGGGTATCTTCCCGGATGTGCAGGTGATCCGTATGGATACGGATACGGTCAATGCGGCCAATACCCACGAAAAGATTCTGGAGACCTTCCAGCGGGAGAACATCCCGGTGCTGGTGGGTACGCAGATGGTGGCAAAGGGACTGAACCTTCCCAATGTGACCCTGGTTGGTGTGCTGGATGGAGACCTGAGCTTGTATACAGACAGTTTCCGGGCTGCGGAGACCACGTTCAATATGCTCACCCAGGTGGTGGGTCGTGCCGGACGGGGCAGCAGCGCCGGACGGGCTATGATCCAGACTATGGTTCCGGAGCATAAGGTGATCACGTTGGCGGCGAAGCAGGATTACGACAGCTTCTATGAGCTGGAGATCCAGCTGCGGAAAGCGCAGAGCTGCCCACCCTTTGCCGATATTGCTGCGGTTACATTTACTGGCCTGGATGAGGCCAAAGTTCTCCACGGCGCGGCCAAATTCAAGTCCAGTCTGGTGAATTTACTGAAAGACCCCCGGTATGCCGGGGAGTTTTGCACCGTTTTAGGGCCTGCGCCCTGTCCGGTGCCTAAGATCAACTATAATTTCCGTTACCGCATCACCCTGCGGTGCAAGATGACCCGGCCCTTGCGGCAGCTGCTTGCCCATCTGCTGCGGCAGTTCTTCCAGGACAGGGAGAACCGGGGGGTTGCCGGTTTTATCGATGTGAACGGATTCGACTAGAGAGGAATAAATATGGGACTTCGCAGAATACTTACAACAAAAGAACCGGCGCTGCATAAGGTGTGCAAGCCGGTGATCAATTTCGACAAGCGTCTGCACAGTTTGCTGGAGGATATGAAAGAAACGCTGATCGACTCCGGCGGCGTAGGTCTGGGAGCGCCCCAGGTGGGCTTTTTGCGCCGTGTGGTACTGGTGGATACGGGGGAGGAGATCCTGGAACTGGTGAATCCTGTCCTGGTGGAAACCGACGGTGAGCAGGAGGGCGCAGAGGGATGTCTGAGTGTTCCCGGTAAGTACGGCCTTGTGAAGCGGCCCTATTATGCCAAGGTCCGGGCCCAGGATCGTCACGGGAATTGGTATGAGGCAGAGGGAGAAGAACTGATCGCCCGCTGCTTCTGCCATGAATTGGATCACCTGGACGGTATTGTCTATACTGAAATTATGGAACGGTTCCTGACAGAAGAGGAACTCTATGCTGACGAAGAAGCGTAATCATTGGGAGAATTCTATGCGTGTAGTATTTATGGGCACACCGGATATCGCGGCCACGTGCCTGAAAAAGATTATATCTGACGGCTTTGATGTGGTGGCAGTCTATACCCAACCGGACCGGCCCAAGAACCGGGGTATGAAATTGGCTTTTTCTCCGGTAAAAGAGGTGGCTCTGGCTAACAACATCCCGGTTTACCAGCCGGAGAATTTCCGGGAAGATGAAACAGTGGAGCAGCTGCGGCTGCTGCAGCCGGATGTGGTGGCTGTGGTTGCCTATGGACGGATCCTGCCCCAGCGTGTGCTGGATATTCCACCCAAAGGCACCATAAACATTCATGCCAGCCTGCTTCCCAAGTACCGGGGAAGCGCCCCTTATCAGTGGGCGGTGCTGGATGGCCTGACGGAATCCGGTGTGACAGCTATGTATTTGTGCCGGGAGATGGATGCCGGCGATATTATCGACTGTGCCAAAACGCCCATCGGTCCCGACGAGACCGCCGGGGAGCTTTTGGATAAGCTGGCGGTTCTGGGCGCTGACCTGCTCAGCTCCACACTGGAAAAGATCCATATCGGTACAGTATCTTCTGTGCCCCAGGATGCCAGCCAGGTCAGCTACGCGCCGATGCTGGATAAATCCATGTGTCCCATCGACTGG
>JAZQDH010000024.1:0-4053 GCA_045546655.1 Faecousia sp.
CTTTCGTTGTGCCTGGCCAGAGGATTTTTATATATAAAAACCTTCGTGGCAAGGCCTTGCCTTGCGAATAGGCATGGGAAAATTCAAATTTTGTGTCTTAAGACGGCGAATTACTTCTTACCGGCCTTGGGACGCTTTGCACCGTACTTGGAGCGGGACTGCATACGGCCCTGTACACCCTGAGTATCCAGAGTACCACGGATGATGTGGTAACGAACACCGGGAAGGTCCTTAACACGACCACCGCGGATCAGAACCACGGAGTGCTCCTGCAGGTTGTGGCCAACACCAGGGATATAAGCGGAAACTTCCATACCATTGGTCAGACGCACACGGGCGATCTTACGCAGAGCGGAGTTAGGCTTCTTGGGGCTGGTGGTACGAACAGCAGTGCAAACGCCACGCTTCTGGGGGGAAGGAACGGTAGTAGCCTTGTTCTCCAGAGTATTCAGACCTCTCTGCAGGGCAGGAGCGGTGGACTTGTAAGCAACCTGCTTACGGCCATGTCTAACAAGCTGATTAAAAGTAGGCATTTTTTTCTCCTTTCTTAATTACTCGCCATTGGCGGATCTATTCCACGGCATAAGCCGATAGAACCAAATCAACGAACAGCAGCTGCAGCAGCCGCACCCACTTCGATCCCGCAGGCGCGACCCAAGTCAGTCATAGACCGCACCCAGGTATACGCAACGCTATTCAGTTTGCATTGAGTCAGAATCGGTTCGGTGATGGCCGGGTCGGCATTTTCCGCCAGATAGACTCTTACGGCGGTACCGGCGGCAAGGGCTTTGCGGAGCTGTTTGGCTCCAACAACGATCTTCTGCCGGGATATTTCCTGGCAAACCTTACCAAAGGCCATACTGTTGTCATTATGCGTATCCATACGGTTTACTATTATATACATTTTTTCAAAAAAGTCAACAAAATTTCCAGAAGAAATCTGGTTTTTTTCCTGCTATACCTGTAAAAATCCGTTACTTCCCAACTCGGTTTGTTTGTATATTATCACTGTATATGGGTGGAAGATTTTTGTTTTCTCAAGGTGGACAAGCCGCACACCTACGCAAAACGCATCCAGCTGCAACCAACGTTATTAAGACCATCTCCCGGCGAAGATGGTCTTTGTGTTATTCGGTTTCTATTGCCTGCATCATGGCGTATTTGGTCTGCAGCCGGTCCAGCTTCCGCAGAAATGCCTTACTGCACACAAACAGTACGACGGCGCAGGACAAGCCGTGGAGCAGATTGATGGGGATTCCCTGGGCGAATACCAAAATCACCGTCTGGGGTGTGATGTTCGTCACTGTGGTGAACAGCGTACAGCTGTCCAGCAGCGGGCCGATGACCAGCGCCACGCAGAGAAATCCAAATGCAGCCAGATAAAATGGCGTACGGTATTCGCTCTTTTTGTGGAGCAGCAGGCCAGCCAAAAAGCCTGCCAGACCGTAGGCCATCATCTGCCAGGGTGTCCACGGGCCTTGCCCAAAGAAGAAATTGCTGGCAAAGGCCGCGACAGTTCCCGTCAGAAAACCGGTCTGGGCACCAAACGCGATGCCGGCCATCATAATCACCGGAATAATGGGTTTAAAATGGGGAATGAATGCAAAGGCCACACGGGAGGCGGCGGCAATAGCGGCCATTACCGCAATGGTGACCAGTTCCCTCGCCTGGGGTTTCCGGGTCTCAAAGGCAAAGAAGAAGGGAAGCATCGTTTCGATCACGATGAGTGTGCTGGTCAGATAGTACCACCGGCCGGGTAATTTACTGCCCAAAAATAATGTCGCCGGGATCAGCACAGCAATCACCAAAGTGGAGGCAAAGGTGGACCGTTTCATAGCGCATCCTCCTGGTTCTGCCTATACAGCTGCACCACATCACCGGCGGTCACCGCGTTTTGGAACACGCAGCGGCTCATACGGTTGGCGGCCGTAGTATAGAAACTGTTCTGACCAAAGAAACGATGAGGGGTGTTGGTGGTGAGGAGCTGTCCGTCGAAGAACATACTCACCAGGTCCGCGTGTTCGGCGCAGAACTCCACATCGTGGGACACCATAATAATCGTGATACCGTCGGCTTTCAGTTTCTTAAGAATCTGGGCAAACTTGCCCTTGAAAAAGCTGTCAAGACCCTTGGTGGGTTCATCCAGAAGCAAAAGCCTGGGGTGGGTCAGCAGCACCTTGGCAAGAGCAGTGCGCTGCTGCTCACCGCCGGACAGATCGCTGGGGTGGGCGCGCAGCAAATGCTCCACCTCGCACAGCCGGGCGATCTGTTCCACCTGGGCCGGGTCGCTGCACACCTCCTCCAGTTCCTGGCTCACAGTCTCCTTGACAAACAGATTTTTGGGGTCCTGGGGCAGCATAGCCAGACAGTTCCGGAACAGCTCCCCGGACTTATATTGCTTCAGTTTTTTACCAAAAATTCGAATATCGCCCCGGTAAATGCCGCAGATGCCACACAGAGCCTTTAGCGTTGTGGATTTTCCCGCACCGTTGCCGCCCACAATGGCGAAAATACTGCCCCTGGGAACATCAAACGCCAGTCCCTTCAGCACATCGGGACTGTCTTTCTCATAGCGGAACCAAGCCTGGCGCACCGTTACTGCATCTTCAGTCTTCTCCATTTCTGGCTCAATGCAAGGCTGGGAGATCTTTAATTTTCTTCCGGCAAGAGAATCGGTGAGCCAGCGGCGGCCCTCCCGGACGGTTAGAGGACAATCCCCCTTGGCATCCGCGCCATAAAACACCCGGACTGGTGTGGGCAGCGCCGCAAACATCTGGCTGCTGTTTTCATACAGCTGCGCGCCTACGCTGCGGGGCGTACCGTTGGCCGCAACGCTTCCCCGCTCCATTACGATCACCCGGTCGGCTGCGTGGTAGATATCCTCCAGCCGATGTTCCGTGATGATAACGGTAGTGCCCAGTTCAATATTGATCTTGCGCACCGTGTTCAAAAAGTCCGACGCGGCAATGGGATCCAATTGGCTGGTAGGCTCATCCAGGATCAGAACTTCGGGCTGCATCGCCATAATAGATGCCAGATTCAGCAGCTGCTTCTGGCCGCCGGACAGCTCCGACACATCCCGGTGGAACCAGTTCTGAATGCCGAAATAGCTGGCCATTTCCGCCACCCGCAGACGCATAGTACCCGGATCTGTGCCGATATTCTCCAAACCGAAAGCCAGCTCGTGCCAGACCTTATCGGTAACAATCTGGTCATCCGGGTTCTGCATGACAAAGCCGATCTTTGCGGATTGCTCTCTGTGGGGCACTTCCTCCAGAGGCACACCGTTTAGATATACCCGACCCGAGCGTTGGCCGTAGGGTGTCAGAACCGACTTCAAATGCCGCAAAAGGGTGGTCTTGCCGGAACCGGACTTTCCGCACAGTACCACATATTCTCCCCTCTCCACCGCCAGATCCACTCCGTCCAGGCTCAGACGGCCACCGGACGTGGGGTAGGAAAAGCTTAGATTTTCGATAACAAAATGCGCCACAGGACCGCCTCCTTTATGTAAAGTGCTGTTGGAATCAGAAGATAGATACAATAAGCTATAAAGCCTGCCGATAATGGGCTTATGGAGATCTGAGGGACAAACTCCGCACCGATGCCGCCGAACGATATAACTGCAACGATTAGCAGCAGCTCCAGGGCCAGTAGCAGCCAGTCCCCTTTTGTCATACGATAGATCCGGAAATTGGTGCGTTTGGCACTTCCGTAACCTCTGGCCCGCATCGAATCGGCAGTGACCACACTGCCCTCAAGTGCCCAGTCCGTCAGGGCCGACAGAATCCCAACGCCCTGGCGCACTTTCTGTCGGGCGGTGCTGTTTTCCGACACGCCCAGGCCGATGGATTTTCTGGCGGATTGAATGCCCCTGGCTTTGCGCATAAAGCTAGGAATCATCCGAAGCACCATCACCAAAAGCAGAGACAGCGCCGGGATCAGATTGCCGAACAGGCTCGTGAACTTATCGCTGGTCAGCACCACATTATAGCAGCCAAACCACAGCATCATCACCACAAAGATGGCCGCCACGGCCATACCGTAGCACAG
>JAZQDH010000025.1:0-16949 GCA_045546655.1 Faecousia sp.
AAAATCATTCGCTATGAGCGCCCCGATGCGATTGTTCCCGGTATCGGCGGCCAGACCGGCTTGAATCTGGCTATGCAGCTGGAGAAGAAGGGCGTTTTGAAGGAATGCCGTGTGAAGCTGCTGGGTACACCCAGCGCATCCATTGAGCGTGCGGAAGACCGCGAGATGTTCAAGGAAATGTGCCAGTCCATCGGCGAGCCCGTTATTCCCTCCGAAATTACCTATTCCATCGATGAAGCCAAGGAGGCCGCGGCCCGGATCGGCTATCCTGTTGTTTTGCGTCCTGCGTTTACTCTGGGCGGTACAGGCGGCGGCTTTGCGTACAGCGAAGAAGAGCTGGTTGAAGTGGGTTTGAATGCCTTTAAGCTGTCTCCCGTGCACCAGGTTTTGGTAGAAAAAAGTGTTAAGGGTTATAAAGAGATCGAGTTTGAGGTTATGCGTGATAGCAACGACCACGCGATCACCATCTGCGGCATGGAGAACATCGATCCTGTGGGTGTTCACACCGGCGACAGCCTGGTGGTTGCGCCCATTATGACCCTGAGCAAAGAAGACGAGAAGATGCTCAACGATTCCGCCATCAAGATCATCCGGGAGCTGAAAATTGAGGGTGGCTGTAACGTGCAGTTTGCGCTGAACCCCCATACTTCCGAGTACTATCTGATCGAGGTTAACCCCAGAGTCTCCCGGTCCTCCGCGCTGGCATCCAAGGCATCCGGATACCCCATTGCCCGTGTGACCGCAAAGATCGCGGTGGGTATGGCACTGGAGGATATCAAGATTGCTAATACTAACGCCGCATTCGAGCCGAAGCTTGACTACGTGATCGCCAAGCTGCCCCGTTTCCCCTTTGACAAATTTACCTCCGCTACTAATCTGCTGGGCACCCAGATGAAGGCCACCGGCGAGGTTATGGGCATCGGTTCCAATCTGGAAGAATGTTTGCTGAAGGGCATCCGCTCTCTGGAAATCGGTGTAAATCACATCTATCTGTCCAAGTTTGACAATATGACAGTAGAGAAAATGCTGGAGTATATCAGCCAGTTCCGTGATGACAATATCTATGCCATTGCTGAGCTGTTCAGCCGCGGCGTAACTGTGGAACAGATCCACCAGATCACCCAGATCACACCGTTCTTCCTGGAAGCTATCAAGCGCATTGTGGATATGGAAACCACACTGAAGGAGAATCCCAGAAATCTGGAGATTTTGACCAGCGCCAAGAAAATGGGTTTCAGCGATAAGTATGTTGCCCGTATGTGGAAATGCACGGAGCTGGACGTTTATAAGTTCCGTAAGGAACACAATTTGTTCCCGGTGTTCAAAATGGTGGATACCTGTCACACCGGTGCGTATATTCCTTATTTCTACTCCTCTTATACCGGTGAGAACGCTTCGGTTCTGACAAACAAGAAGAAGATCGTGGTTTTGGGTGCCGGCCCTATTCGTATCGGACAGGGTGTGGAGTTCGACTATTCCACCGTCCACGCCGTGATGACCATTAAAAACGCCGGATACGAGGCTATTATCATTAACAATAACCCGGAGACTGTCTCCACAGACTATACAACTGCGGACAAGCTGTATTTTGAACCGCTGACTCCGGAAGATGTGATGAACATCATTGAATTCGAAAAACCCGATGGTGTGATTGCGTCCCTGGGCGGCCAGACGGCCATCAACCTGGCACAGCCTTTGTTTGACCGGGGTGTAAAGATCATCGGCACAGACTGTGCGGCTATCGACCGTGCGGAAAACCGGGATGCATTCGAAAAGCTTTTGAGCGAGCTGAATATTCCTCAGCCCAAGGGCAGAGCGGTTACCAATATTGAAGACGGTGTTGAGACCGCGTCGAGTATCGGCTATCCCGTCCTGGTACGTCCCTCCTTTGTGCTGGGTGGACGTGCTATGCAGATCGTTGCCAATGAGGAACAGCTGCGGCACTATCTTAGAACCGCTGTTGAGATCGACGAGGATAAGCCCGTCCTGGTGGATAAGTATATTGAGGGCCGCGAGGTGGAGATCGACGCTATCTGCGACGGCCGTGACGTGTTTGTTCCCGGAATTATGGAGTTGGTGGAACGTACCGGTGTTCATTCCGGTGACTCCGTCAGTGTCTATCCCACATTCTCCATTTCCAACAAAGTCAAGGGAATTATTCTGCAGTACGCTAAGAAGCTGGGCTTGGGAATCGGTATTATTGGCCTGTTCAACATCCAGTTTATCGTGGATAAGAATGACAATGTGTTTATCATTGAGGTGAACCCCCGGTCCTCCCGTACTGTCCCGTTCCTGAGCAAGGCTACCGGCTACTCTCTGGCAGATATCGCCACGGAAGTGATTCTTGGAAAGACATTGAAGGAGCAGGGCTTCTTTGACATTTATCCGGATGAGAAGGACCGCTGGTACGTAAAGGCCCCTGTGTTCTCCTTTAATAAGATCCGCGGCCTGGATGCCTACCTGTCTCCGGAGATGAAGTCTACCGGCGAAGCCATCGGCTATGACAGCACTATGAACCGTGCGCTCTATAAGGCTCTGCAGGCATCGGGTATGCACCTTCAGAACTATGGTACTGTGCTGGCCACCATTGCGGAACGGGATAAGGAAGAAGCACTTCCTCTGATTCGCCGGTTCTACAAGCTTGGCTTTAACATTGAAGCAACTGCTGGTACTGCAAGCTTCCTAAAGGCAAACGGCATCCGTACCCACGCGCTTGGTAAGATCAGCGACGGCAGTGAGGAGATCCCCAATGCTCTGCGTCAGGGCCATATCGCGTACGTGATCAACACCCGTGACCCCGGCGTTGATCCGAATGACGGTATCCAAATTCGTCAGATCGCAACAGAGCATAATGTGTCCTTGTTCACAGCACTGGATACCGTTAAGGTTCTGCTGGACGTTCTTGAAGAGACTACGTTGACCATTTCTACCATTGATGCATAAGGAGATGCGATGAAACAGGGAATTTTTGAAATCATTTCCAACACCGCACTGACAGATTCCGTCTATGAGATGGTTCTTGCGGGAGACGTTTCTGCCATTACCGCTCCGGGACAGTTTGTGAACATCCAACTGGATGGCCTGTATCTGCGCCGTCCTATTTCCGTATGTGACCTGGGTGAGGGAACTGTGACGATCGTCTACAAGGTCGTGGGCAAGGGGACGCAGAAGATGTCCGCTATGCAAAATGGTGAGAAGCTGGACGTCCTGACAGGTCTTGGCAATGGTTATAACCTGAAATTGTCCGGATCGGAACCTGTTTTGTTAGGTGGCGGTGTGGGTGTGCCCCCTATGTACCTGCTGGCAAAGCGTTTGATCTCCCAGGGTAAAAATGTGCGTGTAATTCTTGGTTTTAATACTGCATCGGAAGTTTTCTATGAAAAACAGTTCAAGGCACTTGGCGCTGATGTTACAGTTATCACGGTTGACGGTTCCTACGGTATAAAGGGCTTTGTCACCGATGCAATGGAAGATTTGCGTTACACACATTTCTATACCTGCGGACCGGAGCCTATGCTCAAGGCAGTCTATAAGACCTCTGTTACATCCGGTCAGATGAGCTTTGAGAAGCGGATGGGTTGTGGATTTGGTGCCTGTATGGGATGTTCCTGCAAGACGCTGACAGGCTATAAGCGTATCTGCAAGGAAGGTCCTGTGATGATGAAGGAGGAGATTTTATGGGAAGACTGAGTGTGAACCTGTGCGGAATCACGCTGGACAACCCCGTGATCCCTGCCAGCGGTACTTTTGGCTACGGTTACGAGTACGCCGAACTTTATGATATTAACTGCCTTGGCACATTCTCCTTCAAGGGAACTACAAAAGACCCCCGCTTTGGCAATCCCACACCCAGAATCGCTGAGTGCACAGCCGGTATGATCAATGCGGTGGGCCTGCAGAACCCCGGCGTTGAGAAAGTAGTTGCCGAAGAATTGCCAAAACTAAAAGAGTGTTTCCACAAACCTGTGATGGCGAATGTTAGCGGATTCAGCATAGAGGACTATGCCTACACTTGTGAGAAATTGGATAAAGAGGAGCAGGTGGGCTGGCTGGAAGTAAACGTGAGCTGTCCCAATGTCCACGGCGGCGGTATGAGCTTTGGAACAGACCCCAAGGCTGCCGCACAGGTCACAGCTGCGGTCAAAAAAGTTACCACCAAGCCTGTGATCGTCAAGCTCAGTCCTAATGTAACGGACATCGTGTCCATTGCCAAGGCCTGTGAGGACGCCGGTGCGGATGGCATTAGTTTAATCAATACCATGCTCGGTATGCGTATCGACCTGCGTACCAGAAAACCGATCATTGCCAATAAGATGGGCGGTTTCTCCGGCAGCGCCATTTTCCCCGTGGCGGTGAGAATGGTCTACCAGGTGGCAAATGCTGTGAAAGTGCCCGTTGTTGGTATGGGCGGTGTATCCAGTGCAGAGGATGTGATCGAAATGATGCTGGCAGGCGCAACTGCGGTGGAAGTAGGCGCAGCTAACCTTGTGAATCCCTTTGCGTGTCGGGACATCATTGCAGATCTTCCGGATGCTTTGGATAAGTACGGAATTAACACACTGCGTGAGATTATAGGAGGCGTGAAGTAATGGGTAAGGATGTAATTGTGGCTTGCGATTTTGCGAGCGCTGAGCAGGTATTTACATTTCTCGACAAGTTCACCGGCAGAAAACCCTTTGTTAAGATCGGTATGGAGCTTTACTATGCAGAGGGTCCGGAGATCGTCAGACAGATCAAGGCAAGAGGGCATAAGATCTTCCTGGATCTGAAGCTGCACGACATTCCCAATACCGTTAAGAAGGCAATGTCCGTTCTGAGCAATCTGGACGTGGACATTACCAATCTGCACGCGGCAGGAACAAAGAATATGATGCGTGGCGCTCTGGAGGGCTTGACCCGTACTGACGGCACACGGCCTCTTCTGATCGCGGTTACTCAGCTTACATCCACCGATCAAGAGAGTATGGAGAACGATCTGATGATCCACTACCCGATTGACGAGGTGGTTATGCACTACGCCTCCTGTGCAAAGGAAGCAGGTCTGGATGGTATTGTTTGTTCTCCTCTGGAAGCCGGTAAGGTCCACGACAAGTGCGGACAGAACTTCTTGACCATTACCCCCGGTGTCCGTTTTGCGGACGGTGACGTGGGCGACCAGAAGCGTGTGATGACACCTGCCCAGGCAAAGCTGGTCGGTTCCGATTACATCGTGGTAGGCCGTCCTATCACTGCGGCAGCTGATCCGGTTGCGGCCTATGAGCGCTGTGTTGCAGAGTTCTGCGATTAAGACAGGAGGCTTTAACGATGGAAGGTTATAAAAGAGAGTTTATTCAGTTCCTGGAAAGCGCCGGTGTGCTGAAATTCGGAGATTTTACCGCAAAATCCGGCCGTAAGATCCCTTATTTTATCAATGCCGGTATGATCAAAACCGGCGAAGAGATTGCAAAGCTTGGCGAGTTCTACGCAAAGGCCTATTTTGAGAAGATGGGCAATCAGCCTACGGTGCTGTATGGCCCTGCATACAAAGGTATTTCCATTGCAGTTTCCGCAGCGGTTGCACTGAGCAAGAACGGCTTGAACGTACCGTTCTTCTTCAATCGCAAAGAAGCAAAGGACCACGGCGAGGGCGGTGTGTTCGTCGGTTATGTACCTCAGCCCGGCGAAAAGGTTGTCATCGTGGAGGATGTGATCACGGCAGGTACTGCCATCCGTGAGAGTATGGCCATCCTTGGCAACCTGGAAGGCGTGCAGGTCGCCGCTACGTTTGTTATGGTGGACCGTAAGGAAAAAGGCAAGGGCGAAAAGGGCGCTATGGCAGAGATTGAGGAAGAGTTTGGTTTCCCAGTATACTCTGTTGTGGATGTGTACGATATCATTGAGTACCTGGAAGAAGATGAGGCAAACGCCGAAAACGTGACCCGTATTAAGAACTATCTGGAAGTGAATGGAGCAAAATAATGAGAAGTCTGATTGATATTGTTGATTTTTCCGTAGAAGAGATCCAGCAGCTATTGGAAACTGCCTGTGACATCAGCGAGCATCCGGAAAAGTACGCTGAGATGTGCCACGGCAAGAAACTGGCAACCCTGTTTTTTGAACCCTCCACCAGAACCCGCCTGAGTTTTGAGGCTGCAATGATGGAGCTGGGCGGTAATGTGATCGGCTTCAGCGAGGCAAGCTCCTCCTCTGCAAGCAAGGGTGAGAGTATGGCTGATACCGCCAAAATCCTGTCTTGCTATGCAGACATTATGGCGATCCGCCATCCCAAGGAAGGCGCACCCTATGTGGCAGCAAAGAATGCCTCTATCCCTGTGATCAACGCAGGTGACGGCGGACATTGCCATCCTACCCAGACCCTCGCAGATCTGCTTACCATCTACCGTGAAAATGGCCGGCTGGAGAACCTGACCATCGGTTGCTGCGGTGACCTGAAGTACGGAAGAACGGTCCATTCCCTTATTAGCGCAATGGGCCGCTATAAGAACATCAAGTTTGTGTTGATCTCCCCGGAGGAACTGGCAGTTCCCAAGTATGTCAAATACGAGGTGCTGGACAAGTATGGTATGGAGTATGTGGAGACCACCTCTCTGGATGATGCGATTCCGGAACTGGATGTTCTGTATATGACCCGGATCCAGCGTGAGCGCTTTGACAGCTACGATGAGTATGAGCGGCTGAAGGACAGCTATATTCTGACTGCGGAAAAGATGGCTGCGGCAAAACCCACAATGCGTGTTCTGCATCCGCTGCCCCGTGTCAATGAGATCAGCGTCAAGGTTGACGATGATCCCAGAGCCGCATATTTCCGCCAGGCGCTGAACGGCAAGTATATGCGTATGGCTTTGATCCTGAAACTGTTGGAGGAGGCCAAGCAGGGCAGACAGATGGAACCCATCAAGGACGCGGTTGCGGATCTGTTTACCTGTGATAATCCCCGCTGTATCAGTTCCACGGAACAGGAGCTGGAACACGTGTTCAAATGCGTGGATAAAGAGCACGGAATTTACCGCTGCATTTACTGTGAAGCAAAGAAAAAGCTGCAAGGATAAATATCCACAATTGCAGAGTGCATTGTAGAGTTTTTGGTATCCAAAATAGAGAAAGACTTCTCTTTGGATTGACATAAAATTGTAGCTATGTTAAAATGGTTCAGTAAAATTTTATATCGTTTTTTGGAACTGACGGAAGAAGTGGAGCACCACGGGGGACCAGAAAATGACTGTTTTGCCGACCGTCTGGGCGCACTTAACCTGATGGTGGGTTAAGTGCGCCCTTTTTGAGTGTTTGTGGAGGTGTACAATGAAAAAAGTTGGAATTGTAATGGGCAGCGACAGCGATCTGCCTATTGTTCAAAAGGCTGTTGATGTACTGAAGGGATTGGAAATTCCCTACGAGGTGCACATCTATTCTGCCCACAGAACCCCTGTGGAAGCCCATGATTTTGCGGTCAATGCCCGTGCCAATGGCTTCGGCGCGATCATTGCGGCAGCCGGTATGGCTGCGCATCTGGCCGGCGCAATCGCCGCCAACACCACGCTGCCTGTAATCGGTATTCCCTGCAAGGGCCCGGTTTTAGATGGCTTGGATGCCCTGCTTTCCACGGTTCAGATGCCTACCGGCATTCCCGTTGCAACGGTTGCCATTAACGGTGCTGCCAATGCGGCACTGCTGTGCGCGCAGATCGTCGCAGTGGAAGATGCGGACCTGGCCGCCAAATTGGATGCCAAGCGGGCTGCGGATGCTAAGAAGGTACTGGAAAAGGACGCTTCCATTGCCGCTAATTTGTAAGTAAACACACTATACATACAGAATCACTAAAGGAGATAATTGTTATGGAAAAGAAGCTCATTTACACCGGTAAGACCAAGAATGTTTATGCCCTGGAGAACGGCAACTGCCTGCTGAAGTTCAAGGACGACTGCACCGGCAAGGACGGCGTGTTCGATCCCGGCGAAAACTCTGTGGGTTTGACCATTGAGGGCGTCGGCGATGTGAATCTGCGTATGTCCATCTACTTCTTCGAGAAGATAAATGCTGCAGGCATCCGCACCCATTACGTAAATGCAAATCTGGCTGACACCACTATGGAAGTTCTGCCTGCTAAGGTGTTTGGCAAGGGCCTGGAAGTTATTTGCCGCTACAAGGCTGTCGGCAGCTTCTTCCGCCGTTACTCTGACTATGTGGAAGAGGGCGCTGATCTGCCTGAGTATGTGGAAATGACCTTCAAGAACGACGAGAAGGGCGATCCCCTGGTAACCAAGGAAGGCCTGATTGCTTTGGGCGTTATGACCGCTGAGCAGTACGACGATATGGTGGAAATGACTCAGAAGATCACGCGAATTGTTGCCGATGACCTGAAGGAAAAGGGTATGGATATGTACGATATCAAATTTGAGTTCGGTTACGATCCTGAAGGCAAAGTTATGCTGATCGACGAGGTGGCTTCCGGCAATATGCGTGTATACAAGAACGGTAAGTACATTGATCCTATGACCTTGAACAAGCTGTTCTTTGCTTGATTCATTTCCCCGAACGTAAAAGGAGAAACCAATGGGCGGATTTTTTGGAATTGCATCCAAGACCGACTGTATGGTTGATGTGTTCTTTGGCGTAGACTACCATTCTCACCTGGGCATCCGCCGTGGCGGTATGGCAGCTTACGACAAGGACATCGGCCTGCAAAGAAAAATACATAATATCGAAAACTCCCCATTCCGTACGAAATTTGAGCATATTTTTGACGAAATGAGGGGCACATCGGTTATCGGCTGTATCAGCGACTCGGATCCCCAGCCTATGCTTCTTCGCTCCCACCTGGGTACGTACGCGATCTGTACGATTGGCGCGATCAACAATGCCGATGAGCTGATCAAGCAGTATCTGTCTACCAGTGGCGGGCATTTTGATGCGATGACCGGTGGACGGGTTAACTCCACGGAGCTTTTAGCAGCGCTGATCGACCAGAAGAGTAATTTCGTAGAGGGCATTCAATTTGCCCAGAGTGTGATTGATGGCACTGCCAATGTGCTGATCCTGACAGATGAGGGCCACTTGATCGCCGCTCGTGATCGCCTTGGCCGTATTCCTGCACAGGTCGGTAAGGACGATAACGGTTACTGCGTTTCTTTTGAACAGTTTGCCTATACAAAGCTTGGCTTCGAGCATGTGAAGGAGCTGGGCCCCGGTGAGATCGTGGAATTGACAGCTGACTCTATGACCGTTTTGGCAGAACCTGGAGAGGAAATGCGTATGTGTGCATTCCTGTGGGGCTACTACGGCTATCCGACTTCCATTTATGAGGGGATCAATGTGGAGGCAATGCGTTACCGTAACGGTGCTGCTATCGCCGATCGGGATAAAGAGCAGGGGAGAACATCCAACCTGGATTACGTTAGCGGCATTCCCGACTCCGGAACACCTCATGCGATTGGTTACGCGAACCGATCCGGCAAGCCCTATGCCAGAGCGTTTATCAAATATACTCCCACTTGGAGTAGAAGTTTCACGCCTGCCCGTCAGGCTGACCGAAAAAAGGTGGCCAAGATGAAGCAGATCCCGGTCCACGAACTGATTGATGGCAAGGATCTTTTGTTCGTGGATGATTCGATCGTACGTGGCAACCAGTTGCTGGAGACAGTGGACTTTCTGTACAGCAACGGTGCAAAATCTGTGCATATGCGATCTGCCTGCCCACCCATTATGTACAGCTGTAAGTATTTGAACTTTACCGGAAAGACCAGCGAGATGGATCTGATCTCCCGTCGCGCGATTGTGGAGCTGGAAGGTGAAGAGGGACTCAGGTATATCGATGAATATGCCGACGGAAACACCGAACGCGGCAAGAAAATGCGTAAATTGATATGTGACCAGATGAAGTTTGCGTCACTGGGCTTCCAGACCATCGATGGTATGATCAATTCCATTGGTTTGGACAGATGTAAGCTGTGCACCTATTGTTGGGACGGTAAAGAATAAAGATAAGGAGTTCTGTTATGGTAGAGAAGAGCTTTTCTGAGAGTTACGCCGCTGCCGGAGTGGATATTACAGCCGGCTACCGTGCGGTTGAATTGATGAAGAAACACGTTGCCCGTACCCGTAATGCCGGATGCCTGGACGATGTGGGTGGTTTTGGCGGTTGCTTTGGGCTGCCTGTTGCCGGTATGGACGAGCCTGTTTTGGTATCTGGTACCGACGGTTGCGGCACTAAGGTCAAGCTGGCTATTCTGATGGACAAGCACGATACCATCGGTATCGACGCGGTTGCAATGTGTGTCAATGACATTATCTGTGTGGGTGCAAAGCCCCTGTTTTTCCTGGATTATATTGCCTGCGGCAAGAATGTTCCCGAGAAGATCGCACAGATCGTCAGCGGTGTTGCAGAGGGATGTGTTCAGTCCGGCGCTGCGCTGATCGGCGGCGAAACCGCAGAGCATCCGGGTATGATGCCCGTTGAGGATTACGACCTGGCCGGTTTTGCAGTGGGCATCGTAGATAAAAAGAAGATCCTGGACAACACTCGTATGGCTGAGGGTGACGTGGTCATCGCGCTGCCTTCTACCGGTATCCATTCCAATGGCTTCAGTCTGTGCCGTAAGGTATTTGACATTGATCATAACAATCCCGAACTGTACGTGGCCAGAGAGGAACTGGGCGGCAAGACGATCGCGGAAACTCTGCTAACTCCCACAAAGATCTATGTCAAACCTGTGCTGGCCCTGCTGGAGAAGGTAGACGTGAAGGGTATTTCCCATATTACCGGCGGCGGCTTCTATGAGAACATTCCCCGCAGCATTCCCGAAGGACTGTGTGCGCAGATCGATAAGTCCGCTGTACGTGTTCTGCCCATTTTTGACGTAATTGCTAAGTGGGGCAACATCCCTGAGCGGGACATGTTCAACACCTACAATATGGGCGTTGGTATGAGCATTGTTGTGCCTGCCGACCAGGTAGATGTGGCATTGCAGGTTCTCAAGGAAAACGGTGAGGATGCCTACGTGATCGGTAAGATCATCAAGGGTGACGAAAAGGTGATCCTGTAATGAAGACCAGAATTGCTGTTTTGGTTTCCGGCGGCGGAACGAATCTGCAGGCGCTGATCGACGCACAAGCCGGGGGAGAGCTCGGTAACGGTGAAATCGTTGCTGTCATTTCATCCAAAGCGGGTGCGTATGCACTGGAGCGTGCGAAGAATGCCGGCATTGAAGGCTATGTGCTGCCCCGAAAGGATTTTGCCTCCAACCAGACTATGACTGTTGCGCTGGTAGAAATGCTGAAGAAGCTGCAGATCGATCTGGTGGTTCTTGCGGGATGTATGATCATCTTCACTCAGGAGCTGGTGGATGCTTATCCGAATGCCATTATGAATGTCCATCCCGCACTGATTCCTTCCTTTTGCGGTGAAGGCTTTTATGGACTGCACGTGCACGAGGCTGCGCTGCGCTATGGAGTGAAGCTCTCCGGCGCGACGGTTCATTTTGTCAGCGCAGAATGCGATGGAGGTCCCATTATTGCCCAAAAGGCTGTTGCAGTGCTGGATGGAGATACCCCCGAAACATTGCAGCGCCGTATTATGGAAGAAGCTGAATGGAAACTGCTGCCCGAAGCGGTATCCCTGTTTTGCCAGGGACGTATCCGTGTGGATGGCCGCAATGTGATCATCAAGGAGAAATAGAATTATGAATGTTTACGAAGTTGGATCTTTGAGTGATAAGCTCTCCACCAATGTATACCCCGGCCGTGGTATCGTGCTGGGCGTCAGTCCCGATGGCAAGCATACGGTTGCAGCCTACTTTATTATGGGCCGCAGCGTGAATTCCCGTAACCGTGTTTTTGTGCAGGAGCCGGATGGCATTCGCACCGAAGCGTATGACCCCAGCTTGATGAAGGACCCCCACTTAATTATTTACCACCCTGTGCGTGAGGCCGGATGCGGTCTAATCGTTACAAACGGTGACCAAACCGATACGATTTGGGAATATCTGGCACGGGGAGAGAGCTGGGAGGCAGCACTTCGCACCAGAATGTTTGAAGACGATGGTCCTAACTGGACACCCAGAATCAGCGGCCTGCAGAGCTGTGACGGCAGCTACAAGATGTCCATCTTGAAGTCTGCCGATGCGGAAGGTTCCGCCTGCGCACGATTCTTCTATGAATATCCCGGTATTGCCGGCTTGGGCCACTTTATCCACACCTACGTGTGTGACGGCAACCCTGTGATTCCCACGTTCCAGGGAGAACCCGAGCGCGTGGCACTGTGTGATGATATTGACGCATTCACCCAGATGCTGTGGGAAAACTTGAACCCCGATAATAAAATTTCACTGTTTGTGCGTTATACGGATATGCAGTCCGGTGCGTACGAGCAGCGTATTCTCAATAAGCATATTTAACAGCGCGGATAAGGAGACAGAAAAATGATTGAATTTGAACTGAAATACGGCTGCAACCCCAACCAGAAGCCTGCTAAACTCTACATGCACGATGGCACGGAATTGCCTATTACCATTCTGAATGGCCGTCCCGGCTATATCAACTTTATGGATGCGTTGAACTCCTGGCAGTTGGTCAAGGAGCTGAAGGAAGCAACCGGCATGTGTGCCGTTACCTCCTTTAAGCATGTTTCCCCCACCTCTGCGGCTGTTGGCAAGATCCTTCCCGAAGATCTGAAGAAGGCTTGCTTTGTGGATGATATCCCCGAGCTGGACGAGAATCCTCTGGCCTGTGCATATGCCCGTGCCCGTGGTACTGACCGTATGTGCTCCTTCGGCGACTGGGTCGCACTGAGCGATACCTGCGACGCACTGACCGCAAAGCTGATCGCCCGTGAGGTTTCCGACGGTGTGATTGCGCCCGCTTACACGGACGAAGCCCTGGAGATTCTGAAAGCCAAGCGCAAGGGCAGCTATAATGTAGTTGCAATCGACCCCAACTTTGTTCCTGCAGAAATCGAGAATAAGCAGGTTTTTGGAATCACCTTCCAGCAGGGACGCAACAATTTCAAGATCGGTGAGCACCTGTTCCAGAACATTGTTACCCAGAACAAGGAACTGCCCCAGGATGCAAAGATCGATCTGATCGTTGCGCTGATCACACTGAAATACACCCAGAGCAATTCCGTTTGCTTTGCTGTGGACGGCCAGGCGATCGGCGTTGGCGCAGGCCAGCAGTCCCGTATTCACTGTACCCGTCTGGCAGGCACCAAGGCTGACACCTGGTTCCTGCGCCAGCATCCCAAGACCCTGGGCCTGAAGTTCCGGGAGGATCTGGGTCGTCCCAACCGTGATAACGTGATCGACGGCTACATTAACGGCAACGAAGAAGATGTCTGCGCGGATGGTATCTGGCAGAACTACTTCACCGAACAGCCCGAGCGTCTGACAGAAGAGGACAAGAAGGCATTCCTGGCAACCCGTCAGAATGTTGCGCTGGGCAGTGATGCATTCTTTCCCTTCAGTGACAATATTAAGCGTGCTTACGCATCCGGCGTCAAGTATATTGCCGAACCCGGTGGATCGATCCGTGACGACCTGGTTATTGAAGAGTGCAATAAGAAAGGCATCGTGATGGCATTTACCGGTATGCGTCTGTTCCACCACTAAGGAGGATAATGATGAAGCTTATGGTTGTGGGCGGTGGCGGAAGAGAGCACGCCATCATAAAGAAATTAAAATGCAACCCTGAGGTTACGGAAATTTTTGCCCTGCCCGGTAACGGCGGTATCGCCAAGGATGCCACCTGCGTGAATATTGGTGCCAAGGATATCAAGAATATTGTAAAATTTGCTGTGGAGAACGGCATTGATTATGCGGTTGTTGCACCGGATGATCCTCTGGTCCTTGGCTGCGTTGACGCGCTGGAAGAAAAGGGGATTCCCTGTTTTGGACCAAGGGCGAACGCGGCGATCATTGAGGGCAGCAAGGTTTTCTCTAAGAATCTGATGAAGAAATACGGCATTCCCACCGCTGCCTATGAGGTGTTTACGGATATGGAGGCTGCGCTGAAGTATTTGGAAACAGCCCCGATCCCCACCGTTATCAAAGCGGACGGCCTTGCACTGGGCAAGGGTGTTATCATTGCGATGACCCGTGAAGAAGCTGCCGATGCTGTGCGTTCTATGATGGCCGATAAGGTTTTCGGTAAGAGCGGCGACCAGATCGTTATCGAGGAATTCCTCACCGGTCCTGAGGTGTCAGTCCTGTCCTTTACTGACGGTAATGTGGTCGTGCCGATGATCTCCTCTATGGATCACAAGCGGGCAGGAGATAATGACACCGGTCTGAATACCGGTGGTATGGGTACGGTTGCACCCAACCCCTACTACACTGAAGCTGTCGCGCAGGAGTGTATGCAGACGATTTTCCTTCCTACTATCCAGGCGATGAATGCGGAAGACCGCACCTTTAAGGGCTGCCTGTACTTTGGCCTTATGCTTACACCAAACGGTCCTAAGGTAATTGAATACAACTGCCGTTTCGGTGATCCCGAGACCCAGGTTGTTCTTCCGCTGCTGGAAAGCGATTTGCTGACGGTTATGCAGGCCACTACCAATGGTACTCTTGCAGATACGGAAGTTAAATTTGCTCAGAAAAATGCCTGCTGCGTCATTATGGCATCCAATGGCTATCCCACGGCCTATGAAAAGGGTTACGAAATGACGATCCCCGATGCTATTTGGGATAAGGTCTATGTAGCAGGTGCTGCAATGAAGGACGAAAAATTGGTTACCAACGGCGGCCGTGTGCTGGGTGTTACAGCCATTGCAGATTCTCTGGGCCAGGCCATTGCCGATTCCTATGCGATGGTTAAGACCATTTGCTTTGATAATGCCTATTACCGCAATGACATTGGAGCTAGAGCGATGAAAGCTGGGAGGAATTAACATTGGTATATAGAGTATTTGTCGAGAAAAAACCCGAGCTTGCCAATGAGGCAAGGGCGCTCCTTTCCGATGTGAGAAACCTTCTTGGCATTACCGCACTTAAAGATGTTCGCCTCATCAACCGTTATGATGCGGAAAATATTGAAGCGGATTTGTTCGCATATGCAACCAAGACTGTATTCTCTGAGCCTCAGCTGGATATCGCGACGGAGGATGTTGACCTGTCTGGTGCTACGGTGTTCGCTGTGGAGTTCTTGCCCGGTCAGTTTGACCAGAGAGCAGATTCCGCGGCACAGTGTATCCAGATTATCTCCCAGGGAGAGCGGCCCTTGGTGCATTCTGCCAAGGTGTATGCCCTGTACGGCGAACTGACGGACGCAGACGTGGCTGCGATCAAGAAGTACGTGATCAACCCTGTGGAGGCAAGAGAGGCATCTCTGGAAAAGCCTGCCACCTTAAAAATGGAGTATGCGATTCCCACTGAGGTTGCCACACTGAACGGCTTTATCAAGCTGGATCAAACTGGTCTGGCTGACTTCATCAAAGAATATGGACTGGCGATGGACGAGGCAGATATTAAGTTCTGCCAGGACTACTTCAAATCCGAAGACAGAGATCCTACCATCACTGAGATCCGTATGATCGATACCTATTGGTCTGACCATTGCCGCCACACCACCTTTGGTACGATTATTGACAATGTTACCTTTGAAGACGAGCTGCTCCAGAAGGCCTTTGAACGTTATGTTGCGGTCCGTAAGGAGTTGGGTCGTACCAAGCCCATCTGCCTGATGGATCTGGCCACTATGGCCGTGCGGTATCTGAAGGTCCAGGGCAAGCTGCCCAAGCTAGATGAAAGTGAAGAGATTAATGCTTGTACAGTTAAGATTGATGTTGAGGTGGATGGAGTTACTGAGCCTTGGCTTCTGTTGTTCAAAAACGAGACCCATAACCATCCCACTGAGATCGAACCCTTTGGTGGTGCTGCCACCTGCATCGGCGGCGCGATCCGTGACCCGCTGTCCGGGCGTAGCTATGTTTATGGCGCAATGCGCGTCACCGGTGCTGCCGACCCCTTGAAGCCTGTCAGCGAAACCATCGAGGGCAAGCTGCCCCAGAGAAAACTGGTCACCACAGCCGCAGCAGGTTATTCCTCCTACGGCAACCAGATCGGACTGGCAACCGGTATTGTCGATGAGATCTCCCACCCGGGTTATGCCGCAAAGCGTATGGAAATCGGCGCTGTTATCGCAGCAGCACCCGCTGAAAATGTGCGCCGTGAGGTGCCCACGCCTGGCGATGTAGTGATCCTCCTTGGCGGCAGTACCGGCCGCGACGGTATCGGCGGTGCAACCGGTTCTTCCAAGGCTCACAACACCCGGTCCGTTGAAACCTGCGGTTCTGAGGTTCAGAAGGGTAACGCACCCGAGGAACGCAAACTGCAGCGTCTGTTCCGCAATGCGGAAGCATCCCGTCTGATCAAGCGCTGCAACGACTTTGGCGCGGGTGGTGTTTCTGTTGCCATCGGCGAATTGGCAGATGGCCTGGTTATTGATCTGAATGCTGTTCCTAAGAAATACGAGGGTCTGGATGGAACAGAACTGGCAATCTCCGAATCCCAGGAGCGTATGGCTGTTGTGGTTGAGGCAAAGGATGTTAACCGCTTCCTGGAACTGGCAAGTACGGAAAACTTACAGGCCTGTCCTGTTGCCAAGGTGACAGAGGCTGCCCGTCTGGTTATGCACTGGAACGGTAAGACCATTTGTGACATCAGCCGCGATTTCCTGAATTCAAACGGCGCTGAGAAGCATGTGGATATTACCCCTGTAAAGCCCGCATTGCGGAATCAGGTCATTACCGGAACATTTGCTGACAATTACAATCGGGTTGCTACCGATCTGAACACCTGCTCTAAGCGTGGCCTTTCTGAGCGTTTTGACTCCACAATCGGCGCCGGAACTGTGCTGATGCCCTTTGGCGGCAAACATCAGCTGACGCCCATCCAGGCAATGGTGCAGAAGATCAGCGTTGAGAAGAAACATACCAACGATTGTTCCTTTATGTCCTGGGG
>JAZQDH010000026.1:0-25525 GCA_045546655.1 Faecousia sp.
TTGCCGGGAACCGAAAAAGTCGCCGGGACCACGGAGCTTCAAGTCCTCCTCAGCGATCCGGAAACCGTCGTTGGTGGCGCACAGGGCCTTCAGCCGCTGCAGCGTCTCCGGGTTTTTGTTGTGGGAGGTCAGGATGCAGTAGCTCTTTGCTCTGCCCCGGCCCACACGGCCACGGAGCTGATGGAGCTGGGACAGGCCGAACCGGTCCGCGTCCTCAATGATCATCAGCGTGGCATTGGGTACGTCCACACCCACCTCGATCACGGTGGTGGCCACCAGCACGTCTGCGTTGCCGGCGGCAAAGTCAGCCATAACGGCCTCTTTGTCCGCCCCCTTCATCTGGCCGTGGAGCAGGGAGATCCGCAGGTCCGGGAAGACCGTCTTCTGCAAAGTGTCTGCCCAGGTCTCGGCGGCTTTCAGACCCATGGTTTCGTTCTCCTCCACCGCCGGGCATACCACAAAGCATTGGTGGCCTTCGGATACCTGCCTGCGAATGAAATTGTTGATCCGGGGGCGGTAGCTCTCATTGACCAGGAAGGTATCCACCGGTTCTCTGCCCGGGGGAAGCTCGTCCAGGATGGAAACCTCCAGATCCCCGTACATCAGCAGCGCCAGGGTCCGGGGGATGGGGGTGGCGGACATAACCAGAAGATGCACGTCCTCACCCTTGGCGGACAGCTTGGATCGCTGGGCCACGCCGAAGCGGTGCTGTTCGTCGGTGACAACCAGGCCCAGATTGCGGAAAACGGTGGTGTCGGAGATCAGTGCGTGGGTGCCGATGATGAGATCCGTCTGTCCGTCAGCGATCTGCTGGCGCAGCAACGTTTTCTGCTTGGGGGTCATAGAGCCGGTGAGCAGGCTCACCCGGATGCCCATAGGTTCCAGGATCCTGCGAAGACCGTTATAGTGCTGCTCTGCCAGGATCTCCGTGGGGGCCATCAACGCTGCCTGGGCACCGTTCTTTACGGCCAGGTAGGCGCTTGCGGCAGCCACCATAGTCTTGCCACTGCCCACATCGCCCTGGATGAGGCGGTTCATAGGCGTGCCCCGGGTCAGATCGGCGGTGATGTCAGAGATGGCACGCTGCTGGGCACCGGTCAGCGTAAAGGGAAGGGCCCGGTAAAAGGGCGACAGGTCCCGGTAGGTATAGGGCTTGCTCTTTTTCTCCGCCCGGGCGGCCCGCATTAGAGAAAGACCAGCGGAGAAAATGAAAAACTCCTCAAAGATCAGCCGTTTGCGGGCCATCTGGGCCTCTTCCATAGAATTGGGTTCGTGGATGGCGGCGTAGGCTCGCTGGGCAGGCAGGATGCCGTACTGGGAGCGGACCTGGTCCGGGATGATCTCCTCCGGCACGTTGCAGATGGCCAGTGCCTGGCGCACCGCCTTCAGCACCGCCGCGTTGGAAAGGCCTGCGGTAAGGGGGTACACAGGCAGGACCCGGCGGGTCACCAGTGGGGGACTGTCCAGCGCTTCAAAGACGGGAGAGGTCATATTGTAACCGATGAAATCCCCGGAAACGGCACCGAAGAAGATGTACTCCTGACCGTACTGGAGGGAGTCGGTGGTGTATTTTTGGTTAAAGAAGGTCAGTGTCAGCCGGGCCGTATGGTCGGCCACCTGCACCCGGGTGATGTCCAGGCCCTTGCGCACATGGGCGGTCCTGGGGGTGTTCATGACTGTGGCCCTGAAGCAGGCAGGCACGTCCGGCTGGAGCTGGTCGATGGTGATGAGCCGGGTCCTGTCCTCATAAAAACGGGGGAAGTGGCAGATCAGGTCCTCCAGGGTAAAGATATTCAGCTGGGCGAATTGCTTGGCCTTGGTAGGGCCGATGCCCTTGAGTATGGTGATGGGATCTGTCAGTTTTGCCATTGGCTCACCTCCTTGATTCTATTATATACAAAAAAGATTTGTGGCGCAAGACCCAGGTACGGGGGTTATTACCTGGTATTTTCCCAAATTTTCTATGAAATTTTTGAAAATAGGTATTGATTTTCTGAAAGAACCACGCTATAATGAGCAAGCGTATGACTTAAAAGAAGGAGGTGTAACGATGCCCAACATTAAGTCCTCTAAGAAGGATGTCATTTCTTCCAGAATTGCTTACGAGAAGAATAAGGCTAACAAGTCCGCTCTGAAGACCGTCGTCAAGAAGTTTGACGCAGCTCTGGTCTCCGGCGACAAGGCTGTTGCTGAGGTTGCTTACAAGGCAGCTGTCAAGGCTGTTGACCAGGCCGTCACCAAGGGTCTGATGCACAAGAACACCGCAGCCCGCAAGAAGAGCAGCATGACTCTGCAGCTGAACAAGCTGGCCTGATTTCTCTGAAAATATCTCCCTCCCGACTTTTCCGGAGGGAGTTTTTTCATGCCCGCGGTGTGCCACCGCTGGCAATTCGTGCTTGGCTGGGAGGAGTTCGTTTTTGCCCTAACCCGCTCGGTGTCGGCAGTGCCGACAAACAATGCGTGCTCGGCTGGGTGGAAGTCGTACTGCCCTAACCCGCTCGGTATCGTTACTACTCCATAAGTTCTCTTTGCAGGAGAAAATTCAGCATTTATCCTGGACTTGACAGACCGAAAAGGGCTGTCAAGTCCTTTTTTTGTCCCCTAAAAAAGAGAGTTGGTAAAATCAGCAACGACGAAAAAAGAGGTAAAAAGTCGAAAGTTGATGAAAATAATTATGTCAACTAAAATGCATATCCGCAAAGCGATATACCTGTGGAAAAGGCCTGTGGAAAAACCTGTGGACAATGTGGAAAAGTGTGGGTTTTCAACAGCTAAACCGCCGTTTTAGAGGTTATGCACCCGGTATGCGCCGGGTGCATAATCCGGTGCATACCGGGTGGATTATGATGCCGAAAAGCAAATTATGTTGCCACTTTTATGGGTGCGGTTTCTGCCCAAATTTATGGAAAAAGTTAGAAGTGTTTGCCACAGTGTCGCTTTTGGGAGGTATGTGAATAAATATTTTGGCAAAATATTTGTGGAAGTTACACAAAAACAGCGGTGTATGAATTTTTTGCCGGCGGAGATACTGTGTGTAATCTGTTTTTACCAGGAGGAACACCTATGCAGGGCAAGGTAGAGATCTGCGGTGTGAACACCGCCCGGCTGACCGTACTGTCCCAGCAGCAGATGGATGCGCTGCTGCTGCGGGCCAAAAAGGGAGACGAGCAGGCTCGTCAGCAGCTCATTGAGGGAAATCTGCGGCTGGTACTGTCCGTGATCCAGCGTTTTGAGAAGCGGGGCGAGTCCCCGGATGATCTGTTCCAGGTAGGCTGCATTGGTCTTATGAAGGCCATTGCTAACTTTGATCCCACCAAGAACGTCCGCTTTTCCACCTACGGCGTGCCGATGATCGCCGGCGAGGTCCGCCGCTACCTGCGGGACAACGCCCCCATCCGGGTGTCCCGGTCTATCCGGGATGTGGCCTACCGGGTATTGCAGTGCAAAGAGGCGCTGACCCTGCGGCTGGGTCGAGATCCCACCACGGAGGAGCTTTCCAAGGAGCTGGAATTGCCCCAGGAGGAGATATCCCAGGCCCTGGAGGCGGTGTGCGCGCCGGTGAGCCTGTACGACCCGGTGTTTTCCGATGGGGGAGACCCCTTGACTGTAATGGACCAGGTCCACGACACCCGGAACACGGAGGGGACCTGGATGGAGCGCATTGCCCTGCGCAGTGCCTATAAGGCCCTTGGAAGCCGGGAAAAGCAGATCCTGTCCCTGCGCTACTACGACGGCAAGACCCAAATGGAGGTGGCCGGACAGCTGGGCATTTCCCAAGCCCAGGTGTCCCGCTTGGAAAAAGGCGCGATCAAATCCATGCGCAAGGCGTTTCAGGTCAGCTGAGCATATTTCCGCCCCCCGGGGCATAGGCTGAAGCAAAGGCTTTGGAGGGGTGGCTATGGGGATGAAATTCACGGATTTGCACTGCAAAGAGGTGATCTGCGTGTGCGATGGGCGGCGGCTGGGTTTCGTGTGTGATGCCCGGGTGGAGCTGCCGGAGGGCCGCATCGTGGCCATCATCGTGCCGGGTCCTTGCCGGTTTCTGGGCCTGTGGGGCCGCCGGGATGATTATGTGATCCCCTGGAACTGCATCAAGCGGATCGGACCGGATATTATCCTGGTGGACACCAAACCGGACCAGTGCCGGGTGGTCCGGCCCAAACATGGACTTCTTTTCTGAAAACAACAGGGCTTCTCCTAAGAGAGGCCCTTTTTCTTTGAAAAAAAGTGGAATATTCTCACATTTTTTTGGAAAAACTACTTGCAAAATGGTTTTGGTTTCTGTATAATAATTCGGCGTGGGCAAATGCCCATAGAATTTACACCACACACCCGGGGATCGCGAGCCCCCGTGCTCTCTGTCAGGGAGCGGGCGACGCGGGATGATCGGGGTGGAGGAACAAACAAAAAGGAGAAAATTAAAAATGGCTGTCGTATCTATGAAGCAACTGCTGGAGGCCGGTGTTCACTTCGGTCACCAGACCCGTCGTTGGAACCCCAAAATGGCTCCCTACATCTACACCGAGCGTAACGGTATCTACATCATTGACCTGCAGAAGACCGTTAAGAAGCTGGAAGAGGCTTACAACTTCGTTCGTGAAGTTTCCGCTAACGGCGGCAACGTTCTGTTCGTCGGCACCAAGAAGCAGGCGCAGGACGCTATCCGCGAGGAAGCTGCCCGCTGCGGTGGTTACTATGTCAACGCCCGTTGGCTGGGCGGTATGCTGACCAACTTCCGCACCATGCGTACCCGTATCGACCGTCTGGCTCAGCTGAGAAAGATGGAAGAGGACGGCACCTTCGCAATGCTGCCCAAGAAGGAAGTCATCAAGCACCAGGGCGAGATCGAGAAGCTGGAGAAGTACCTGGGCGGCGTTAAGGAAATGAAGAAGATCCCCGCATGCCTGTTCATCGTCGACCCCCGCAAGGAGCGCAACGCCATTGCTGAGGCCCGCAAGCTGAACATCCCTGTTGTGGCCATCGTTGACACCAACTGCGATCCCGACGAGATCGATTACGTGATCCCCGGCAACGACGACGCTATCCGCGCCATCCGCCTGATCGCTGCTGCTATGGCAAGCGCTGCCATCGAAGGCCGTCAGGGTGAGGACGCTGAGGCTGAGGTCGAGGCACCCGCTGCTGAGTAATTTTCACATATAATCGTGGCACCCAACCGGGTGCCATTGACAAAACATCTTAGGAGGACACGAAAATGGCATTTACTGCTCTGGACGTTAAGAAACTGCGTGAAATGACCAACGTTGGTATGATGGACTGCAAGAAGGCTCTCCAGGCTACCGACGGTGATATGGATAAGGCTGTTGACTGGCTGCGTGAGAAGGGCCTGGCAAAGGCTGCAAAGAAGGCTGACCGCATCGCTGCTGAAGGCGTTGCATACGCCGCTGTGATCGATGGCGTGGGCGTTGTGATCGAGGTCAACTCCGAGACCGACTTCGCTGCCAAGACCGACGCATTTATGGACCTGGTCAAGAACCTGGCTACTGTTGTTGCTACTGAGAACCCCGCTGACGTGGAGGCTCTGAAGGCTGCTAAGTACCCCAACTCCAACCTGACCGTTACCGAGATCATGCAGGAGAAGGTTATGTCCATTGGCGAGAATATGCAGATCCGCCGCTTCAACCGCTTCGCCACCGGCACCAGCGTGGCTTACGTCCATATGGGCGGCACCCACGGCGTTCTGGTAAACCTGGAGACCGACGTGGACGCTACCGAGGTTGGTAAGAACGTGGCTATGCAGATCGCTGCTATGAACCCCAAGTACTGGGATAAGACCCAGGTCCCCCAGGCCGATGTGGACAAGGAAATGCAGGTCCAGATCGCTCTGATGGACAACGATCCCAAGATGGCTTCCAAACCCGCACAGGTTAAGGAAAAGATCGCTGCCGGCAAGATCGCTGCTTTCTACAAGGAGAGCTGCCTGCTGCAGCAGGACTTCGTCCGCGGCGACCTGTTCAAGGGTGACGTGGCTGGCTACATTGCTGACGCTGCCAAGAAGCTGGGCGGTTCTATCAAGTTCGTCGATGCTATCCACTACATCAAGGGTGAGGGCATTGAGAAGAAGGAAGAGAACTTCGCTGACGAAGTGGCTGCACAGATTGCCGGCGCTGCAAAGTAATTCCTCACAAAGCAGAATAAAAGCACCTGGTGAAACCAGGTGCTTTTTTGTCGGGTCTTTAGCTTTGTTTTTGGCCAATGGGTGTTTGGAAGGGACAAAGTGTGAGGTTTTGGATAAAATTACAATGCAGGCGGAGAATAATTGGTAGAATCTTGCTAATTTACAATCACCCGGGAAGGGTTTATGATATAGGGGTAAAATTCCGGCCAGATAAAAGCCGGTTGTGCAGTATTCACAAGGGAGGCAAATTTTTATGATCGCATTTGCGGAAGCCTTTTCCGATATGTTCGCGGCCTGTGGCGCTGCGCTGATGGCCAATATTACCGGTATTCTTCCCACTGTTATGGTTCTGTTGATGGTCTTTAATACCATCTGCCGTCTGGTGGGCAATGGGCGCGTTGAAAAATTTTCCAGGTTTCTGGCAAAGCACCGCCTGCTGGCGTACACCGTGCTGCCCTTTATCTCCTGGTTTTTCCTGTGCAATCCCGCGGTACATACCTCCGCAAGGTTTTTGCCCCAGCGCCAGCGGGCCAGCTATATCGATGTGTGCACAACCACCAACGGCCCGATGCTGAGTCTTTTCCCCCACATCAATCCCGGCGAGCTGTTCATCTGGCTGGGCATTGCCACCGGCGTGGAGCAGCTGGGGTATTCCTCTGTCCCGCTGGCGATCCGGTTTTTCATTGCCGGTTGGATCGTGGCGCTGATCCGCGGGGTAGTCACAGAGTGGTTCTGGGTGTTTCTGGCAAAGCGGGAAGGTGTTTACAGGGACGAGGCACAAGCAGTTGAAACCGTTGCAGGGGGTGCTCCGGCGGATAACGTGGAAGCCGTGCCTGTCGAGCCGGTACCCGAAGCTGGGAATACAGGTAAAGGCGGTGTCGTGGGCGTTATGACCAGGGTGATCCAAACGGTGGGCCGGGGGATCGGCCTGGTGGTTAATGCCTTTTTCGACGGAGCAAAGCAGGCGGTGAATATGACGATCGGGAGCATTCTGCCGTTTTTGATTTTCCTGTCCTTTATGAGCGGCCTGCTGACCTACTCCGGGATCGGTACGGCGGTTGCGGACCTGCTGACACCCCTGGTGGGCAGCGTGATGGGCTTGATCGTGTTCGCCCTGATTACCAGCATCCCCTTCCTGTCCCCCCTGCTGGCACCGGGAGCTGTGGTTCCGTCTATTTTGGGAACACTGATCGGTACGATGATCGCTGCCGGCCAAGTTCCTGTTGCGCTGGCACTGCCTGCGTTGTTCGCAATTTCTGTCACAGACGCCTGTGATTTCATACCCACCGCCGCCGCGCTGGGTGAAGCGGAACCCGACACCGCAAGAATTGCCACACCGGCGATTCTCTTCTCCCGTTTTGTAACCGCACCCATCGCGGTTCTCATCGGTGTTGTGGCAGGCATCGGCCTGTTCTGAGGGTGCTCTCAACAATCAAAAAACAAGAAAGCCACCGCTGCAGCGCAGCGGTGGCTTTCTTTGCTTAAGAGAATAAAAAAGAAGAGAGGTAGAAAAGAGGTTTCTGTTGGGAAAGGGTGGCTCGGCTAACCACCGCTTTCTGTCTATAAGATACAGGCTGCTTTTGAACGGGGAATGACCAGAATGAAAACAAAAAACAACCAAATTATGAACAAGCACTGTCGGTGTTGCCGGGGAAGTGCACGCTGGGCGGAGGTGTTGTCCGGCCCCATACAACAAAAACGGCACCGCCAAAGCGGTGCCGTATTTTGGGTCATTCAATTAGCCTTCTGCGCGCATCTGAGCGAAGCACTCGCTGCAGTATACGGGACGGTCGGACTTGGGCTGGAAGGGAACCTTTGCCTCGCCGCCGCAACGGGCGCAGGTAGCGGTGAAGAACTCACGGGGGCCACGGGTAGCGTTCTTGCGTGCGTCACGGCAAGCCTTGCAGCGCTGGGGCTCATTCTGGAAGCCACGCTCTGCGTAGAATTCCTGCTCGCCAGCGGTGAAAACAAATTCGCTGCCGCACTCTTTGCAAACTAAAGTCTTATCTTCGTACATTGATTTTACCTCTCTTCGGTTTGTTGTGCCCCGTGAAAGCCGGTCGGAAATAGACTGGATGTTAACGCAGGGTCTTGTTTCTTTTCGGTGGCATAGGACAGCCACAAATGCGATTATACACAAAAGGGGTAGTTTTGTCAATCCTTTATGAAATTTTTTCTGGAAAATTTTGTCTGTTTATGCAATATTACAAAAGTTTTCGGAGGACGGCCTGACCGTCCTCCGATCATCATATCTCAAACTGTTCCTGCCCCTGGTAGGGGATGTGCAGGTGGTCGTAGGCCAGGTTGGTGACGCACCGGCCACGGGGCGTCCGGGTCAGGAATCCCAACTGCATCAAATAGGGCTCGTACACATCTTCCAGCGTAATGGCCTCTTCTCCAATGGTAGCGGCTAAGGTCTCCAGGCCTACCGGGCCGCCACCGTAGTTGCGGATAATGGCGGTGAGCATCCGGCGGTCGATCACGTCCAGGCCCAGATGATCCACCTCCAGGCGGCTCAGGGCCAGATCGGCGGATTCCTTGGTGATGGTGCCGTTGCCCAGCACCGTGGCGAAGTCCCGGACACGGCGCAAAAACCGGTTGGCGATTCTGGGTGTTCCCCGGCTCCGGGAGGCGATCTCCATAGCGCCCAGGGGGTCGATATCCATACCCAAAATGGTGGCCGAGCGTGTCACGATCCGGGCCAGTTCCTGGGGGGTATACAGCTCCAGCCGCAGGCTCACGCCGAAACGGTCACGCAGGGGAGCGGACAGCTGACCTGCCCGGGTGGTGGCGCCGATCAGGGTGAATTTGGGCAGATCCAGCCGGATGGAGTTGGCGGAAGGGCCTTTGCCCACGATGATGTCGATGGCGAAATCCTCCATAGCCGGGTACAGAATCTCCTCAACCACCCGGTTCAGCCGGTGGATCTCGTCGATAAACAAGATGTCGCCGGGGCTCAGATTGGTCAGCAATGCCGCCAGATCGCCGGGTTTTTCAATGGCCGGGCCGGAGGTGATGCGGATATTCACGCCCATCTCGTTGGCAATGACACCGGCAAGGGTGGTCTTGCCCAGGCCGGGAGGGCCATACAAAAGGGTGTGGTCCAACGGCTCATTTCTGCGGCGGGCCGCCTCGATATATACGGAGAGGTTGCCCTTGGCCTTTTCCTGTCCGGTATAGTCGGAAAGGAGTTTTGGCCGCAGACCGATCTCCCCCGCGTCCAGCGGGGCAAAGGTGGGACTGATAATGGGACTGTCCAGTTCCTGAGAAAATTCCAAACTCATAATCAAACTCCGAAATCACAGATGTATTACAGCTTCATAACCATATTGCGCAGGGCGAAGCGAACCATTTCCTCGGTGGTAGCGTTGGGATCCGCGCCCTTCAGAGCGGCGGCGATTTCCGCTGCGGAATAACCAAGTTCCTGCAGCGCCGCGCTGGCGAGACCCGCCGCGTTGGTCTGGACAGGGACGCTGACTGCCGGGCCTGCGGAGAAGTCCACAGAGGCGCTTGCGCCGCCGATCTTATCTTTCAGCTCCAGAATGATCCGCTGGGCCAGCTTTTTGCCCACACCCTGGGCGGCGGTCAGAAGCTTCTCGTCGCCGGTCATCACAGCCAGGGTCACATTCTGAGGCCCTGCGGAGAGGATGGAAACAGCGGCCTTGGGGCCTACGCCGTTGACGGTAGTCAGCAGCTCATAGCAGCGCTGCTCCTCCCGGCTGGAAAAGCCGTACAGGTCAAAAGCGTCCTCCCGGATGGATTCGGTAATGTAGAGTTTTGCCTGGGTGTCCAGCTTCAGCTGGGCGGCAGTATAGGCGGTGATCCGGCAACCGTAGCCCACACCGTTGCAGTCGATGACCGCAAAGCCCGGCTCCAGCAGGGCTACCTGCCCGCGAACGTAATATAACAAGATGATTCCCTCCTGTATTCAGGGATTTTGGATTTTGGAAAGCAGGGATGTAGCCGAGCGGCCGTGGCACAGGGCGATGGCGATGGCATCGGCAGCGTCATCCGGCTTGGGCAGCTGCTCCAGATTCAAGATGCGCCGGGTCATATCCATCACCTGGTGCTTGGTGGCATTGCCGTAGCCAACCACGGCCTGCTTGACCTGCATAGGCTTGTATTGGTACACCGGCAGGCCCGCCTGGCGGATGGCCAGCAGAATCACGCCCCGGCTCTGGGCCACGCCGATGGCGGTGGTCACGTTGTGACCGAAAAACAACTCCTCGATGGCCACCGCGTCCGGCTTAGCCATTTCCAGAAGCTTCCGCATATCTTCGTATATGATCTCCAGCCGGGCGGAAAAATCCATCCCTGCCGGGGTGGTGATCGCACCGCAGCGCAGAAGAGAGAACCGGTTGCGCTGGGCATCCACCAGGCCGAAGCCGGTGATGCCGTAACCCGGGTCGATTCCCAGTATCCGCATTACAGGCCACCCCGCATCAGATTCATATAGTACATCAGCAAAACCAGGATGAATACCACCAGGCACACCCTTGCGCCCCACACCTGCCATTTGGGCCGGGGCTGGTAAGATTGCTGGATTTCTTCTGTTTTGATTTCTTCTTCCAAAGCACGTCACCTCACTTTTTATGATAGCACATTTGTTTTGATTTGCCTACAACTTTTTCCCGGTTTTTCATACATAAATCACCCGCCTTGGGAAATGCTAGGACAAAAGGCGGTGAAAGTGTGCGAATTTTTGGAAGCAAAACGACCATATATGCAGGCCACGGAGCGCTGCAGGAGCTGCGGGAGCTGAAAAGCCGTCGCCTTCTGGTGGTGACAGACCCTTATTTCGCCAAAAACGGTGTAGCCCGGCAGGTTGCGGACAGCGCAGCGGCGGAACAAACGGAGATCTTTGACCGGGTAGAGCCGGACCCGTCCCTGGAATTGGTGGCGCTGGGGGTTGCCCGGATGGATGCCTTCCGGCCGGACACGGTGGTGGCTCTGGGCGGCGGCAGCGCTATGGACTGCGCCAAGGCTATGATCTATCTGGCCCAGGAGAAGGCAAGACTGGTGGCGGTTCCCACTACCTCCGGTTCCGGCTCGGAGGTGACGGATTTTGCCATCATCACAAAAGACGGCATCAAGCAGGTGCTGGTGGACGAGAGCCTGCAGCCGGACGCGGCCATCCTGGATGACAGCCTGCTTGCACAGCTGCCTGCCAAGCTGGTGGCTGACGGCGGTTTCGATGTGCTGTCCCACGCACTGGAGGCCTTGGCATCCAACCGGGCAAACCCCCTTACGGACGCACTGGCCAGGGACAGCTTCTGCAGGGTGCTGACCCATTTGGAAGCGTCTTTCCGGGGAGACAGAAGCGCCAGAATGCCGGTGCATACGGCGGCTACTATGGCGGGACTGGCCTTCACCGGGGCAGGTCTGGGCCTGTGCCATGCCATGGCCCACGCCCTGGGAGGCATTTTCCACATCCCTCACGGCAGACTCAACGGCATTTTGCTACCCTGGGTGGTGGAGTACAACGCACCAGCGGCCGGGGATAAGTACACGGTGCTGGCCCGGCAGGCAGGCCTGGGGGGCAGCGCCCGGGTGATGGGGGTACGGAATCTGAAAAACGGGCTGCTGACCCTGAGAAATCAACTGCAAATGCCTGCAACCCTGGCCCAGGCAGGAGTCCCGCCCCGGGAAGTTTACAGCAACCGGCAGAAGATCTTGGACGCGGTGCTGAATGACCCCTGCTGCAAGACAAATCCGGTGCCGGTGACCAGGGAACTGGCAGGAAAGGTACTGGATCAGGTGACAGGGATTGGGTAAGACGCTGCGCTCGGTGGGCATCGACGTGGGTACAACCACCACCCAGATGGTGGTGTCGGAGCTGACGGTGGAGAACCGGGCTTCCGGTTTTGCAGTACCCCGGATGGACATTACCGGCAGAAAGCCGGTCTACCAAAGCCCGGTGCATTTTACACCCCTGTTGGGCAAGGATCTGGTGGATGGGGAGAAACTCCGGGAGCTTTTGCTGGGGGAATATGAAAAGGCAGGTATCCGCCCCCGGGATGTGGACACAGGGGCGGTGATTATCACCGGAGAGACCAGCCGCAAGGAAAACGCCCGGACGGTGCTGGAAAGCGTGTCCCATCTGGCCGGGGACTTCGTGGTAGCCACCGCCGGGCCGGATCTGGAAAGCGTGCTGGCGGCCAAGGGCGCCGGGGCGGTGGCCGAATCCCGACGGTCCGGAAAGCTGGTGCTCCATATGGACATTGGGGGAGGCACTTCCAATCTGGCTCTGATCCGAGATGGACAGGTGATCAAAACCGGGTGTCTGAACGTGGGCGGCAGGCTGATCAAGCACAGCGGCGGCGGGATCACCTATCTGTCACCGGTTCTGGAATCGCTGACCCATCTGCGCCCCGGAGATGGGGCGGAAAAGGCCCAGTTAGACCAGATAGCGCAGCTTTTGTGCCGTGCTCTGGAAATGGCGGCAGGTCTTCTGCCGCCGGATGACACCTATTCGGCTCTCATGACCCGGGAGGCTACGCCCTGGGAGCCGGTGCGTCCCCAGGTGATCTCCTTTTCCGGAGGCGTGGCGGACTGCATCGAAACGGAAACAAACTGGGATGCCTATGGGGATCTCGGCCCCTTGCTGGGACAGGCCATCCGGCAAAGTGCCCTATGCGCCGGGGCGTACCGGTTGGGAAACCACACCATCCGGGCCACGGTGATGGGGGCCGGCTGCCACAGCACCCAGCTGTCCGGCAGCACGGTATATCTGCGGGGCATCCAGCTGCCAAAAAAAAATCTGCCGGTGGTGGCTTTTCGGGATATGGACCAGGTGACACCCCAGGCCATTGCCCAGGGCCTGGCGGCACTGGATGGGCCGGGTGTTCTGGCAATGCCCGGATTTGCCAATGCGGGGTACACGCAGATCCGGGTGCTGGCCCAGCAGATCCTGGAGGGCGCGGGCCAGAGGGATCTGTATGTGTGCCTGGGGTATGATATGGCCAAGGCTCTGGGACAGGTGCTGGCGCTGCTGGCACCGGACAGAAACTGCGTCTGCCTGGACGGACTGGATCTGGACCGGGACAGCTATCTGGATATCGGTATGCCCATAGGCCCTGCTATGCCGGTGGTGATCAAAACACTCGTACTGTGAGGGAATGAGGATCTATGAAATTAAAAACCACATTGTTGGGAAAAACCTACACATTTAAAGATGTAAAGGAAGTGCTGGCCAAGGCCAACGAGGAGAAGACCGGCGATAAGCTGGCAGGTCTGGCGGCGGAGACGGCTCAGGAGCGGGTGGCCGCCAAGGTCGTTCTTTCCGCACTGACCCTGGGAGACCTGCGGGAGAATCCTGTGGTTTCCTACGAGGAGGACGAGGTCACCCGGATCATCCAGGATGACGTGAATGAAAAAGCCTACGAAAAGCTACGCAACTGGACGGTGGCGGAGTTCCGGGAATGGCTCCTGGCGGAGACCACCACCTCCGATGCCATCCGTAAGGCAAGCCGGGGTCTGACCAGTGAGATGGTGGCGGCGGTGTGTAAACTGATGAGCAACCTGGATCTGATCTACGCCGCCCAGAAGATGCCGGTTACCGCCCATTGTAACACCACCATCGGCCTGCCCGGCACATTGAGCTGCCGTCTGCAGCCCAACCACACCACCGACGACCCGGACGGCATCACCGCCTCCACCCTGGAGGGACTCAGCTTCGGTGCCGGTGACGCGGTGATCGGTCTGAATCCGGTGACGGATTCTCCCGAGCAGGTGGGCAAGGTGCTGCGCCGGTTTAAGGAGATCCAGGAGCGCTGGGAAATCCCCACTCAGATCTGTGTGCTGGCCCACGTGACGGCCCAGATGAAGGCGGTGCGCCAGGGCGCTCCCTGCGATCTGATCTTCCAGTCCATCGCCGGCAGCCAGAAGGGCAACGAGGCCTTTGGCTTCTCCGGTGATACCCTGCAGGAGGCAAGGGACCTGCTTCTGAAAGAGGGCACTTCGGAAGGCCCCAATGTGATGTACTTCGAGACCGGCCAGGGCTCGGAGCTGTCCTCCAATGCCCACCATAACGCAGACCAGGTGACTATGGAGGCCCGCTGCTACGGCTTTGCCAAACGGTTCCAGCCGTTCCTTGTGAATACGGTGGTGGGCTTCATCGGTCCGGAGTACCTTTACGATGCCCGGCAGGTCACCAGAGCGGGTCTGGAGGACCACTTTATGGGCAAGCTCACAGGTATCCCTATGGGCTGCGACTGCTGCTATACCAACCATATGAAGGCAGACCAGAATGACATCGAGAATCTGGCCACATTGCTGACGGTGGCCGGGTGCAATTACTTTATGGGCATTCCCCACGGGGACGACATTATGCTCAACTACCAGACCACCGGTTTCCGGGAGACCGCCGCCCTGCGTCAGCTCACCGGCAAGACCGCCATCCCGGAGTTCCAGCAGTGGCTGGAGAAGATGGGATTTGTGGAAGACGGAAAGCTCACGGCCAAGGCCGGCGACGGCTCCAGTCTTTTGTTTTAAGGAGGCAGTGCGGTGAACAAACAGGAATTGTCCGCAATGGTTGCGGAGATACTAAAGACAATGGACAAAGAACCTATGGCAAAGGGCGTCTACACCCCCACCCAGCCCGGCCCTCAGCCCCAGGATATGGGCTGTCATCCTGGGGACTTTGTGGAGGATGTGACCAAGCTGGATCTGCGCAAGCTGTACCTGCAGGAAAATGCCAAGGATAAGGAAGGCTTTGCCCGGCTGAAGGAACGCACCCCTGCCCGGCTGGCCAGCGGACGGGCAGGCCCCCGGTATAAGACACTGACGATGCTGCGCTTCCGGGCGGATCATGCGGCAGCTCAGGACGCGGTGTTCTCTCAGGTTCGGGAGAACTTCGCCCAGGAAAACGGTCTGGTGCCGGTGCAGACCCAGTGCAAGGATAAGGACGAGTATCTGACCCGGCCGGACAAGGGCCGCTGTTTCAGTAAGGAAATGCAGGAGCGGATCAAGCAGGCTGTTCCCAATGCCCCCCGGGTGCAGATCGTGGTGGGCGACGGCCTTTCCTCCGCCGCCATCGAGCACAACGCCATAGACTGCCTTGCGGCCATCCGGGATGGACTGAAGCTGCGCAATATCCAGACCGGAACGCCCCTGTTCGTCCGTTACTGCCGGGTAGGCGCCGGCGACGCGGTGGGAGATGTGACCGGCTGTGAATTGGTATGTGTGCTGGTGGGTGAGCGGCCCGGCCTGGTGACGGACAAGAGTATGTCCGCATATATCACCTACAAACCCCATACCGGTGTCAGCGAATCCAGCCGCACCGTGGTCAGCAACATCCACGCCCAGGGTACGCCTGCGGTGGAGGCCGGTGCCTATGTGGCGGAGCTGATCGACACCATTCTGAAAAAGAAGGTGTCCGGCGTGGGCTTGCATCTGGAGGGAACGGTATGATCCCCGTAAAGGTGCTGGCGGTGCGCTATCTTTCCAGCGTGACGGCAGAATTGTGCAAAAAACTGGGTGCGCCCAAGGGCTACCCCTGCCTGGGCATGCTCACCACCGACTGCGACGATGCCACCTATATCGCTCTGGATGAGGCCACCAAGGCGGCGGATGTGCAGGTATGCTACGGCCGCAGCTTCTATGCCGGAGCGGCCAATGCCACCACCCCCTATGCCGGTGAGGTGATTGGCATTCTGGCAGGACCTACCCCGGGGACGGTCCGCAGCGGTATGGAGGCGGCGCTGGGGGCTCTGGAGCGGATAGGCTTTGAGCAAGTAGGGGATGTGCCCTGCCTTGCTCATACGGTCAGCCGTTGCGGCAGCTTCCTGGCAAAGGAGGCCGGTGTACCGGAGGGGACACCCCTGGCCTATCTGATCGCGCCCCCATTGGAGAGTATGTACGCGATGGATTTTGCCTTAAAAGCGGCGGACGTGGAGTTATGTAAACTATACGCGCCCCCCTCTGAGACAAATTTCGGCGGCGGACTGCTGCGGGGCAGTCAGTCTGCCTGTGAAAGTGCCTGCGCTGCCTTTCTGAAGGCGGTGGAAGCGGTGGCGGCAGAACCTAAGGAAAGGTGAAACAATGGAACTGGATAAGGACTTAAAGGCCCGGCAGCAGGCCCGGGAATTTGCAAGGAAAGCGGAAAAGGCCCAGATCATACTGGGCGCTATGAGCCAGCAGCAGCTGGATGCCATCGTAGAGGCGGTAGCCAAAGCCTTTGCCGCCTCCGCCCTGGAACTGGCGGAGATGGCGGTGCGGGAGACAGGCTTTGGCAATGTGGAGGACAAGATCACCAAAAATGTATTTGCCTCCCAGACCGTGTACAGCGCCATCAAGGATATGAAGACCGTAGGTGTATTATCGGAAAACAAACAGGAAAAGCTATGGGAGGTGGCGGTGCCGGTGGGCGTGATCGCTGCCATCGTTCCCAGCACCAATCCTACCTCCACGGTGTGTTATAAATCTCTGATCGCCCTGAAAAGCGGCAATTCCATCGTGTTTTCGCCCCACCCCAAGGCATTGCTGTGTACCCTGCGGGCGGCGGAGATCGTATCCAAGGCAGCCTGCGCCGCCGGTGCGCCGGAGGGTGCGGTCAGCTGTCTGGGCATTCCCTCTATGGCCGGCTGCCAGGAGCTGATGACGGCAGAACCGGTGAAGCTGATCCTGGCCACCGGCGGCCCGGCTATGGTGAAGGCGGCCTACTCCTCCGGCAAGCCTGCCATCGGCGTGGGAGCGGGCAACGGCCCGGTGTATATCCACCCCTCCGGGGATATGGATCAGGCGTTGGAGGACATTTTGCGCTCCAAGACCTTTGACAACGGCACGGTATGCGCGTCGGAACAGAGCATCATCGTGGAGTGCACCCAGGAGCAGGAGCTGAAGCGCAAGGCAAGTGCCAAGGGCTTTTACTTTATGGATAAGGAACAGGCAGGCCGCCTGGCCGGCTATCTGTTCCGGCCAAACGGCACGCTGAGTCCGGATATCGTAGGCAGAAGCGCTAAGGAACTGGCCCAAAAAGCGGGCTTTTCTGTACCCCAGGGCACAAAGATCCTGGTGGCCCGGGAGCAGGAGGCCGGCCCGACCCGGCCCTATTCTATGGAAAAACTGTGTCCGGTGCTGGCCTTTTTTGTAATGGACAGCGAGGACGCGGTGCTGGAAAAAGCGGTGGAGGTGCTCAAGCACGAGGGCAGCGGACACACCTTTGCTATGCATGCCCGGGATGAAAATGTGGTACGCAAATTCGCCCGGCACATCCCCGTGTCCCGGTTCCTGGTGAACACCCCGGCAGCCCTGGGCGGCATCGGTGCAACCACAGGGCTGTTCCCGGCGCTGACCCTGGGCTGCGGCGCGGTAGGCGGCAGCAGTTCCTCCAACAACATCTCCCCTATGGATCTTTTGAACATCCGCCGGGTGGCCTGGGGGACGGGCCAGCTGCCTAAGAAGGACAGCCGGGATGTGACGGACGAGCTGGTGGAACGGATCACAGCAAAGATTTTGGAGCGGCTGGGATAAATGGGACAACCAAAAACGGAAAGGAAGATTCTTATGAACACAAATTCTCTGGGTATGATCGAAACCAAGGGCCTGATCGGCGCCATTGAGGCAGCGGACGCAATGGTCAAGTCCGCAAATGTACAGCTGGTGGGCAAGGAGCAGGTAGGCGGCGGCCTGGTGACCGTGATGGTCCGGGGCGACGTGGGCGCTGTGAAGGCCGCTACGGACGCAGGCGCGGCAGCTGCGGAAAAGGTGGGCGAGCTGATCTCCGTGCACGTGATCGCGCGGCCCCACACAGAGGTGGATGCCATTTTGCCCCACGGCCGTCTGAGCCAGACCCAGAATAACGCCAAGTAATGCTTTATACCAGACAGGCGGTCCAGGAGAACATCCGTGCCCGGGATGGGAAACGGGTGTTCTATCTGGGCAAAGGCCATCAGCTGACCTCCGATGCCCGGGACTGGCTGGCCCGGGAGCGGATTCAAATATTGCCTGCCCAGCAGGCCAGACCCCAGCGGTACAGGCTTCTGGGTGGCGGATATGTGGAGGATAAGCCGGAGCATATGACCCATCTGCAGGGAGATCTGTTGGTGGACAAGACTCACCCCCGGATCGGCTTCCGGGGGGCGGTGGATACCCTCCAGGCGGAGCTGCTGCTGTGCGTCTGCAAGGCACACAACCCCTGGCGGGAGCAGCTGCAGCAGGTATTGGACACGTCCCGGAAGCTTTTGAGCCGGGAGGTAATGAATGAGCCGGTGCAGCCCGGGGATCTGGGGGATATGTCCCAGGAGGAGATCCGAAGCCGTTCCCACCGGCCCCAGGACTACTACGGCCAGCCCCATTTTATGCCCTCGGCAGCCGATGGGGAGCTGCTGCTGCTGATAAACCGGGCCCGCTGCGCGGCCCGGCAGGCGGAACTGTGGGCGGTGAGGGCCTTCCTTACGGAGGAGGGACTGCAGCGGCAGGATCTGATCCAGGGTATGAACCGGCTTAGCAGCCTGCTGTATCTGATTATGATCCAGCTAAAACGGGAAATGAGGGATAAAAATGGATATACAGGAAGTGACCCAGCGGGTCATTGAGGCGCTGTTTGTACCGCTGGAGGCATCCGGACGGCATGTGCATGTGACTAAAGAGCAGGCGGTGGCCCTGTTCGGCCACGGACTGACTCCCAGCCGGGAGCTGTCCCAGCCGGGACAGTATGTGGCCAAGGAACGGGTGACGGTGAAAGGGCCTAAGGGGGAATTTCGCAATGTGGCGGTGCTGGGACCGGAGCGCCCCCAGGCTCAGGTGGAGGTGTCCCTGACAGATGCCAGAACCTTGGGCATCCAGGTTCCCGTCCGGCTGTCCGGAGATGTGGCAGGCACGCCGGGGGCAGTGCTGGAAGGACCCCACGGCCGGGTGGAGCTTACCCAGGGGGTGATGGCCGCCCAGCGGCACATCCATATGAATCCCCGGGACGCGGAGCGGTTCGGCGTGAAGGACAAGCAGGTGGTAAAACTGCAGACCGTCACCAGCCGCCCTGTGGTGTTCGACCAGCTGGTGGTCCGGGTCCATCCCTCTTTCTGCACCAGTGTCCACCTGGATTACGATGAGGCCAATGCCTGCGGATTCCAGAAGGATGACTTGGGGAGGATCCTCACATGAGCCGGGCCCTGCTGGTGGGTCAGGAACCGCCGGTGGTTTTGGGATATGAGTATGTGGGGGAGGCCCCCTACGATGCGGTGGTCATCGGTTCGCTGACCCTGGCCCAGGCACTGTGTTTTGGCGAGGACCGGGTGCTGGAGGCACTGGCCGACGGAAAATCCGTGGTCCTGTACACGCCGGGCCTGCCCCAGGTGGGCAAAAACCGGGCTCTGGCCGCCAGCCTTGCGGCCAGCTACCGGCAGCTGAAAAACTGGGGCATTTTGTTTGTGGACGGTGGTCAGAAGAAGCTGATCACCGCCCAGGAGGCCCGTATGCTCCGGCAGGCCGGAAGAAGACCTGTGCCCGGATCGGTGCTGACACCCCTGGCCCGGGAGATTTTGGAGGGATCGGATTGAAGATTGGAACAGTAACGGGGGCCGTATGGTCCAGCAGAAAGGCCCAATGTCTGATGGGACAGACATTTCTGGTGGTGCGTACGCCCCAGGGCGAGGTTGTGGCGGCGGACCAGGTAGGGGCCGGAACGGGAGATAAGGTGCTGTTGGTCACCGGTTCTCCGGCGGCAAAATTTTGTATGGATGCCCCGGTGGACGCAGTGGTGGTGGCGATCCTGGATCCGGAGGAACGGTAATGCAGATACACGAGATTCTGATCTGGGTGATGGCCTTGTTTGCCCTGGCTGGCGGAGTGGACCGGATTTTGGGCAACCGACTGGGTCTGGGCAAGGAGTTTGAGGACGGCATCCTGGCTATGGGCTCTCTGGCAATGGCTATGCTGGGCATCATCTCCCTGGCACCGGTACTGGCAGGACTTCTGCGGCCGGTGGTAGTGCCGGTGTTCCGGTTTTTGGGAGCAGATCCGGCTATGTTTGCAGGTACCATCCTGGCCTGCGATATGGGCGGCGGCGCTCTGGCTCAACAAATGACCACAGATCCCCAGGCGGCGCTGTTTGGGGGTGTGCTGTGCGGCAGTATGATGGGCGCTACCATCGTCTTCACCATCCCGGTGGCAATGGGGATCCTGCGGCCGGAGGACAGACCCTTTTTGGCAAAGGGCGTGCTGGCCGGAATCGTCACCATCCCCATCGGACTGATCGCTGGCGGTATCACCGCCGGGTTCGGCCTTGGGATGGTCCTGCGCAATACCCTGCCCATTGTACTCATCGGCGGTCTGATCGCCCTAGGCCTGTGGAAATGGGAGGGAGCTATGATCAAAGGCTTCGGCATTTTCGGAAAAGGTGTGATCGCTGTGATCACCCTGGGTCTTGCCGCCGCTATTTTTGAGAGCCTTACAGGAATTGCCCTGATTCCCGGCCTTGCACCCCTTTCCGACGGTTTTCAGACCGTGGGTGCTATCGCTATCGTGCTGGCAGGCGCGTTTCCGTTGGTATTGGTGCTGACGAAGGTGCTTAAAAAGCCTCTTCTGAAGCTGGGAAAGGTGCTGGGCATCAACGACACCGCCGCGGCCGGTTTGGTTGCCAGCCTTGCCAATTCCATTGCGACCCTGGGAATGGTCAAGGATATGGACGACCGGGGCAAAGTGGTAAACATCGCCTTTGCCGTGTCGGCGGCCTTTGTGTTCGGTGACCATATGGGGTTCACCGCCGGTTTCTCCCCGGAATTCTTGCCGGCAGTGATCGTAGGAAAGCTGACAGCCGGCATCAGCGCCGTGGCGGTGGCCCGGCTTCTGACCAGAAAGCAGAATTTGGAATAAGGTGTTGACAAAACCCTTGTTTTGGGGCTATAATGGCAAGTACAATGGATAAAAGCTGTGAAGAGGAGAGTACGCGGCAGAATGCCTTCAGAGAGCCCGGGCAGGTGGGAGCGGGCAGGCAGGAGCTGGCAGAAGATGGCCTTGGAGCTGGAGTGTCGATAGGTAGGCATTCCCGGGTGCGCCCGTTATCGCGTTTTGAGTCGTCTGTATTCTTCAGCTCTGAAATGGGGCTCCCGCAAAGGCGGATGGCCTTTGTGGGGAAGAGGAGATGCCAAGCCACTGGCGGAATTTTCTGCTTGCAGGAAATGGAGCGGTGTGGCTTGTGTGCTGACGAGAATCAAGGTGGTACCACGGTAGTTTTTATCGTCCTTGCTCAGCAAGGGCGATTTTTTATTTTTAGGAGGAATGAAAATGGGCGAAAAGAAACCTTATTATATAACCACGGCAATTGCCTACACCTCGGCAAAGCCCCATATCGGCAACACCTACGAGATCGTTTTGGCCGATGCCATTGCCCGTTATAAGCGCCAGGCCGGCTTCGATGTGTATTTCCAGACCGGCACCGACGAGCACGGCCTCAAGATCCAGCAGAAGGCCGAGGCCGCCGGCATCTCCCCCCAGGAGTATGTGGACAATGTGGCCGGCCAGATCAAGGACATCTGGGATCTGATGAACACCACCTATGACCGCTTTGTACGTACCACCGACCCGGAGCATAAGGAAAAGGTCCAGAAGATCTTCCGGAAGATGTACGAAAAGGGCGATATCTATAAGGGCAAATACGAGGGCAAGTACTGCACACCCTGTGAGTCCTTCTGGACCGAGAGCCAGTTGGTGGACGGCAAATGCCCTGACTGCGGCCGTGAGTGCGTGGACGCGGAGGAAGAGGCATACTTCTTCAAGATGAGCAAGTACGCCGACCAGCTGATGCAGTATATTGAGGAGCATCCTGAGTTTATCCAGCCCGAAAGCCGGAAAAACGAGATGATCAACAACTTCCTCAAGCCCGGCCTGCAGGATCTGTGCGTATCTCGTTCCAGCTTCACCTGGGGCGTTCCCCTGGATTTTGCCCCTGGCCACGTCAGCTACGTGTGGCTGGTTGCCTTGAGCAACTATATCACTTTCTGCGGCTATGACCCCGACGGCAACCATTCCCAGCAGTATAAAAAGTTCTGGCCTGCGGATCTGCATCTGATCGGCAAGGACATCGTCCGCTTCCACACCATCTACTGGCCTATTTTCCTGATGAGCATGGGCGAACCCCTGCCCAAGCAGGTGTTCGGCCATCCCTGGCTGCTGGTCAAGGGCGACAAGATGTCCAAGTCCCTGGGCAACGTGATCTACGCGGACGACCTGGTAGAGCTGTTCGGTGTGGACGCGATCCGCTACTTCGTGCTGCACGAGATGCCCTTCGCCGCAGACGGCATTATGACCTACGAGCTGATCATTGAGCGCATCAACTCTGAGCTTGCCAATGTGCTGGGCAACCTGGTCAACCGTACCATCGCAATGCAGGGCAAGTACTTTGGAGGCGTGGTCTGCGCGCCCACTGCAACCGAGGCTCTGGATGAGGAGCTGAAGGCTGTGGCCCTGGCAATGCCCGGTAAGGTGGAGGCCAAGATGAACGAGCTGAAGGTGGCCGATGCCATCGACGAGATCTTCGTGCTGCTGCGCCGTGCCAACAAGTATATCGACGAGACTATGCCCTGGGCTCTGGCCAAGGACGAAAGCAAGAAGGACCGGTTGGGTACGGTGCTGTACAACCTGCTGGAGTCCATCCGCTTTGCCGCCATCGCCCTGGAGAGCTTTCTGCCCGATACTGCCGCAAAGATCCTGAGCCAGCTGAACGTGGAAAACGGCGGCCTGGAGAGCCTGCGCGCCTTCGGCGCTATGGAGCCGGGCAAGGCGCTGGGTGAGGCACAGATCCTGTTTGCCCGCCTGGATATGGCTAAGAAGATGGAAGAAATCGAGGCGTTCAATGCCGCCAAGGCAAAGGCCGCCCTGCCTGCCCTGGAGATCGAGCCCTATGCCCAGGAAAATGTGGATTTTGACACCTTCTGCAAGTCTGATCTGCGGGCGGTGAAGGTCAAAGACTGCCAGAATGTAAAGAAGAGCGACAAGCTGCTGCAGTTCACCCTGGACGACGGCACCGGCACTGACCGGCAGATCCTGTCCGGAATTGCCAAGTACTACAAGCCGGAAGAGCTGATCGGCAAGACCCTGGTGGCCATCACCAACCTGCCCCCCAGAAAGATGATGGGCAGAGAGTCTTGCGGTATGCTGCTGAGCGCCGTGCATACGGAAAAGGGCGAGGAAAAGCTGAATCTGGTTATGATCGATGATGCCATCCCCGCCGGCGCCAAGCTGTGCTGATCCCGTTTTGATAGGAATAAACCTGCGCTCCGGGGAGTCTCCCCGGAGCGTTGCTGTGAAATACAGGAAAAATGTTACAAAGATTTCATAGAAAAACCCCAAATAAAGCTTGATTTTTTATGGCATATGGGTTATGATAATGCAGTTAGCACTCAAAAGTTAAGAGTGCTAACAAAATCCGTAGATATATGCAGTATCCCTGCAATCTAAATACAGACCGTATATGGAGGATAAGTTATGAAACTGAAACCTATGGCAGACAACATCCTGCTCAAGGCCGCAGAGGCTGAGGAGACCACCGCATCCGGCATCATCCTGGCTGCTGCAGCTAAGGAAAAGTCCGGCATCTATGAAGTGGTCAGCGCAGGCCCCGGCACCAAGGACGTGACCGTTACTGTCAAGCCCGGCGATAAGGTCGTGGTGGCAAGCTTTGCCGGCACCGACATCAAGCTGGACGGCGCAGATTACAAGTTCGTGAAGCAGGACGACCTTCTGGCTGTCGTCACCGACTAATTTCCATCGTAAGGAGAATCGATTATGGCAAAGATGATTATTTACGGCGAGGAAGCTCGCAAGAAGCTGCAGTCCGGTATTGACCAGCTGGCCGATACCGTTAAGGTCACCCTGGGTCCCAAGGGCCGCAATGTGGTTCTGGGCCGCAAGTTCGGCGCTCCCCTGGTTACCAACGACGGTGTTACCATCGCCAAGGAAGTGGAGCTGGAGGACGCTTTTGAGAATATGGGCGCACAGCTGATCCGTGAGGTAGCCACCAAGACCAACGATGTGGCCGGCGACGGCACCACCACCGCTACCGTTCTGGCCCAGGCCATCACCCGTGAGGGTCTGAAGAACCTGTCCGCAGGCGCAAACCCCATGGTTATGCGCAAGGGCATCGAGAAGGCTGTTGAGGCCGCTGTTGCCGCCATTAAGGAGCACTCCGTGCCCGTGAACGGTTCTGAGGACATCGCAAGAGTTGGTACTGTTTCCTCCGGTGACGAGGCTATCGGCGCTCTGATCGCAGAGGCTATGGAAAAGGTGGGCACTGAGGGTGTCATCACCATCGAAGAGTCCAAGACCGCTGAGACCGGCCTGGATGTGGTGGAAGGTATGCAGTTCGACCGTGGCTACATCTCCCCCTACATGGTCACCGACACCGACAAGATGGAAGCCGTCCTGGACGACGCTTATATTCTGATCACCGATAAGAAGATCGTCACCATTCAGGAGATCCTGCCCATCCTGGAGCCCATCGTCAAGGCTGGCAAGAAGCTGATGATCGTGGCTGAGGACGTGGAAGGCGACGCACTGGCAACCCTGCTGGTGAACCGTCTGCGTGGCAACTTCAACGTTGTCTGTGTCAAGGCACCCGGCTTCGGCGACCGCCGCAAGGAAATGCTGCAGGATATTGCTATCCTGACCGGCGGCACCGTGATCTCCAGCCAGCTGAATATGGAACTGCCTGAGACCCAGCTGAGCGACCTGGGCCACTGCCGTCAGATCGTCGTGACCAAGGATGCTACTACCATCGTGGACGGCGACGGCACGCCCGACGCAATCAATGCCCGGGCACATCAGATCCGTGCGTCCATCGCCACCACCACCTCCGACTACGACCGTGAAAAGCTCCAGGAGCGTCTGGCAAAGCTGGCTGGCGGCGTGGCAGTTATCAAGGTCGGCGCACAGACCGAGGTCGCTATGAAGGAGCAGAAGCTGCGTGTTGAGGATGCCCTGAACGCTACCCGCGCAGCCGTGGAAGAGGGCATCGTGGCCGGCGGCGGCACCGCACAGGTCAACGCCATCCAGGCTGTGGAAGAGCTGGTCGCCACCCTGTCCGGCGACGAGAAGACCGGCGCGAAGATCATTGCCACCGCTCTGCAGGCCCCCATCCGTCAGATCGCCCAGAACGCCGGCGTGGACGGCAGTGTGGTCTACGAGAAGATCCGCAGCTGCGGCAAGGTGGGCTACGGCTACAATGCCTACACCGAGGAATACGTGGATATGATCGGCAGCGGCATCGTGGATCCCACCAAGGTCACCCGCTCCTCTTTGGAGAATGCGGCTTCCATCGCTGCCTGCGTGCTGACCACCGAGAGCCTGGTTGCTGACCAGCCCAACCCCGCCGCTGACGCTGCTATGAACGCAGCCGCAGCCGGTGCAGGTATGTACTAAGATACAAGCAATCCCCTCCTGTTATTTGGGAGGGGA
>JAZQDH010000027.1:0-35798 GCA_045546655.1 Faecousia sp.
GCCTCCAACCGTTCCATCTGGGTAAATTCGTCTCCCCGGGTATCGCCACCAATGGCGTCCAGAACAGCGGCGGGGAACTTATAAGGGGATGCGGTGGACAGCACCACCATAGGACGCTTGTCTCCCGTCTGGTTTACATAATCCTCCGCAACGGCCCAGCCCGCGGCGGTATGGGGATCGCAGAGGTAGCGCTGCTCTTTCCAGACCTTGCCCATCACGGCATCGGCACCGGCATCGTCACAGCAGCCCGCCCAGAACTGAACCTGGATAGCCTGCAGAAGGGCCTCCGGCACGGTGTAATACCCTTGGGTATTCAGCTGCGCCATCAAAGATGCAACCAGCGCCGTGTCGCCGCTGAGCAGATACAAAAGCCGCTCCAGATTGGAAGACACCAGAATATCCATGGAAGGAGAAGTGGTTTTATACAGGGGGCGGCGGCGGTCATATGTACCGGTGCGGATAAAGTCCGTCAGCACGTTATTGGCATTGGACGCGCAGACCAGCGTACCCACGGGAAGGCCCAGCTTCTTTGCCAGCCAGCCTGCCAGGATGTCGCCGAAATTGCCGGTGGGAACACAGAAATTTACCTTGTCCCCCATCCGGATCTGACCCCGCTTCAAAAGGTCCCCATAGGCCTTGAAGTAGTAGGTCACCTGGGGTGCCAGCCGACCGATATTGATGGAATTGGCAGTGGACAGACGGCAGCGGTTGCCCCCGGGCAGACGGCCGTTTTCCGCGGCCGCAAAAATATTCTTCACGCCGGTCTGGGCATCGTCAAAATTGCCCTCCACCGCGCACACCGCCACGTTATTGCCCTCCTGGGTCACCATCTGTGCCCTCTGGACAGCGGACACGCCGCCGTGGGGATAGAACACACAGATCTTCACACCGGGTACATCGGCAAAACCTGCCAGAGCAGCCTTTCCGGTGTCGCCGGAGGTGGCGGTCAGGATCAGAATATCCTCGTCCATACCCTTCTGGGTTTTGGCAGCGGTCAGCAGCTGGGGTAGCATACACAGAGCCACGTCTTTAAAGGCAGAGGTAGGGCCACGGAACAGCTCCAGCACCGTAAACTTACCGGTATCCACAGTAGGGGTCAGCTCTTCTGTCTGGAACTTGCCGGTATAAGCCCGGTGTACCAGCTGGGGCATATTCTCAATATCCGGCAGCAGCGCGCCAATGATCTGCGCCGCCATATCCATAGTGTTTTTACCCAGGCATTGCTCCACATCCAGCGTAGGAAGCTGCTGGGGTACATACAGGCCCCCGTCGGGTGCCAGACCGGACAGCACAGCCTGGGCGCTGTCCACCAAATGGGTGTGATCACGGGTAGAATGATAAAACATACGAACCTCCAGGGAATGATCCTTTTCATTTTTTACCAACTGCACAAAATTAAAGCCATATGTGACAAATACTTGTTTTTTTGGCACTATTGCAATTTGATAAGGTATATGATATACTGAAACGCATCAAAATGCAAGGGTTTTCCCGTTTAAATCCCTTTCTGCGAGGAAGAGAAAAAGAGGAGGAAGAAAAGATGAAAATTGGTCTGCTTGGTTTTGGCGTTGTGGGCAGAGGTGTATACGATCTGACCCGGGAACGCAGTGATATGCAGGTAGCAAAGGTGCTGTGCCTGGAAGATGTGACACTGTCCGACGCTACCGTTACAAAGGATTTTCAGCAGATCATCGGCGACGAGACCATCGACACCGTAGTGGAAGCTATGGGCGGTCTGCATCCAGCCTATGAATTTGTCCGTGCCGCAATGGAGGCAGGCAAAAACATCGTCACCTCCAACAAGGCTCTGGTTGCCACATTCTATGACGAGCTGATCCCCCTGGCAAAGGAAAAGGGACTGTGCTTCCGCTGCACCGCGGCTGTGGGCGGCGGTATCGGCTGGCTCAGCGAACTGGAGCGTGCCCGCCGTATGCAGACCATCACCCGGGTGGGCGGCATTATGAATGGCACCTGCAACTACATCCTGGACTCTATGACCCGTCTGGGTCTCACATATGCCGACGCGCTGTCCCAGGCACAGGCTCTGGGCTATGCGGAGGCCAACCCCACCACCGACGTGGACGGCATCGACACCTGGCACAAGGTGATCCTGTCTTCCAATATCGCCTTCGGTGTCAGTCTGGAAAAGGACTCCGTTCCTGCCGCCGGTATCCGTCATATCAAGGCATCCGATGTGGAGAACTTCACCGCCCACGGCCTGGTTTGTAAGCTGATCTCCACCGGCAAGTGGGCAGACGGCAATATCTCCGCCTACGTGCAGCCCACCCTGGTTCCCCTCGGGGAGCCGGAATCTGCCGTTCCTGCCAACTATAATCTGATCACCTTCGTTGGCTCCGCCTCCGACCGGATGAGTTTCTACGGTCAGGGCGCAGGCCGCTACCCCACCGCATACAATGTAGTGCAGGACTGTGCCGACGTTCTGGCCGGCAAGGGTTTTTACAGTGTCTACGGCGGAAAGGTCAGCGCAAAGAACACCGACGAGCTTCGCTACTATGTCAGCGGCGCGACCGATGCCTGGCTGGAAGAGAACTGTCAGGAGCGCTGGAACGACGCCGTGGTCACCAAGCCTGTGTGCGTGGAGGCTATGCATCAGTGGCTGAAAGCAAACCCCGAAGCATTCATTGCAGCAATGCCTGCTTAAACCCCATCCCAAATTAGGAAGGACGTAGGGACTTATGTTGAAAGTTAGCAAATTTGGCGGCTCCTCTATGGCAGACGCCGGCCAGTACCGGAAGGTACGGGACATTATTCTGGCCGACAAGGCCCGCCGTGTGGTGGTGGTTTCTGCCGCCGGCAAGCGTTTCAGCGGTGACCATAAGATCACGGACCTGCTGTATCTGTGCTATGCCCACATTCAGTACGGTGTGGACTGCACCCCCGTATTCGATATGATTCGTTCCCGCTATCTGGAAGTGCGCGACGAACTGGGTATCCAGCTGGATCTGGAGTCCGACTTTGACGCCCTGAAGGAAAAGCTGGACGCCAAAAAGATCTCCCAGGACGAACTGGTCAGCCGCGGCGAGTATTTCTCCGCCAAGCTGATGGCCGCCCTGCTGAATTTCCAGTTTGTGGACGCCGCCGACTGGGTCAAGTTCAATATGGACGGCACTGTGGATAAGGGCGCTTCCTATCCTGCACTGGAGGCACTTCACACCCCCGGTATGGGCATCGTTACCCCCGGTTTCTACGGTGTGATGCCCAACGGTTCCATCCGCACCTTCTCCCGTGGCGGCAGCGATATCACCGGTTCTCTGGCAGCGGCTGCTCTGAACGCGGACGTATACGAGAACTGGACCGACGTGTCCGGTATTCTGATGGCTGACCCCCGTATCGTAGAAAATCCCCAGCCCATCCCCGAGGTTACTTATGACGAGCTGCGTGAGCTGAGCTATGCAGGCGCGCAGGTGCTTCACGAGCTGACCATCTTCCCGGTCAGGGAGAAGAACATCCCTCTGAACATCCGCAACACCAACGACCCCGACCATCCCGGTACCATTATCCAGGAGGATTTCGAGACCGAGACCGATCCTAACCGGGTCATCACCGGCATCACCGGCAAGAAGGACTTCTCCATCATCACCATGTTCAAGCGCGGTATGACCAGCCAGGTAGGTGTTCTGCGCAGAGTTCTGTCCGTACTGGAGCGCTACAATATCTCCGTGGACTTCGTCCCCAACGGCATCGACAATGTATCTCTGGTAGTTCCCACCGCAACCATTGCTCCCCATCTGTACAGCATCCTGGCTGAGATCCAGCAGGAGGTAGAGCCGGATGATCTGAGCGTACTGGATCATATCGCCGTGGTTGCCGCTGTGGGCCACCGGATGGCCTTCCGCCCCGGTGTATCCGGCAAGATCTTTGCTGCGCTGGGTGAGGCCGGCATCAACATCCGTATGATCAACCAGGGACCCGACGAACTGAATATCATCTTCGGCGTGGAAAACGACGACTTCGCAGACGCCATCCGTGTGCTGTACAACAGCTTTATCAAGTAAGCAAACTCCAAACGCAGTGTTTCGACCAAACCTGCTATCTTATAAGGAGGCAAATAATATGAAAAAGTATACCGTAGCTGTTCTGGGTGCCACCGGTGCCGTGGGACAGGAAATGATCAACATTCTGGAAGAGAGAAACTTCCCCGTAGGCAAGCTGGTTCCTCTGGCCAGCAAGCGCAGCGCAGGCAAGACCCTGAAGTTTAAGGGCGAGGATGTGACCATCCAGCTGGCCTGCGACGAGGCCTTTGAGGGTGTGGACATCGTTCTGGGCGCAGCTGAAAATGACATTGCCGAGCGCTTTGCTCCCGCTATTGTCAAGGCCGGCGCGGTCTTTGTGGATAACTCCTCCGCATTCCGCCTCAGAGATGACGTTCCTCTGATCGTTCCCGAGGTCAACCCCGAGGACGTAAAGTGGCACAAGGGCATCATCTCCAACCCCAACTGCTCCACCATCATCACCGTCACCGCTGTTAATGCGCTCAACGCTCTGTCCCCCATCCGTACTATGACTGCTTCCACCTACCAGGCTGTATCCGGTGCCGGTGCTGAGGGCCCCGTAGAGCTGATGAACGAAGTGGAGGCTCTGGGCAAGGGTGAGAATTACGAGCCCAAGGTATTCCCCTACCAGATCGCCTTCAATCTGATCCCCCAGATCGGCGGCGAGAAGGAATCCGGCTACACCAGCGAAGAGATGAAGATGCAGTATGAGGGCCGCAAGATCATGCACCTGCCCCAGCTGAAGGTCAGCTGCACCTGTGTCCGTGTGCCTGTTGTGCGCAGCCACTCCATTTCCGTAAGCTGCCACTTTGACAAACCTGTCACCGTTGAGCAGGTCCGCCAGGCCATCGCCAACGCCCCCGGTTGTAAGCTGGTAGACGATCTGGCCAATAAACAGTATCCTATGCCTCTGGAGACCAGCGGCCAGGATATCGTGTACGTAGGCCGTATCCGTCCCGATCTGACCGACGACAATGGTATCTGCCTGTGGTGCTGCGGCGACCAGGTCCGTAAGGGCGCGGCTACTAACTGCATCCAGATTGCAGAACTTCTCATTAAATAACAGCAAGTGCCGGTTCAGTTCGAACCGGCACTTTTTATACGCAGAAACCCTGCTGTTGCAAAACAGCAGGGTTTTGTTATCAGATATTGAGCAGCATTCTGGCGAACAGAAAGTACACCAGCAAAGACAGGGCGTCCACAATGGATGTGATGAAGGGACTTGCCATCACCGCTGGGTCCAGTTTCAGCACCTTGGCGATCATAGGCAGCACCGCGCCGATGGTCTTTGCCACCAGAACAGTGACGAACATAGCAAGGCACACCACCGCGTCCACCATCAGCGTGATGCCATAGTTGCCCAGCAGCAGATGATCCACAAACCAGATCTTTCCAAAGCACACCACACTCAAGGCCAGACCACACAGTACGGCGGTACGGATCTCTTTCCACACCACCCGCAGGATATCCGCAAACTTCACCTCACCCAGACTCAACGCACGGATAATGGTAACCGAGGACTGAGAACCGGAGTTACCGCCGGTACCCATCAGCATAGGGATAAATGCCGTCAGTGCCGCCTGGGCAGCCAGGGACTTTTCAAAGCTGTTGATGATCATACTGGTGAAGGTCGCCGACAGCATCAAAAACAGCAGCCAGGGAATGCGGTTCTTGAACAGCTCCCATACAGTGCTCTTAAGATACGTCTTTTCCGAGGGCAGAATACCGCCCATCAGTTCGATATCCTCCGTGGTCTCGTCTTCCATAACGTCGATGGCGTCATCGACGGTAACGATACCCACCATACGGTTCTCGTTGTCCACAACAGGCATGGCCAGGAAGTTATACTTACTGAACATCTGGGCCACTTCTTCCTGGTCCGTATGGGTGGATACAGAGATCAGGTTGGTCATCATGATGTCCTTAATGGGGGTCTCGTCATCATCTGCCAGAAGCAGGTCCTTGACGGTCACCAGGCCCAGAAGCGTACGGTCCTTGGTCACGTAACAGGTGTAGATGGTCTCCTTGTCCACACCCTGACGGCGGATCCGCAGGATCGCCTCCTCCACGGTCATATTGGGACGCAGAGACACATATTCTGTGGTCATAATAGACCCTGCGGAATTTTCCGGATAACGCAGAATCTGGTTGATGGACCTGCGCATTTCCGGATCTGCCTGGGCCAGGATACGGCGCACCACATTGGCAGGCATCTCCTCCACCAGGTCCGCTGCATCGTCCACGTACAGCTCGTCCACCACTTCTTTCAGCTCATTGTCGGAGAAGCTGCGGATCAGCAGCTCCTGCTGGTCCGGCTCCATTTCCACAAAGGTCTCCGCCGCCAGCTCCTTGGGCAGCAGGCGGAACAGCAGTGGAATCCGGTCTTCATCAATGCTGTCAAAAATGGCAGCAATATCGGCGGGATTCATCGTCACCAGGACGTCCCGCATGGTAGCGTATTTCTTATCTTCCAGCATTTTGGCCAGGGCTTTTTCCACCAATTCAAAACGCTCTTTCATCCGTGTTTCCTCCTTCATTTTATGTGTTCAATGAAAGCATACACACGGGTTTTTCGTCAGCGGCCACCACGGGCTCGCGTACTACTTCGACCCGGTATATTGCCGCTACTGCCAGAGTCCATGGTTTTCCCTCCCTTAAAGCCGTTTTTGCACAGATACTGTTATTTTATACCCTGGTACAGCCCTTTGTCAAGAACGTGTCACGTTTTTGTCCATTCGTCCCCTTGACGGGTTGGCAAAAAAACCTTAAACTATATATATGATTAGAATGGGGAGGTATGGGCATGCCTGTGCGGATCGCAACGGAACAGGATATTCCACGGATCTTGGAGATCTACGGTCCTTATATTTTAAACACCACCATCAGCTTTGAATATACTGTCCCTACAATGGGGGAATTTACAGACCGTTTCCGGCAGATCACTGTCCAATTTCCCTGGTTGGTGTGGGAAGAAGAGGGAATCGTTCTGGGGTATGCCTATGGCAGTCCTCCCTTCCACCGGGCGGCCTACCAGTGGAGCGCGGAGGCATCCATTTACCTGGACCCCCAGGCCCGGGGCCGCGGCATCGGCAGAAAGCTCTACACCGCCCTGGAGGATGTTCTGACCAGGCAGGGTTATCGGAAGGTTTACGCCATCATCACCTCCGACAACGAGGACTCTATGGCATTTCACCGTGCAATGGGTTACACGTTTACAGCCAGTTTTCCGGATTGTGCTTTCAAATTTGGCAAACGTATGGGTATCGTCTGGATGGAAAAGCTTTTGAATTCATACAATCTGCCCTCCTCAGAGCCCCTTCCTTTCCCGTCAATTGTGCAATATTACAGAAACTTTTCCTAGATTTTAGACATTTTTCCTCTTTTTAATTGTTTAAAAATATGTTATGTTATTTATGGAAAAATATGACGCAAAAGGGACACCATTTTGCGTCCATCACTATTATTTAAGGAGCTGTTACAATGTACTTCCAGAAAAAACGCTGCATCGCAATGCTTCTGGCCGGCGGCCAGGGCAGCCGACTGAAGGTTCTGACAGAGAAGACCGCCAAGCCTGCCGTTCCCTTTGGTGGTAAGTATCGCATCATCGACTTTCCTCTGAGTAACTGCGTAAACTCCGGCATCGACACCGTGGGCATTCTGACCCAGTATCAGCCTCTGGAGCTGAACGAGTACATCGGCAACGGCCAGCCCTGGGGCCTGAACAAGACCCATAGCTGCGCCCAGGTCCTGCCCCCCTACGAGCGTCACGATAAGAAGAGCGGCTGGTATAAGGGTACTGCCAACGCCATCTATCAGAATATCGATTTCATTGAGCGTTTTGACCCCGACTATGTGGTCATCCTCTCCGGCGACCACATCTACAAGATGGACTACGCCGCAATGGTAGAGTACCACGAGCAGCATAACGCATCCTGCACCATCGCCGTGCGCGATGTGCCCCTAAAGGAAGCTTCCCGTTTCGGTATTCTGAACACCAACCCCGACAACTCCATCTACGAGTTCGAGGAGAAACCCAAGAAGCCCAAGTCCACCAACGCCTCTATGGGTATTTATGTATTCAACTGGAGCGTCCTGCGGGATGCTCTGATCGCCGATGAAGAGGACGAGAACTCCTCCAACGACTTCGGCAAGAACATTATCCCCAACCTGCTCCATGCAGGCCATAAGATGATGGCATATAACTTCGACGGTTACTGGAAGGATGTTGGCACCATCGACTCCCTGTGGGAAGCCAATATGGAGCTGCTGGGCAAAGAACCTGAATTCAACATCCGCGGCGATGAGCGGGCCAAGATCTATGCCCGTAACGACGCGCATCCGTCCTCCTATGTGGATGCCGGTGCCAAGGTAGCCAACAGCTTCGTAGCTGAGGGCAGCGAAATTTACGGCACGGTTCGTCACTGCGTCATCTCCGTAGGCTGCTCCGTAGGCGAGGGTGCTGTGGTGGAGGACAGTGTGGTTATGCCCGGTGTCGTAATCGAGTCCGGTGCCATCGTCCGTCACGCCATTCTGGGTGAAAATTCCAAGGTCTGCCGCAACGCGGTCGTCGGCGGTGCCTTCGAAGCAAAAGAGAAGAAGCAGATCAGTGTCACTTCCAAGGGCGCTGTGGTAGAGGCCAACACCGTGCTCCTGCCCGGTGAGATGCTGTAAGGAGGGAATCGTTATGAAAGCAATGGGTATTATTTTTGCAAACGACGGCTACATCGGTTCCCTGACCGAGAAGCGTACTATGGCCAGCCTGCCCTTCGGCGGCCGCTACCGCCAGGTTGACTTCGCGCTGTCCAACCTGTCCGCAGCCGGCATCCGCCACGTGGGCATTATCACCCGCCACAACTACCAGTCCCTGATGAACCACATCGGTTCCGGCGAAGAGTGGGGCATGGAGCTGGAAGAGGGCGGTCTGGAATTTTTGACTCCCTACGCCACGAGCCGCACCGACAATTACCGGGGCAAGCTGGAGTCTTTGTACTCCGCAATGAGCTTCCTGGAATATGGCAAGGAAGACGAGTATGTAATTATGATCGACTCTGCCATACTGAGCAACATCGATCTGGATGACGTGCTGGACGCACACATCGCCAGCGGCAAGGCCGTGACCGTGGTCACCAAAGAGGGCATTGCCAACGGCGCTAAGCAGCTGGATTTGGCGCTGAAGCTGGACGAAAAGGGTAAGATTGCCGATATGGCAGTTGACTACGTTGCCCCCGCTGACTATGTTGCCTCTATGGACATCTTCGTGCTGAGCAAAAAGTGGTTGGCCAAGCAGGTCAAGGAGCACATCGCTCATGCGCTGTACCATATGGACCGGGATCTGGTGCTTGGTCTGTGGCGGAAGGACCCCGACTCCATCAATGTTTACCCGTTCAAGGGTCTGGCAATGTTCAACGAGTCCGTGGAGGAGTACTACCGCAACTCCCTGGCACTGAACGAGAAGACCGTCCGCAACGATCTGTTCCACTACAACCACCCCGTGTTCACCAAGGTTCGTGACCGGGTTCCCACCTACTACGGTGAGGACTGCCAGGTAGACAACTGCATTCTGGCCGACGGCTGTATGCTCGACGGTTGCACCAAGAACTCCGTGCTGTTCCGCCAGGTCACCGTGGAAGCCGGTGCGGAAGTGGAAGACTGCATTCTGATGAACGACGCGGTCATCGGTGAAGGCAGCTATCTGAAGCATGTGATCCTGGACAAGGACGTTGTGGTCCGTCCCGGCTCCAAGCTGATCGGTACAGCTACCAATCCCATCATTGTCAAGAGAGGCGAGATCGTATGAAAATAGCCATTCTGGCTTCTGAGGGCGCACCCTATGCCAAATCCGGCGGTCTGGGCGATGTGATGGAGGCGCTACCTGCGGCGCTGGCCCGTATCCCCGGCAACCAGGTGGTTCTGGTTCTGCCCTACTATAAGAAAATTATGGACAACCCTGCCTGCCAGGTGGAACTGGTTGCCCAGTTCAACGTGGCGCTGGGCTGGCGTCAGCAGTATGCCGGCATCTATGCCCTGCGCAACCGCACCGACGGTGTGCAGGTCTACTTTATCGACAACCTGTATTACTTCGGTGGCCGTGACGGGGCTATCTACGGCGACATCGACGACGGTGAGCGTTTCGCATACTTTTCCAAAGCCTGCCTGGACACTCTGGTGGCTATGGACTTTATCCCCGATGTGATCCAGTGTAACGACTGGCAGACCGCGTTGGTCCCCACTTTCCTGAAGGCGCAGTATTATCCCCTGTTCCCCAACACCAAGTGCATGTTCACCATCCACAATGTGGAGTACCAGGGTTGGGCCGGCAGCAGCTTCTTTGACGATGTCCTGGCTCTGCCCTGGGAGTACCGGGAGCGGCTGGATATGGGCGGCGCTGTGAATATGATGAAGGGCGCTATTGAGACCGCCGATCTGGTCACCACCGTCTCCGAAAGCTACGCAAGGGAGCTGATGTATCCCTACTATGCCCACGGTCTGGACTCCGTGTTGGCAGGCAATGCCTGGAAACTCACCGGTATTACCAACGGTATTGACGTGAACACCTTCAACCCTGCCACCGACCCCGCCCTGCCTGCCCATTACAGCGCTGACGATTTCGCAGCCGGCAAGGCCGCCTGCAAGGCCGCGCTGCAGGAGGAAGTGGGTCTGCCTGTCCGGGCAGATGTGCCCCTGATGGTTATGGTCACCAGACTGGCCGGCCATAAGGGTCTGGATCTGCTGGTGTATATTGCCCGCAGATTGATGTGGGAAGAGGACTGCCAGCTGCTGATCCTGGGCACCGGCGAAAACCAGTTTGAAGTGTTTTTCAAGAATCTGGCTCTGGAGTTCCCCGACCGGGTGGCCGCGAAGATCACCTTCAACTTAGGGTTAGCTGCCCGTATCTACGCCGGCGGCGACATCTATCTGATGCCCTCCAAGAGCGAGCCCTGCGGTCTGAGCCAGATGAACGCTATGCGCTACGGTACTGTGCCTGTGGTCCACGCCACCGGCGGTCTGCGTGATACCGTTCCCCCTGCCGACGAAAACGGCCAGGGCGGTCTGGGTTTCACCTTCCAGAGCTACAACGCCGACGACTTCCTGGGCGCGCTGAAGCGCTGCCTGCGGCTGTACAACGAGAATCCCGAGGGATTCCGTACTTTGCAGAGCACGGATATGCACCAGGACTTCAGCTGGGACAAGCCAGCCGGAAAGTATATGGAGCTGTTCCGGCGTATGATGAACCAGTAATTTCTCCCATAAAGACCGGGATGGCAGCGCCACCCCGGTTTTTTCCTTGACTTTTTCTCAAAAACTAATATATTCTAGGTTGTGAACAATATAAGGAGATTGCGAACTGTATGCGTATTCTTTTCGATTCCAAACAGCTGATCCATAAAGATCCCTTCGGCACACTGATCCCCGGCCAGGAATGCACTCTGAATATTCACGTTCCCGAAACCGCGGGCGCGCAGCGTGTGGAGTGTGTCATATGTCCGGACGGCAGCAGCGAAGAACTGGTCATCCCTATGGCGGATGTGGACCAGAAGGGCGCCTATCATATTTTCCAGGGCAGCTTTTCCCTAAGAGAGAACGGCCTGTATTTCTACTATTTCCGTGTCCACAAGCGTGACAGTTCCTTCCGCCTGTTCAAAGAAGGCAACGGCACCAATATGGAGGCCGGCGACCGGTGGCAGCTCAGCTGCATCCCTGCCGACTTTACCACCCCGGACTGGGCAAAGGGTGCTACCTTTTACCAGGTATTCCCGGACCGCTTCTATAAATCCGGCCAGTGCGATCTGACCGGCAAGCTGGAACCCTACACCGTCCACCAGGATTGGTATGAGGAGATCGAATGGCGTCCCACCCCGGAGGGCGAGGTGCTCAACAACGATTTCTACGGCGGCAACTTCAAGGGCATTACCGAGAAGATGGACTATCTCGCCTCTATGGGTACCACCATCTTGTACCTGAATCCCATCGGAAAAGCTTTCTCCAACCACCGCTACGACACCGGCGACTATAAGACCCCCGACCCTATGCTGGGTACGCAGGAAGACTTCGTAGAGATGTGCGATGCCGCCCACGAAAGAGGCATCAAAGTGGTGCTGGACGGCGTGTACTCCCACACCGGCTCCGACAGCCTGTATTTTGACAAGCAGGGCAATTTCGGTGGCAACGGTGCCTACAATTCCAAGGAATCTCCCTATTACAACTGGTTTACATTCCATAAATATCCGGATTCCTACGAGGCCTGGTGGAATTTTGACACCCTGCCCACCGTCAGAAAAATGCACCCGGATTTTCTCAATTACATTATCTATGACGAGGATTCCGTGGTTGCCCATTGGCTGAAGTTGGGCGCGGACGGTTTCCGTCTGGACGTGGTGGACGAGCTTCCCAACGAATTCGTGTACCGGCTCAAGCAGCACATCCGCAAGCTCCGTCCCGACGCACTGCTGATCGGCGAGGTCTGGGAGGACGCATCCAACAAAGTTGCTTACGGTATCCGCCGCCGCTACTTTGTAGACGGTGTGCTGGACTCCTGTATGAACTACCCCTACCGCACCGCCATCATCGAGTTCCTCAGAGGCTGGGACGACGGCAAGAAGATTCAGGACGCCATTATGACCATTGCGGAGAACTATCCGCCCCAGGTTCTGGCCTGCAACATGACCATGCTAGGTTCCCACGATACGCCCCGTATCCTGACTACCCTGGTGGATGACTTCGAGGGCAGCCGTGAGGAGTACTCCATACGCAAACTGTCCCGAACCCGTCGGGATCTGGCCCAGGACCGGCTTCTGATGGCTTCCTTTCTGCAGTACACCCTGCCCGGCTCTCCCTGCCTCTACTACGCGGACGAGACCGGTATGGAAGGCTTTAAAGATCCCTTCAACCGCCGCACTTATCCCTGGGGCAGAGAAGATCCGGAGCTGATGGCCCATTACCGGGCGCTGGGCGCTCTGCGCAAGAGCCAGGAAGTCCTGCGGCTGGGCGATGTGCAATTTTTCCACGCAGTCAACCGCCAGCTTGGCTTCGCCAGAACCTACAACGGCAAGACCCTCAAGATTTATGTAAACCGCAGCAGCGACCCCTGGGATATCCCTGCCGGCACTGTGCTGCTGGGCAGAAATCTGCGTTCTGTTGCACCCACCTGGCTGTCCGTGGCGCCTATGGGCTTCTGTGTGGTGGAGGAATAATGTGGAAAAAGAACTGTTTTTGAGCGGTTACTGCCGCACCATCGACCAGAGCCGTATGGTGGCTGTGGTGGTGGAGGACGGCGCTGTAACCGAAGTAGACTGCTGCTTTGAAACCTGCATCCACGCCCCCAACTGCACCATTGCCTGTTCCATCCGGGAACAGGCTCAGCAATCATAACCACCGGTACTGACGATGGTCTCATATTACAAAAGAACTGCCGGCTTTGCACAGATCCTGCAAAGCCGGCAGATATGTTTTAAGGAACCAATGGGTGCGTTAGCAGCTGTGTTGCCGCATCAGCCATTTCGCTGGGGGATACCCGGTAGCCGTCCCGATGCCACTGCATCACCATAGACAGCAGGCCGCATACCGCGAAGGAGATGGCGATCTGCTGAACATTAACGGTCCATTTTTTGATATAACCGGGCATCAGATGCTCTTTCTGCGCAAGCATAGTTGCCCGTTGGACCAAAAGACCCTCCAACTGGCTGCGCTGCAAGGCATCCAAAAGCTCTCTATGGGCATACCAGAAGTGGAAGAAATTGTCTAAATCTCCCAAGGCTGTTCCCTTGGTAACATTTTCCATTCCCTCTGACTGATAGAACTGCAGCAGCGTATGATCCAACAATGCAAACAGAGCGCCGTCCTTACTGGAAAAATAACGGTAAAAGGACTTTCTGGGCACATCCAGATCATCGCAAAGATCGCTGACGGAAATCTCGTCAAAGCGTCTCCTGCCCATCGCTTTCAGAAGTCCCATTTCCAACTGCCGCTGGCGGGCAGCGGACTGTTCTGTTTTGCAAAGTTTGTACATACAGCACCAACTTTCTGTTCTTTCTCCACCTAGTATAACATAAACCGGTACTTTGTCAAAGATTTTTGTAAAAATTTACCAAAGAAATTTGTTCACAAATTTGCAATAAGTGTCACAGAAGGGTTATTTTGCTCCTAGTGAAAAGCCTGATTATCGTTTATAATGGGTTAGAATTGATATGGGTATGCGCCCATATAACTCAAGGAGGAAGAAAACAATGGCAAAAAAACCTGTCCAATTGGACACCAAGGGTTACCCCAAGTTTGGTATGCGTGACAAAGTCGCCTATGCCGCCGGTGACCTTGGTTGTAATATGTCCTTCGCGCTGAAGGGCACCGTCCAGACCTTCTGGCTGGTATTTATGATGCTGGAAACCGGTCTGATGTCTATCCTGCTGCTGCTGGTGCAGATCTGGGACGCAGTGAACGATCCCCTGATCGGTTCTATGATCGACAAGGATACCAGAGCATACAAGCGCGGCAAGTTTAAGCAGTACATTTTCGTAGGTTCCTGCGGTCTGTTGATCGGTGGCGCCGCAGTATTTCTGCCCTTCCCCAATGCCCCCGTGGTTGTCAAGGCAATGCTGTTCATCCTGGGTTACATCATTTGGGATGCTTTCTATACCGTTGCCAACGTTCCTTACGGCTCTATGCTGAGCCTGATCACCGAGGATCACGGTGAGCGCGCGCAGCTGTCCACCTGGCGTTCCATCGGCTCTATGATCGGCAACATTCTGCCCAACGTTATCCTGCCTATGCTGATCTGGAACAAGGTCACTTTTGACGGAACTGACAGTTTCCTGGACAAGATCGTTATCCCCGAAGGGTTCACTAAGGAGCAGTTCCTCTCCAATCCCCTGACCGGCGAGGCTTATGCCATCGGCGACAAAGTCTTAAGCCCCGAGACCGGCAAGCAGGTAGAGATCCTGCTGGGCGGCCGTGTATTCTGGGCTGCTCTGATCATGGGCGTTCTGGGTTTCCTGGCCTTCCAGTTTATGCTGAAGAACATCACCATCCGTGTGGATGAGAGCACCGTAAAGACCAGTGAAGGCGGCGAGAAGTTCAACATCATCAAGTCCTTCGGCAACTTTATGAAGAACCGCCCCGCTGTTGGCGCTACCCTGGCTGCTATGGGTATGTTCCTGGGTATGAACTCCGCAGCTACCGCCAATACCATTATGTTCGCTACCTACTTCAATATGGCTTCCCTGTCCGGTCTGGTTCAGCTGATTGGCTTCCTGCCCATGTTCATTTTCATGCCTTTCATTACCAAGATCGTCAAGAAGTTTGGTAAGAAGGAAGCTTCCGTTGCCGGTACCATCGTCTCTCTGGTTGGCGGTGCTGTTATGCTGATCTTCCCCACTATCGAGAATGTTTCTCTGGCACTGATCGTTTATCTGATTGGCCTGGTCATCTACGGCGTTGGTATGGGTGTCTACACCTGTGTCTCCTGGGCACTGATGGGCGATGCCATCGACTACAACGAGTGGAAGTTTGGCACCCGCGAGGAAGGCACTGTTTACGCTCTGCACAGCTTCTTCCGTAAGCTGGCCCAGGGTATCGGTCCGTCTATGGTTCTGCTGCTTATGGGTGCTCTTGGTTACGTTTCCAGTCTGGGCACCATTGGCCAGAGTGCACAGACCTCCCACAATATGTGCTGGCTGGTTGCGGGTCTGTATATGTTCTCCGCTGTTCTGCAGTTCATCGGCATCGCTGTTATCTACAACGTTGACAAGAAGACTCTGAACACTATGACCGAAGAGCTGGCGGCCCGCAAGGCGCAGTAATTCTCTCAGCTTTTCATACAGCCGCACTTCGGTGCGGCTGTATTTTTTATTGCCCCTTTTGCGCCGGCGTGTTAGAATAGAAAAAACATATCCCGGGAGGAAACAGTCATTGAAATACATCAAGCAGCTTTTATATATACTGGCATTCTGCCTGGCAGGCCAGGCCCTGGAAGAAGCCATTCCATTGCCCATCCCCGCGGCGATCTACGGACTGGTACTGCTGTTCATCGCCCTGTGCGCCGGCATATTGAGACCGGAAGCCATTGCCGACACCGCGCATTTTCTGATCCGCCTGCTGCCACTGCTGTTTGTGGCGCCCTGTGTCCAGATCCTGCAGCACTGGGGTGTCATTGCTCCCAATCTGGGACCGGCTCTCGTGATCACAGTGGTTTCCACCTGGGTGGTATTTGCCGTCAGCGGCATGCTGACCCAGTGGCTGCTGAAGACAAAGGGAGGTGACCGCAATGACTGAGTTTCTGGAGGATCTGACCCTATTGCCGCTGGTGCTGACCATCGGCTGTTACCAATTCGCCCTTTGGCTGCAGAAAAAGCTGAAGACACCCATCTGCAACCCCATTGTTGTATCCACCGTTCTGGTCATCGGCATTTTACTGCTTACCGGCACGTCGCCACAGACTTATCAGGCCGGTATGGCTGGTTTTCAGTGGCTTATGACCCCCGCCACCGTGTGTCTGGCTTTACCTCTGTACGAACAGTTCAAAATTCTAAGAAAAAACCTGCCGGCTATCCTCACCGGTGTTGCCGCAGGTACTGCCGTCAGTCTATTGCTTATCTTTTTCGCCTGCCGGCTGTTCCACCTGGACAGTCAGATCACGGTTTCCCTGCTGCCCAAATCCATCACCTCCGCTATGGGAATGATTTTATCTGAGCAGAACGGCGGGCTTGCCTCCCTGACGGTCCCGGCCATTGTCTTCTCCGGCATTCTTGGCAACCTGAGCGGCAGTTTCCTGTGCAGGCTTTTGAATATCTCCCATCCCATTGCCCAGGGTGTTGCCTTCGGTACCGCTTCCCACGTGATAGGCACCTCCCGGGCCGTTCAGATCGACCCACTGGCAGGCGCTGTCAGCAGTATGTCACTGGCCGCAGCCGGTGTGCTTACAACGGTATTGTTCCCTTTGTTCCTGTAACTTCATCCGGCAAATCCGTACACCCGATTCGGTTTTGCCGGACTTTTTTCCGACTTCTTTTCGGTGGTATCAAATCTCCCAAAAATCCCCCCTACGGGGATCAAAATTTTCCGTCGTTTTGTGTTCAAAACACCAATTGACTTTCCGGGTGTAACCGAGTAAAATAATGCTGATACACTATGTGCCCGCCTGGGCTCATAAGGTTTTGGAAATCATGTACTAGGAGGAAATCACTTTGAAGGATTGGGCATTTACAACTACCATCGAGGAGATGGAAGCTGCCACCAATGAGCTGCTGGAAACCGCACACAAGGTCGGCGCTGATACCTGGCAGAAGAGAGTCAAAGATCAGACTCCCCATTGTGGCTTTGGCGAAGCAGGCACCTGCTGCCGTATCTGCTCTATGGGTCCGTGCCGTATCACCCCCAAGGCACCCCGCGGTATCTGCGGCTGCGACGTACACGGCATCGTTGCACGTAACTACCTGATCTTCACCGCCGGCGGCGCTGCAACACACTCCGACCACGGCCGTGAAATCATGCACACCCTGCACCAGACCCGCGAGGGCGGCAACTACACTGTTAAGGATCCCGAGAAGCTCATTCGCATTGCTAAGGAATGGGGCGTGGAGACCGAGGGTAAGGACATTTACGATCTGGCTCACGAGATGGCTGAGATCGGCCTGCTGGAATACGGTAAGCCCTTCGGCAATCAGAAGTTTACCGAACGCGCTCCCGAGTACACCCAGAAGCTGTGGGACGCAGCTGATATCAGACCCCGTGCAATCGACCGGGAAGTTTCTCAGTCTATGCATATGACCCATATGGGTTGTTCTTCCCTGGCTGAGGCGCTGATCCGTCAGTCCCTGCGTGCCGGCCTGTCCGACGGCTGGGGCGGCTCTATGATGGGTACCGAGTTCTCCGACGTTATGTTCGGCACTCCCCGACCCATCGACACGGAAGCAAACATCGGCGTTATGGAAAAGGACAATGTCAACATCGTTGTTCACGGCCACGACCCATCCCTGTCCGAAATGGTGGTCTACTACGCAAACGACCCCGATATGATCGCTTACGCCAAGTCTATGGGTGCTAAGGGCATCACCGTTTCCGGTGTCTGCTGCACCTCCAACGAAGTTACTATGCGTCACGGCATCCCTATGGCTGGTAACTATCTGAACCAGGAGAACGTTGTCCTGACCGGTGCTTGCGAAGCAATCGTCGTTGACGTACAGTGTATCTTCCCCGCACTGGGTCCCCTGTCCAAGTGCTTCCACACCAAGTTTATCACCACCTCTCCCGTTGCCCGTATTCCCGATTCCGACTTCATCCAGTTCTCCCCCGAGACTGCAGGTGACAGCGCCAAGGCAATCGTGAAGATGGCTATCGAAAACTTCAAGAACCGTAACCCTGAGCTGGTACATATCCCCAACCAGAAGCAGAAGGCAAGAGTCGGTTACTCTGTCGAAGCTATCAAGGGCGTTCTGGATACCGTTGCCAACTCCCAGCTGGACGAGTTCGGCACCACCAAGCCTCTGATCGAGTGTGTACACTCCGGTGTCCTCCGCGGTGCTGTGGCTATGGTCGGCTGTAACAACCCCAAGGTCCGTCCCGACACCGCCCACATCGGTCTGATGAAGAAGATGCTGGAGAACGATATCATCGTGATCACCACCGGCTGTTCCGCTCAGGCTGCTGCCAAGGCCGGTCTGATGGATCCCGAGAAGGCTAAGGAATACTGCGGCGCAGGTCTGAAGCGTGTCTGCGAGCTGGCTAACATTCCTCCCGTACTGCATATGGGCTCCTGTGTTGATATCTCCCGTATGATGATCCTGGCTTCCGATATTGCCAAGGATTGGGGCATCAACATCTCCCAGGTCCCCGTGGTGGGCTGTGCTCCCGAGTGGATGTCCGAGAAGGCCGTCTCCATCGGTAACTACGTCGTTGCTACCGGTATCGAGACCTTCCTGGGCGTTGATCCCTACTCCAAGGGTTCCACCGAAGTCACCGAGCTGCTCCAGGGCGAAAACGGCATCAACAAGTGGGTTGAGGCTAAGTTCGTCGTGGATACCGATATCGACGCTCTGGGTGACAAGATGATCGAGTGCATTGAGGCAAAGCGTACTGCACTGGGCATCTAATTCCGTAAACGAGGTCTTTTCCCAATGAAAGTAGCGATTACCGGTAAGGGCGGCGTGGGTAAAACCACCTTGTCCTCCACCCTTGCAAGATTATACGCCGACGAAGGCCGTACTGTCCTGGCTGCCGATGTGGACCCGGATGCCAATCTGGGCCTGGCCCTGCGTCTGACCCAGAAAGAGGTAGACCAGATCGTGCCCATCTCCCGGATGCGCACCCTGGTTGAGGAGCGTACCGGCGCCACCGCCGCAAACCAGTTCTATAAGCTCAACCCCTATGTGGCGGATATCCCCGAGAAATTCTCCAAGGATATCAACGGCGTGAAGCTTCTGGTTATGGGCACTGTGGATGTGGGCGGCAGCGGCTGTGTCTGCCCCGAGCACGTGATGCTCAAGTCCATCCTGTCCGCACTGACCTACCGTAAAAACGATGTGGTCATTATGGATATGGAGGCCGGTCTGGAGCACCTGGGCCGCGGCACCGCCGCCAATATGGACCAGTTCATCGTGGTTATTGAACCCGGTGCCCGGTCCGTACAGACCTACCGTAACGTCAAGCGTCTTGCCAAGGACCTGGGTGTCAAGCGGGTCCGGGTGGTGGCCAATAAAGTCCGTGATGACAGCGATGAGGAATTCATCCGCTCCATCATTCCGGCGGAAGACCTTCTGGGCTGTATCCACTACAACACAGAAGTGATCGACGCGGACCGGCAAGGCAAATCCCCTTACGACTTCAGTCCCACGGCAATCGAAGAAATCCGGAATATAAAAGCGGTCCTCGACCGTGACGAATCTTAAATCATACTCATATAGGAGGAATAACCGTGACCCTTTTTGATAGAGTTTTCGGCGGTAACGATTACAACTATGCCCGCACAGCAGCTGCCATTGACACTGCAATCGCCACCTACGGTGAGAGCGAGCCTGTTGCTTATCCCAGCACCGCATACAATCTCCCCTGCTATTATTCCATCACCGGCAAGAAGATCAACAACCTGGGCGAGCTGAAGGCCGCTCTGGAGAACGACATCAAGCCTATGATGACCCGCAATAAGCGTCTGCAGGACGCATTCGACAGCGGCGTCGCATCCGCTCTGTGCGCAGAATTTCTGGAAGTTCTGAAGTACCTGCACGGCGCTGAGCCCTACGCAGAGCCCGAGATGGGTTTCCTGACCGACGCCTTTGTGCGTAATCTGGGCCTGCCCCTGGTTACCGGCGACATCCCCGGCGTGGCTGTTATCATTGGCGGTGCCGATGATCCCGCTGAGACCGTTGAGCTGGCTAAGTCCTACCAGGCACAGGGCATTCTGGTCACCCTGACCGGCGATGCCATCAAGCATTGCTATGATGCCGGTATGGGTCTGGGCGAAGGTGTCCGCGTGGTGCCCCTGGGCTACGAGATGCAGTCCGTTATCCACGTTGTCTCCGTCGCTCTGCGTGCCGCTCTGATCTTCGGTGCCATCCAGCCCGGCGACACCAAGGCTCTGTACAAGTACACTATGGACCGCATCAGAGCTTTCGTCAACGCATACAAGCCCTTGTCTGACGAGATCGTCTCCTACGGTGCCGGTGCGATCCAGCTGGGCTTCCCCGTTATCTCCAACGAGACGGAGAATATGTTCCGCGTTCCCAAGTCCCTGATCCAGCAGCTGGACACCTCCAAGTGGAACGCCACCTCCCTGGAGGCCCGCGACATCAAGCTGAAGATCACCAAGATCGACATTCCCGTTTCCTTCGCTACCGCGTTTGAGGGCGAAATCATCCGCCGCGGCGATATGCAGGTGGAAGTGGACGGCTCCCGTGTTGACTGCTTCGAGCTGGTGCAGACCAAGACCATGCAGGAAGTCGAGGACCACAAGATCACTGTCATCGGTCCCGAGATCGACGAAATCCCCGTTGGCTCCAAGATTTCCCTCAGCTATACCATCGAAGTGGCCGGCAAGTCTATGCAGGCCGACTTTGAATCCGTTATCGAGCGTAAGATCCACTCCTGGATCAACTGCATTGAGGGCGTTATGCACACCGGTCAGCGTGATATGATCCGTGTCCGTATCAGCAAGGCTGACTTTGCAGCAGGCTTTAAGTTCGCACACCTGGGCGAGGTTCTGTACGCCAAGGTTATGAGCGAATTCGAGGCCGTTGTGGACAAGTGTCAGGTCAAGATCGTTGTAGATCCCGAACTGAACAAAGAGCTGCGTGCCCAGGCTAATGATATCTTTAATACCCGTGATGCCCGTCTGGCCTCTATGACCGACGAGTCCGTCAACGAGTTCTACACCTGCATTATGTGCCAGGCTTTCTCCCCCAGCCACGTATGTATCGTTACTCCCGAGCGTCTGGGTCTGTGCGGTGCTGTGTCCTGGCTGGATGCTAAGGCCACCAAGGAGTTAGATCCTGCCGGTCCCTGCCAGCCCATCCTGAAGGAAGGCTGCCAGGACGAGCGTCTGGGCCGTTACGACTCTATGGACGAGGCTGTCAACAAGTACTCTCACGGTGCTGTTGAGCACATCACCCTGTACTCCCTGTTTGAGGATCCTATGACCTCCTGCGGTTGCTTCGAGTGTATCTGTGGTGTGGAACCCTGCTCTATGGGTGTTGTCATCACCTGCCGTGAGCATGCCGGCGTCACACCTTTGGGTATGAGCTTCTCCGAAATGGCTTCTATGACCGGCGGCGGTGTTCAGACTCCCGGCTTTATGGGCCACGGCAAGCACTTCATCTCCTCCAAGAAGTTCATCTCCGCTGAAGGCGGCCCCGGCCGTATTGTCTGGATGCCCAAGATGCTGAAGGATCAGATGCGTGAGCGTCTGGATGCCACCATTCTGGATATGTACGGCGTTGAGAACTTCACCGATATGATCGCAGACGAGACTATCTGTGAGGAGGATCCCGAGCAGCTGCTGAACTTCCTGGGCGAAGTTGGCCACCCCGTTCTGTCTATGGAACCCTTCGATATGTAATCGATTCTTCCAATTACTTAATAAAATCTCCAACCCTTTTGGGTTGGCGATTTTTGTGTTGCCTGCGGAATTACTCCGCGCCCTCCTCCCGGCTGTGCAGCGTTCCGGGCCGGCCGGTGGGGGTGCTGCCAAAGTGTTTGCTGAAGGCTCGGGTAAAGGAGGAATAGCTGCGGAAACCGCAGCGGTAGCAGGCTTCTGTGGCCCGAATCCCCTGGCTGATCAGATCCCGGGCCATCAGAAGACGGCGCTGTGTCAAATAGTTGTATACAGGCAGGCCGATCTCTTTATGGAACAGGCGCATCATATGGTACTTGCTGATGTAAAAAGCGTTTGCCAGGGTGTCAATATCGATATCCTCCGACAGATGCCCGTCCAAATACTGCTTGATCTCCAAGATCCGGGGGTTCTGGGGCATCACCGGCTGGGGGATCTGGGTATCGGAATGATGCAGCAGGCGGCCTGCCTCTACCAACAGCCGCAGCAGGGATACATTGCTCAAAAGTTCCCGTCCATAGCCCTCCCCGGACAACTCTCTCTCCAATTCTGAAACCATGCCAAACAGCTTTCTGCGGGCCGTCTCCTTAGGACGCAGCACGTGACCCCGTTTACCGGAGAACACCTCCATCAGATCGCAATCCGGGGTGGAGGCGTTTTGCAGAAATTCCGGAGATATGTAAAGGATGATCCGTTCATAGGGTTCGTTTTCTATGTCCGGCTGATGTACGCAGCGGCTGCCCACCACCACTACGTCGCCGCTGCGGAGCAAATACCGCCGGCCATCTACCACGTAGCTGCCGCTGCCGGAAACCAAAAACAGCAGTTTGCAGAAATCGTGGTAATGAAAATCCACCTTCACCCCCTGCTCCGAGCGCAAGTGGAACAGACGGAAATTCTCCAGCAGATATCCCCGCTTTTCGTAATTTGACACATCCATTTCCCCTTATAGCATTATTTGCAATAATTATAGCATATATTGCGTTTTATTTGCAAGATGTGCGATGTAGAATGATACCGTAAAAGAAAAAACTGTGGAGGTTTTTTATGAAGAAGTTTTTGAAAAACTACGGTTTCATTCTTTCGATGCTGATTGGCATCGTGGCCGGTTGTATCGTGGGCGCGGTCTGGCCCGCAGTCAAGGGTGCAGACGGTGCTGTCATCGACCCAGGCGCAACCATCCTGGAACCGCTGGGCACTGTGTTCATCAATCTGATGTTCTGCATCGTAGTGCCTATGGTGTTCTGCTCCATCGCATCCGCCATCGCCAATATGGATTCTGCAAAAAAGGCCGGTAAAATTATGGGTGTCACCGTGGCCACCTTCCTGACCACCGCCGCCATCGCAGCACTCATTATGTACATAATCTGCCGCGTTTTCCCCCTTGTACAAGGCCAGTATGAGGCCACTGCCGGCGAGGTGGGCGAAACTCTGGGCGTTGCGGATATGATCATCAACTTCTTCACAAAACCCGACTTTATGGAGCTGTGGAGCCGCAGAGCCATTCTGCCCTTGATCGTATTTGCCATTTTGTGCGGTTTTGGCATTCAGATGGCTGGCGGAAAGAAGACTATGACCGCCAAGCTGCTTGCCGATGTGACCGAGTGCATTATGAAGGTGGTCAAGATCATCAGCTACTACGCTCCCATCGGCTTCTTCGGTTTCTTCTCCTACCTGGTGGCAACCTACGGCCCTGAGCTGATCAGCGACTACGGCCGCACTTTAATCATCTACTATATGCTGTGCTTTGCCTATATGTTTGTCTTCTTCCCCATCTACGCCCGGTTTGGCGGCGGCAAGGGCGCAGCCAAAGTGATGTTCAGCAAACTCTTCAAGCCCGCAGCCGTCAGCTTTGGCACCTGCTCCAGCGTGGCAACCATCCCCACCAATATGGAGGCCGCTGAAGAGACCGGCATCAGCAAGGACGTATCCAGCATCGTCCTGCCCTTGGGTGCAACTATGCATATGGACGGCAGCGCTATGTCCGCCATCATCAAGGTTGCCTTCCTGTTCGGTATTTTCGGCAAGGATTTTGGCACCGGTGAGGCAATCCTGGCCATTATCGTGGCTGTTTTCTCCTCCGTGGCTATGTCCGGCATCCCCGGCGGCGGCGGTACTGGCGAACTGGTGTTGTGTACGATCTTCTTCCCGGATCAGATGGCCATCGCCTATCCCATTGCCATCGCTCTGGGCAATCTGGTTGATCCCCCCGCCACTATGGTCAACGCTGCCGGCGACTACGTGGTCAGCTACATTGTTGAGCGTTTCGTCACAGGCAAGAATTGGCTGCAGAAAAAACTGCATTTGAAAAAATAAGATTTTTTACATCACAAGCCCGCTGAATTATCAGCGGGCTTGTTGTATGCGGCGCAAAAATGTGGTATACTTTTCCCAAAGGATGTGACAAAATATGATCGATTTCAAACCGTTAGACCCTGCAAAAAAAGCAGACTACGACCATTTCCTGATGCACTGCGGTCAACGTGGCTGTGAGTATAATTTTTCCAACCTGTTCCTGTGGGGACGGCAGCGAGCTGCCTTTTTAGGGGACAATCTGGTGTTCTTCTCCCAGTTCAACCGCCGCAGCGTCTATCTGTTCCCGGTGTACCACGAAAATTTCCGGCAGACCCTGGATGCCATTATGGAGGATGCCGCCGAGCGGGGAATCCCCTGCCGTTTGACGAGTCTGACCCAGCAGGATTGCGCCCTGCTGGAGGCCCACTACCCCGGCAAATTCCGCATCCACAGTGACCGGGATGACTACGACTACGTATATGGCATTGAAGACCTTTGTGAGTTGAAGGGCAGAAAATTTCAGCGCAAGCGCAACCATCTTAACCGCTTTAAGCTGACCCACCCCGGCTACACTGTGGAACCCATCACCGACGAAAACACCCTGCAGATCCAGCAGATGCTGGATGATTGGTATACGGCCCGGCAGGATGGGGACGGAAGCCATATGTATATGGAGCAGGTGGCCATCCAAAAGGCCTTGCAATACCGGAAAGAGCTTCAAATGGAGGGCTTGATCCTGCTCTGCAAGGGCAGCATTCTGGCGATGACTATGGGTTCGGCCCTTTCTGATAACACCTTCGATGTCCAGTTTGAAAAGGCTGTGGACGAGTCTGCCTATGTGGCCATCAACAACGAATTTGCCAACTACCTGCACGCCAAGTACCCCAAGCTCCAATGGCTCAACCGGGAGGATGATCTGGGTATTGAGGGCCTGCGTAAGGCCAAGCTTTCCTACAATCCCGCGTTCCTGGTGGAGAAATCCTGGGCCTGTCTGCTGGAGGACGGCTATGACTATTGATAAGCCAACCCCGGAGCAAATACCTTCGTTAAAATTGCTCTGGAAATGCGTCTTTGGGGACACCGACGAGGCCATAGAAGCCTTTTGGCACACCGCCTATTGTCCGGACCACTGCCGCTGTTTGAGCCTTGAGGGCCATCCTGCGGCCGCTGTGTACTGGCTGGATGCCAGCTGCAACGGTGCGAAGCTAGCCTACGTCTATGCTCTGGCCACAGAACCGGCCCACCGGGGCAAGGGATACGCCGCACAGCTAATGAACGCGGTTCACAAGGAGCTGCTAAGCAGCGGCTATACCGGAGCGGTCCTCCACCCGGCAGAGGGTCTTTTCCCCTACTACGAAAGGCTGGGATACCGTACCTGCGGTTGGGTAGAATATAAAAAAATGCGTGCCGCCGGGCCGAAAACGGAGCTTCGGCAGATCAATGTCCGGCAATACAGTACTATCCGCCGCCGGCTGTTGCCGGAAAACGGCATCGTCCAGGAGGGCGATACCCTGCAGTTTCTAAGCACCTGGTGCAGTTTTTATGAGGGCGCAGATTTTGCGCTGTGTGCTCTCCAGGATGGCAACGAGCTGGTCGTCCAGGAGTTTTTGGGGAACACGGGCGCGATCCCCGGCATCCTGTCCGCTATGAATATCCCGGAAGCAGTCTTTCGTATGCCCGGTTCCCAGACACCCTTTGCAATGTATTTGCCCCTTTCGGAAAACACCGCAACTTTCCCCGGCTACCTGGGTCTGGCCCTGGATTGACAAATTCCAAAAAAATTCCCGTAGCATATATTTTTTTCTTGCATACGGAAAAACACGGATGTATAATAAATCGTAAGTATTTTTGATTTTCTTTTGGAGGGATTCTATATGTCTTCTAATGTCCGTCCCGAAACAATGGAACGTATTACCACCCCGGCTCTTGCCCAGGCTTTCATCGACGAGCAGGTTGCTGCTGTCCGCGCCCAGGTGGGCGACAAGAAGGTTCTGCTGGCCCTTTCCGGCGGTGTTGACTCCTCTGTTGTTGCCGCCCTGCTGATCAAGGCCATCGGCAGACAGTTGGTGTGTGTCCACGTGAACCACGGCTTGATGCGCAAAGGTGAGAGCGAACAGGTCATTGAAGTGTTTGGCAAAGAACTGGACGCTAACCTAATCTATGTAGATGCAACTGACCGTTTCCTGGATCTGCTGGCCGGCGTCGCAGAGCCCGAGCGTAAGCGCAAGATCATCGGTGAGGAATTTATCAAGGTCTTTGATGAAGAATCCGCTAAGCTGGAGGGCATTTCCTTCCTGGCTCAGGGTACTATCTATCCCGACATCATCGAGTCCAAGGGTGTCAAGGCCCACCACAACGTAGGCGGCCTGCCCGAGGATATGGAGATGGAGCTGGTAGAACCCGTTAAACTGCTGTACAAGGACGAGGTCCGCGTTGTGGGTGAAGCCCTGGGTCTGCCCCACGCAGTGGCCTACCGTCAGCCTTTCCCCGGCCCCGGCCTAGGTGTGCGCTGCCTGGGTGCCATTACCCGTGACCGTCTGCACGCTCTGCGGGAGGCAGATGCCATCCTGCGTGAAGAGTTCGACAAGAACAACTTGAACCACGTTTGGCAGTATTTCATCGCTGTTCCCGATTTCAAGAGTGTGGGCGTGAAGGACGGCAAGCGTTATGAAGGCTGGCCCGCAATTCTGCGAGCTGTCAACACCGTGGATGCAATGACCGCTACCATCGAGGAGATCCCTTACAGCGTCCTGCATCATATCACCGACCGGATCACCCACGAAGTTCCCGGCATCAACCGTGTGGTTATGGACCTGACCCCCAAGCCCATCGGCACCATTGAGTGGGAATGACCCCGCGTGGCTGTTGAGTTCTTGAAATAGTTAGGAAAACACCGTATTTTGCGATTATGGTCGCAAAATACGGTGTTTTTTTGTTCTTAATTTTCGGTAATTGATTTTTGCTATTTTGTATTTGACCAACTTTTGACCAACAGTTTCCCGCTTGATTATTTCCTTATATACTCGCAAAGATTTATTTTAATTGGTAAGATTGTTGTGAAGATACATTTTCCCACAAAATCAATCGGCTCAAAACTATATTTACGGAGGTGTTTTATAATGAGCAATATCCATCATTCCATCTTAGAAAAGCTCACCGCACTTAATATAGATATCTATCATTACGAAGATATTGTCCGCTGCTGCGCTCTGGCAAAGCTCAATATAGAGCACTCCGGAAAGCCTGATTACACAGATGGGATTCACACGGCTGAATTTGATACGGAGGTTTCCCGGTATCAACTGCTGTCCCCTGATGTAAAACCGTACTATGATAGTTCTGCTTTTTTCTCTCTTTGCAGTGAGCTTGCCCTGGCAGGAATGGACAAAGATTGCCGACTTTTCTTTGAATCCTTCGCACCCTTCCTGGTTGCAGACTGGGATCGGCTTATGTCCGTATTCCCCAAAGGACATCACGAAAGATTGGCCTATGTGCTTTATCTGATCCTCAAGTACACAAAGGAATCCCAGTTGTCACTTTCTAAGATTGACGCACCCACGATTGAAAGCTTCTATAAAGCAAACAGCGCACTTTATAATTCCCTTGAAATCACCAAGGAAACTTTCACTGATTGTTGGCATGCCGTGTATTACAGCCATATGCCAGAGCTAAAGGGAACGGTCAGTCCCAAGCTGGTGGATACCATTCGGTTCTACCGGCAGCACAAGGTTTCCGGTCTTAGGCTCCTTGCGAACTACTGCCAATATAACAAGCACCGCACACAGATTGAGGATGCATTTAATCCCTGGCTGGAATTCCAGCAAGCGATCAAAGGAAAGCAGAATTCCGCAGAAGGCATCAGCATTACCGAAACAGCATTCGACCGGATTGAAAACATCAAGAACGAAAGACCCAGCGATGTGATCCGCGCAGCGCTCTACCCTTTCCCGAAACTATTTGGAAAGAGATCTGATTTTAAGATCAGAAGCAAATACGATGGCAGATTCGAATGCTCCTTTTTCCTGCGGCAGTTTGAGCTATTGGCCCGGAATGCGTCTCAGATTCTAATTGTGAATCCGGGTCCCGACTTTCTTCTTACTTGGTCTCAAAAGGCTAGGAAGTATGGATGTAAATGCTGCGTTGCTGTGCCGAATATCTATGTGGCCTCCGCCTATCGAATGGAATTCAAGAACCTTCAGTTCTGTATCTTTTCCGATATTGCAAACTATGCAAAAAGGTTTGATCTGATCGCCATCGTATCCCCATTCACAGAGGAAGAATTCAACATTGGCACAATGCTTTCTGCCGGAAACGATCAGGCAAATTTCATTGCATTGCTTCCTCAGACCTTTATATCTGCATCTGAGAATAATATTTCTGCTCTCTTACGCGATAAGGGCTTTCTCCCCGGTAAGATCATTGCAATTGCATCCAATGCCACGGTTACCCAGCCCAGGAAGAAAATGCTTTTGTTCGCAGGTCGCAGCGTTGATCCCAATGCGCCGATTCCTGTTTTCTTTACCCAGTGCGACAAAGACGGGGCCAATCTTATCGTTGAAAAAGAATGTATCCAGGCAACCCAGCAACAGCTGAGAAAGCCAACGACCCTCGTGAAACTTCGGGAGGCATTTGAAAAAGCCCAAATCGACCCGGACTCTGTCAAGCACCGTAAACGGCCATCTGTCTATCAGTTTTCCAATGAGATCTCGCTGTACTATACCGTACATCAGGACAGGTATGGCGTTTATGTTGGCGAGGCTTACTACAGAGGAAAAACGGTATCCCCAAATAAGAAGGATAGACGAGTCTGGAATTCTCCCGCAACACAGAAAAGTCTGCGCTGTAAGGATCGGGAATCCGTAATTGGTAAGATGGAGACCATAACCTATTCAGATGCCATTTACCCGTATGTCGTAGGAGATATGCTGGATCATTACGGTGAGCGTATCGGCCAATGCTCCCTCAAGACCATCTGGTTTTGCTGCCGCAGTCGCTTGCTGGCACGACGGGATTACCGTGACGAAATTGCCCGGAACATCCTATTCCGTTCCGGAGAAAATGCACTGTCTGCGCTTTGCCCAGTGGGTGCCAACGATGACGATTACCGCAACGCAATGCAATCCGTCATCCCGGAAGACAGTCTCGCGGTTGTTAAGTTCTGGCAGCAGCTAAACATTATTATGCGGGTTGCGGAGGAAAGTGGTTTTATCCCCACAAATCCGATTCCTGCACTGCTGCCGGAAATCAGCAATCAGGCATCCAAAGAGCTGCGCAATCTGCGAAATATGCTGACGAAAAAGACCTTTACCTTTGAGGAAGAGTCACGAATCCTTGCTTATGTTCGCGAAGAAAGTGATGCGGATTTTGGTCCAAGAAAGGCCTTGCGGTTTGAGGAAGACAGCACCCTTCTCCTTGGCCCGATCCATCTGTTTACCGGTATGAGCACCCGGGAAGCCTGTGCTCTGACTTGGGGTGATTTTGAGACCATTCCCGGCTTAAAGGTATACCGTCTTTTGGTATATAAGTTCCTTTCAGATGAGGGTACAGTGATCTACTACGCAGACGGCACTGCCTGTAGAAAAGTACCGGTAGCGCCGCTTTTGGCAAATATGCTATGCAGCCGAAAAACCTACCTGCAGGCTGTGTGTGGCTTCACAGAAGCAGAGCTGCAGCATTTGCCGGTCATTATGCCCAATAACAAAAAGACTGTTGCAGTGCTCTCCAAGCCGTCCTTTTGCAAATACGATGCTACCATCCGGATTTGCCGGTCTCTGATTGAAAAAGCCAACATCCCACTCAGGAGCTGGTCCTTCCCGGTGACGGTGACAAAGAGATCGTTGTAGATATGAATAAGTATCTGGGCGATATTTTCTACAGCAATTTTAAGCACCGGGCTAACCACACCTGTTCCTTTAACCGTGGAGAATTATCTTATGTTGTGGGCAACAAGGCTCCGGATACGTTCTCTCAGCACTACTGTGACTACACAAACGATTTGGTCCAGTACGGGATGGTGCAAAAGCTGAACCGATGGACCCATAACTACGAAACCGGTGAGCAGAACGCTGTGCAAAGCACCTCCGAGATTTCAACGTTTACCCGCAACACCACCGTTCATTCGGACCGCAAAAAGAATCATTATAATGCTGTTTCGATCACCCTGTCCCCGACCCAGGAGGTGCCCGGAAGCTTTATTGATGTTATGATCGAATGTGATCACGGTGCAACCGGCAGCATTGCCGTATATGATACAGGAAAGGAGGATGGCCGTTTATGACAGAGTGGAAATGTTTTGTTGGTGAAGAGCACACCTTTTACGGCATCTATCACGATTACTACTAGGATTTCGAGGAACACTGGAAGGCAGATTCCACCCAAAGAAGCAAACATCTGCGGTATTGTAACCAGATCATTCCGCTGCTTCGTAAGGACGATGAAACCCCAATAAGCGCCTATACCCAGGAAGATTACGATGCCGTCATTCAGGCTTTGATCAAGCGGGGCCAGGATACAAAGAGCAAACAATATATGCCCTATAAGGACAGTACACTGCAGGATTTTCGCCGTTTGATTTACTATGTCGTAGAAACAGCCGCCAGGCACGGCGAATGTGATAATGTGCTCTGGGAAAGCAACTTGAATCCCGAAGCCACAACGGAAAGCGAGGAAGTGAAAGCCAATCAGGCACTGCTCAGCAAATCGCTGACCATCCCGCAAGAGCAGGCAGTGGCCAAGGCTCTCCTTTCTGATCCGATGCAATCCGGTCAAAATATGGGTTTGCTGTTAATGTATTCCCTAGGCCTGCGCAATGCGGAAGCCTGCGCAGTGGATTACGGCGATATCAAACCCATGCAAACCCATCCTGACTGCCCGGTAATATGGATCTACAAAACCACCGGCTATGACACCAGTGCAGGTAAACTGGGCGGAAAAACCAGAAATGCAGACCGCATTATTCCGGTGCCGGATAAGGTTGCTGCGCTGATCGATGAGCGGCGTCAGCATATAGAGTCGCAGCTAGGGAAGTCGATCGAAGATTATCCCATTGTGTGTAACAACGACCGGTGGGATGTTCGTTGCTCCGCCCGGGAATTAACAAATGCTGCTCGCGTTCTGTTCCAAAGCATCAAAATTAAAGCTTTCCAGATGGCATCCATCAGCGAGGATCTTCAGGACGAACCGGTATCCCAGAAGGACAGCTTGCCTTTTGAGGATCGGAAGGATCCCACGGCCTATCTGTTTCGCCGTAATTTTGGTACGCATTTACACATTCTCGGTTTGAGCGAACCTGAAATTGAGTATGTGATCGGGCACGATATTGATGACCCTTATGAAACCCGAAATGAATTTGTGAACGAAGAGAAGCTGTTTGCCATTAAGCAGAAAATGGACCGCAGGCCTTTGGTCAACAGTGATCTTTCTCAGGTCGAGCGCATTGATGTGGGAGATCGGCTGCAGCTACAGCATACCGCCTGTGTGCAAATCCCGGCGGATTCCGCAGAAACAGAGATGCACATTACCGCTAACGAACCTACAGACAACATTAAAGTTTCTCTTTCTTCCCATCCACAGAATATGCGTATCCAATTAAATTGCCGGCGTTACAGGGTAAAGGAAACTGAGTACCATCGCTTTGTGGACACGCAGCAGCAATACCACAAGGCATATACCAAAGCATAAGAATAGGCAGCCGAGTGCGAATCACTCGGCTGCCTTTCGCTATAGGACCACTTTTCTTTGCGTTTCTGCTGGGGAATAGGGGAAATTTGGTTCCTGGAATAGAAATCCGATATCTGCGCGCCGTAAATATGCTCGCCGTTCTTTACCCCGTAGGCACTGTATTCAGATTTATCCAATTCTGTCCAGTCACCGGCCACCAACACCATATCATACTTCGCTTTCGTTCGGCTTGTTCCAGCATCATCTGTACTGCGGCTGAACAGCTTTTTGCAAGCCTTATTGTATTCCTTACGGTCCCGGAACACCAGTATAAAATACTTCGTTTTATACTGGCTGGTTCCACGAATGCCGCTAAAAGACGCAAAGAGAATGGCGTTGGCTCTGTTGATCGGCCACTGGGGACGAACTGCGATCACTCGTTCCTCTAAGGATGTATTGCGAGAAAAGAAACGGTCAAAATCCTTGTACCACAGGAAAATGTCGGATCTCAAGTGAGAACCGATACGCTCAGAAGGTCCAAACTTATGAATACCGGCTTTCCAAAGCTGGCTCAACGTTTTACAGGGTACAATCACAGGTCCGGATGTAGCTTCACCCTTGTCCTCGTCCTCGCCATCCGTGCCATCTTCGGGTGCCTACGTGAGCTCGTCTTCATCTATGGTCTCATCCTCCGGATTAAGCACACCAGGATCCTCATTCTCTTCCGGTCCCCAAGGAGATACTTCTTTTTCTCTGACCGGGTTAAATAGATTGTCAAACAGTTGCATTATGTCCGTTAATTTAGGATCATATGCCCTGTTTGTTCTCTCCAGCTGCTCACAGAGGTAATTGGTGTGCTTTCCTCCTTCGTAACAGCGGAAGAACGGCGTAGCAACCTCCAGCACCGGATGTACTTCCACACCGCAGTACGGACAGGTAAGGCGCTGCCCGGAATACGCCTCCTCAATTTTCACGGTCTTTCCGGTTCGCTTGTTAATGGCTTCAACAATCATATCAATCATCCTTTCAGAATTAATTATGTAACAAAAAATGCGGCTGCACGGAACAAGGAAATTCCGGTCAGCCGCATCAATCATCCCATCATCTCCAACTGGATCTCCCTACTCCAAAAGGAGTGATCCAGCTCCGTCACATCCCGGGCATATTAGAAACACACCATAATACCCCGGCTCCACTTTTCTATATTTACTTGATTTTAGTATAGTGACCATCAACGCTATTGTCAATATATTCGCACAAAAGTTCGTAAAAAGTTCATAATTGCGGATTAATGTTGCTTTTTTATGCCAAAATCTCCCCTGTATTGCAAACAGAGGAGATTTCGTTGTTGTTAGTACTCTAGGCCTTTATATAATTTTGTAAGATATTCCAGAACATGCAATGCCTCTGCGCTGACATCATTTACGCTGCACAGTTTGCTAAACTCTTGGCAGAGCTGTTCCATTTGGATTTTGAGCGCCTTATGCACTCTTGGATTTCCGATGACCACAACATCCCGTTGCAGCATACGGTGAATGCAATAATCCTGTTTGGACATCCCGGATAAGGCCGCCAATGCGTCGATCTCGGCATTTTCTTCAGGAGATACCCGAACACCGATCGTCTTACAACGCCATCGTCCTTGTCTATCGCGAGCCTTAGCAGACATTTTTATCACCTCCTTCCTGCAACGCATTCAAATCAGCAGCCATTTGCCGTTGTACAGTGGGAAACAGATGAGCATACCGGAAAGTAATGTCGATAGACTCATGTCCCATCCGCTCCGCGATTGCCACGGCACTGTATCCCATATGAATCAACAAGGATACGTGGGAATGCCGCAAATCGTGCACTCGAATTCGCTGCAATCCCATTGCCTTGCTGCCCTGTTCCATCTTGCGGTAGAGATAACTCTTGGATAGCGGGAATAAACGCTCATCGGGCTTCAGATCATACAGAGTACCTACATAATACTGAATCTCCTCCACCAGGAATACCGGCATTTCCACTATTCGGTTGCTCTTTGGTGTCTTCGGTTCCGTGATCACATTCTTTCCTTTCAGATGCTGAAAGGTTTTTGTAATGGAAACGGTTTTCTTTGCAAAGTCAAAATCTTCGATGGTTAAAGCCAGTGCCTCACCCTCACGGAGACCGCACCAGTAGAGCATTTGAAAATAGTAGTAGCCCACAGGATCGTCCATCATATATTCGGCGAACTTTAGATATTCATCACGGGTCCAGTATTTCATTTCAATGCCTTTTTCGCTACCCATATTCCCAACCGTTCTTGCAGGATTTTCAGAAAGCTTGTAGTAGCGGACTGCATAGTTGAAAATTGCACTCAGCTGATTATGTATCGTTTTCAAATACGATTTAGAGTAGGGTTTTCCATCCTTGGGATCGCGGTAAGCCAACAGTTCGTTCTGCCAAAGCATAATATCTTTGGTAGTGATTTCGCGCATACATTTTTTGCCGAAATAAGGTATAAGCTTTGTGTCGATAATATTGTCTTTCATTGACAGTGTGCTCTCTTTAACCCGAGCCCCACGCTCTTCCCGATAGGCTTCGACGAAGGTAGCAAATGACATATCCAGATTGCCGCTCTTACGGGCCAGAAAGTCACGCTCATACTGCAGCGCATCCCGTTTGGTTGCAAAACCTCTTTTGGTAACCCACTTGGTTTCGCCACTCCAGTTTTTGTGCTTGAATTTCGCTGTCCAAGTGTTTCTGTCTTTTTCCTTGTAAGCAGGCATATGCTCACCTCCTACGCAATTCCGCCGTAGATCTTCTTTTCAAAATAGCTACGGCTGATGCGACCGGAAACGATGACATAACCTGCCGCTACCAGTTCGTCGTTTAAGCGACGAATGATTTTGTAGGCCATGGGTACTGAGATACCCATATACTCTGCTACATCGTTGGCTGTCAAAAAGCGTTTGTTTTCCATAGTGTTTCCTCCTAATTTTGTTATAGAGAAAACAAAACACCGTGCAGGGCTGATAGCTCTACACGGTGCAAATCATAGTATGATAGCTGGAAGTAACCTCGCCAAGATACACTTTCCCTCTTGCAAAACAGTTGCAAAACGGATATAATATCCCTGCGGTGCGGGGTAATCCCGTTGTGTAGGTGCTGATACCACCTGCGCAGGTGCACGGGAGTTGGCGCTCCCTTGCACTGCCGTTGTTTTATTTTCTATCTGTATTATACTATATGCGCATGTGCATATCAAGGTGGAATTTTGCACAAATGTTTATCTGCATTTTTGTGCAATTTATGCACATGTGCATATCTTCCTTTTTCCATGACTCCATGATATACTAATACCTGAGGTGAGAAATATGTCCCCTACCGAAGCACAAATTCGTGCACGTAAGAAATACCGCGAAAAGCAAGAATATCTTCAAACACGTGTATCCCCCGAAGAAAAGCTCTCCATTAGCGCACATGTGGAAACTACCAACGAAACACTAAGTGATTTTATCCGTCGGGCTATTTCCGAGACAATTGAACGCGACAAACATTCTAGAAAATGCGGATCAAAATAAATTTATTATACCTAGTAAAGCGATTGAATAATCTAAGGCCGTTGATGTTTATTGCACCAACGGCCTTTCTGCATATATCGGTGTTTATGTTTTAGTTATGGTAGAATAAACATTTTTCTCTTTTTTGGAGTGAATAGTTATGTGGCCAAACACAGAGTATAATAAACTGTCAGAGATTATTCTTCCGCAATTATAATTATTTTTTGAGGGATTCTCAAAAAATATAGAGTCCTTGTTAGCTTTTCAAGCACT
>JAZQDH010000028.1:0-5976 GCA_045546655.1 Faecousia sp.
GTCAGCGTCCGGCTGGAGAGAAAAGATCTGGACAAACTTTTCAAAAGGATAATGTAAATGGCAGATAAAATCATTGTCATAGCCGGCCCCACCGCCTCGGGCAAAACAAGGCTGGGAATAGAGCTTGCAAAGCTCTGCGGCGGCGAAATCGTCTCGGCAGACTCCATGCAGGTATACCGCCACATGGATATAGGCACGGCGAAAGCGGATGCCGCCGAGAGGGCGGAGGCTCCCCACCATATGCTGGACGTGGCCGAGCCCTGGGAGGATTTCTCCGTCAGCAAATACTGCGAGCTGGCCGCCCCCATCGTAGACGATATCCTGGCCCGGGGCAAGACCGCTATCATTGCCGGCGGCACCGGACTCTATATGGATGCCCTCATTAAGGGCAACGACTTTGCCCCCTACCCCAGCACCGGGCGGCGTCAGGAACTGGAAGCTCTGGCGGAACAGGAGGGTATTGAAGCCATCCTCACCCAGCTTGCCCAGGTGGATCCCGAGTCCGCCCAGCGGCTGCACCCCTCGGACCAAAAGCGTATTATCCGGGCTATGGAGGTCTATCTGGAAACCGGTATCTCCATCACCGAGCACAACCGCCGTACCCAGCTTCTCCCCCCCCGGTACAACCCCATTTGGTTTGCTCTGGAGGATACTCTCCGGAAGAACCTGTATGATAGGATCGACCGGCGTGTGGAAATGATGCTGGAAATGGGCCTTGTGGAAGAAATAAAGGCGCTGCTGGCAGAGGGCATCCCCCCCAAATGTACTGCTATGCAAGCTATCGGCTATAAAGAATTTGTAGGTGCGCTGAACGGAGAATGCACTATTTCCGAAGCCGCCGCCCAAGTGCAGCAGGCATCCCGGAAATACGCCAAGCGGCAGCTGACCTGGTTCCGCAGAAATCCCAGTATCCACTGGCTGCGCCGCCAGCCGGGGCAGACCACCGCAGAAATTGTTGCGATGGCCCGACAGATTCTTGCGGAATGTGACAAGTGAAAAATGGTAAGATTTGTGTATCCCAAAAGAAAGAAGGAATACATATGTCTGACCCTATCAATCTTCAGGACGCCGTCCTAAATGAGGTCCGACGGGAAAAAGTCCCCGTGACCCTGTTTTTGATGAACGGCTTCCAGCTCCGAGGGACCATCACCGGCTTTGACAGCTTTGTGGTGGTGTTGGTTAGTGAAGGCAAGCAGCAGATGATCTACAAGCATGCCATCTCTACCCTGGCCCCCATGAGACCTTTGAAAGCCGCAGCGACCACTGCATAGCAAAAGGGCGACGGAGTAAGCTTCGTCGCCTTTTTGTATCCAAAACAGAAGGAGAAGACCTATGTCTATTGCCCAGAATATTGCCCGAATTCGGGAAGCTATGAACAAAGCCGCCCTGGCCGCCGGCCGGGATCCCAATGACATCCTGCTGTGCGCGGCCACCAAGATGAACGATGCCGCCAACGTGCGCCAGGCCATTGCCGCCGGTGTGGACTGCTGCGGTGAAAACCGTGTCCAGGAGCTGACTCAGAAGCTCTCGGAAAATGCCTATGCGGGCGCACCGGTTCATTTCATCGGCCATCTGCAGACCAACAAGGTCAAGCAGGTAGTGGGCAAAGTGAGTTTGATCCACAGCGTAGACTCTGTGCGTCTGCTGCAGGCTATCCAGAAGGAAGCCGCCAAACAGCAGATCGTTCAGGACATCCTGCTGGAAGTCAACATCGGCGGCGAGGACAGCAAGTCCGGAATGCGCGCTTCCGAACTGCCCGAGGTTTTGGAAGCTGTAGGCTGCTGTACCAATATTCGGGTCCGGGGATTGATGGCAATCCCCCCAATTTGTCAAAATTCTACGGATAATCACAAATTTTTTCAAGAAATGTACAACCTTTCTGTTGACATAAGGGCAAAAACATACGATAATGTATCTGTCGATATATTGTCTATGGGAATGTCCGACGATTTTGCCGATGCCATCGCCTGCGGAAGCACTATGATCCGGGTGGGCACCGCCATCTTCGGTTCCCGTGGCTATTAACGCTCTCATCGTTTCGATGCGAATATATTAGGAGGATGTACAACAATGAGTTTTTGGGATAATGTAAAGAAATTTACCCAGCCTTATTCTGACGAAGAGTATGATGATTACGGAGACGAACCGGAGGAATACGAGCAGGAGCCTCAGAGCGCCGGCCGTTCCCGCCGTCCCTCTCCCTTTGCCACCGCAGAGACCGAGTCCGCTTCCGATCTGGGCAGCGCTTCTGTGAGCACCGCCGCCCCCGCCGGCTTTAGCGGCCAGGTTCTGAGTATGAATGACCGCAGCAAGCAGGAAGTCGTCCTGTTCCACGCCAAGACCTTTGACGATGCCGCCAAGGCCGCCGATGAGCTGCGCAAGAGAAAGGCCGTCATTCTGAATATGGAAAATGTAGACAAGGCTCTGACCCGCCGGGTCGTGGACTTCCTGTCCGGCAGTGTTTACGCACTGGACGGCAGCGTCAAGAAGGTTGCCCAGTCTACTTACCTGTTTTGCCCCCACAATATGGATGTGGTCGGCGACCTGGAGAATATCCAGGGCGAGCTGGGCAGCTACACCTAAGTCTTTACCGGAAAGGAACGTATTATGTTTACACCGCAACAGATTGAACAGATTTCCTTCAATCGTGCCACTTTCGGCGGTTATGATATGCAGGCTGTGGACGAATTCCTGGAGCCGCTGACCGAGGACTACATCACCCTGTACAAGGAGAACGCTCTGCTCAAGAGCAAGATGAAGGTCCTGGTCACCAAGCTGGAGGAATACCGTGCCAACGAAGCCAGTATGAAAGACGCCATCGTGAACGCACAGAAGACCTGCGATTTGATGGTAAAAGAGGCCGAGACAAAGTGCACTCAGATGCTCAGCGATGCCAACGCCGCCGCTGCGGAAAACGCAAAGAATGCCGATGCGCTGATCGCCGCCGAAAATGCCCGGGTGGAAGAAGCACGCCGAACCGCTTATAATAAGATTGAGGATTTGCAGGAACAGATCCGCACCTGTATCCAGGCACTGGAGCGTATTAAGAAGGCCAACCGGCCCACCTCCACTGCCCCCGTTCCTTTCGATTATGAGCGTAACGAGCAGGCTGACCACGCCGATGCCCAGACCGCAGCCGTTGCCGAAGAGATCTCCGCAACCCTGCAGGCCATCGTAGGCACCACCGACGAGTCCTCTCCCACCGCGGAGCCCCGTCACCCCACCACAGATACCACAACCAGCAAGTTCACCAATCTGCAGTTCGGCCGTAATTACGACCCCTCCAACCGGTAACTTGCCCATATCCCCAAAGCCAGGATGAGGACAGGTGTTCCCTCCCTCTGCTTTCAGAGAGCTGCCGGCCGGTGCGAGGCAGTAAGCACGGATGGTTCATATCCCCTCGGAGCAGTGCCCCGAACGTACAGTAGGCGGCACCGGGTTCGCCCGATACAGCGCAATCGAGTGCCGGTTTTGCCGGAACAAGAGTGGTACCGCAGAGGTAATTTGTGCCTTTGTCTCTTATGGGGACAAAGGCACTTTATTTTTTGACAATACTATGGAGGTAGATTCCAATGGAATACAAGAACACCATTATCACACCGAAGACGGACTTTCCTATGAAAGCCGGTCTTCCCGCCCGTGAGCCCGGAATGCTCCAGCGCTGGAATGAGCAGGAGCTTTATAAGCTGATGCTGGAAAAGAACAAGGACCTGCCCCCCTTCGTTCTCCACGACGGCCCTCCCTTCTCCAACGGCTATATCCATATGGGCCACGCCCTGAACAAGACCCTGAAGGATTTCATTGTCCGCAGCCACGCTATGATGGGTTACTACACCCCCTACGTCCCCGGCTGGGACAACCACGGTCTGCCCATTGAGCGTGCCATCGAAAAGTCCAAGAGCAAGCTGAACAAAGACATGACTGTTTCCCAGTTCCGCCAGGCCTGCGAAGACTTTGCTGAGGACTTCATCCAGAAGCAGATGGCCGGCTTCCGCCGTCTGGGCGTTGTGGGCGACTGGGAGAAGCCCTACCGCACCATGGACAAGCATTTCGAGGCCCAGGAAGTAAAGGTCTTTGGCCGTATGTTTGACAAGGGTTATATTTACAAGGGTCTGAAGCCCGTTACCTGGTGTCCCTTCTGTGCCACCGCTGTGGCCGAGGCAGACATTGAGTACCAGGACGATCCCTGTACCTCTGTCTATGTGAAGTTCCCCGTAAAGGACGATTTGGGCAAACTATCCCAGTTTGATCTGAGCAAGACCTTCTTCGTGATCTGGACCACCACCATCTGGACTCTGCCCGGTAATATGGCCATCTGCCTGCATCCCAGAGATACCTACGTGCTGGTCAAGGCTGAAAACGGCGAGACTTATATCATGGCCCAGGCACTGATGGAGAAGACTATGAAGCTGGGCGGCTTTGAAAATTATGAAGTTCTGGCCCAGTATCCCGGCGCATTCTTTGAAAATATGCTGGCCCAGCATCCTTTCCTGGACAAGACTTCCCGCCTGGTCTATGCTGAGTACGTCACAATGGACTCCGGCACTGGCTGTGTCCACACCGCTCCCGGCTTCGGTGCTGACGACTATCAGACCTGTATGCGTTACGGTATGGAACTGGTAGTCCCTGTGGACGACTACGGCCGCCACACCGACTATGCCGGCAAGTACGCAGGCCTGAAGACCGAGGAAAGTAACCCCGTGATCCTGGCGGATATGCGTGAGAGCGGCATGCTCTTTGCATCCGAAGAGATCATACACTCCTATCCCCACCACGACCGCTGCAAAAAGCCTGTCATCTTCCGTGCCACTCCCCAGTGGTTCTGTTCCGTGGAGTCCTTCAAGGACCAGGCCATTACCGCCATTGAAAACGTTCAGTGGTTCCCCGGCTGGGGCGGCGACCGTATGGTCAGCATGATCCGTGAGCGTTCCGACTGGTGTATCTCCCGTCAGCGCCGCTGGGGTCTGCCCATCCCTGTGTTCTATTGCAAGGATTGCGGCAAGCCCGTATCTACTCCCGAATCCATCGCCAGGATCTCCGCTCTGTTCGATGAATACGGCTCTAACGTTTGGTTTGAAAGAGAAGCTATGGAGCTGATCCCCGACGGCTTCACCTGCCCCCACTGCGGCGGCAAGACCTTTGACAAGGAAACTGACACCCTGGACTGCTGGTTTGACTCCGGTTCTACCCACTACGCATCCCTGATGAAGGACACCCCCCAGCTGTGGCCTGCCGATGTGTACCTGGAAGGTGCTGACCAGTACCGCGGCTGGTTCCAGTCCAGCCTGCTGACTTCTGTGGGTGCATTGGACCAGGGCGCACCCTTCAAGCAGGTGCTGACCCACGGCTGGGTCGTGGACGGCCAGGGCCGTGCAATGCACAAGAGTCTGGGCAACGGTGTAGATCCCGCGGATCTGATCAAGGATTTCGGTGCTGACATCGTCCGTCTGTGGGCCGCATCCTCTGATTATCACGCAGATGTGCGCTGCTCCAAGGAGATCTTCAAGCAGATCGCCCAGAACTATCTAAAATTCCGTAACACCGCCCGTTATTGCCTGGGCAATCTGAACGGCTTTGATCCCAACAACCTGGTCAGTGCCGATCAGATGGAAGAGCTGGACAAGTGGGCGCTGACCAAGCTGAACGAACTGGTTGCCGTATGCCGCAAGGCTTATGATAATTACGAATTCCATCTGGTCTCCCACGCCATTAACGATTTCTGCGTGGTGGAGCTCAGCTCCTTCTACCTGGATATTCTGAAAGACCGGCTGTATTGCGAAGCTGAAAACGGCCTGCGCCGCCGCTCCGCCCAGACTGCCCTGTTCCTGATCCTGGATGCAATGGCAAAGCTGTTCGCACCCATTCTGGCCTTCACCTGCGACGAGATCTGGCAGGCAATGCCCCACCGTGACAACGATGATGTGCGCAACGTACTGCTCAATCAGATGCCCGAGAGCTTTAACGCTTATACCCTCA
>JAZQDH010000029.1:0-4717 GCA_045546655.1 Faecousia sp.
GGGTGCGCCCCTACGAGGTTCGACGAGGGTTCTTCTAAAAACCACAGTGCCACGGGCGATTGATAATCGCCCCTACGCATTCTGACGGTAGTGCGGCAGGTCTCGGCGCGCCCAGTGGTCGCGCCCTACGGAGTCTATCGAGGTGCGGCAAACAGTTCGAGAAACATCTATTTGATTTCATTTCAATTCCATGGGCGAAGCACATACCTTAGTAATTCACTATTCGTTATTCGTCATTAGCTCCTAAGATAGATTTTCATTTACAGAAGATGCGATCCGCGAAGGGCCTCAGATAGCAGTAGGGAACGGCCTTATTCGGGCCGTTCCCTATATAATAACAATATAGTATCTGAATTATCCGATCTTCTTTCCGTGGAGAGAGCAGTTGTGGAGAGTGAAGCTGACGTTGATCTTGAAGTCCAGCCGCAGGCCGTCGGCCTCGGGGACGAAGCTGTACTCCGCCACATAGGGGGTCTCGATGAGGAAAAGCTTCAGATGCAGAGGCTCGTAGCTGCTCTGGCAGACATACTCCTGCACATGATCCTCCAGATCCTTGACGAAGGTCATCTGCCCGCCCCGGTCTCCCTCGGGGGAGAAGCGGAGGACATTCTCATAGCTTCCAAAGTGCAGCACTGCCTCGTAGTCCTCCCCGGACTGCTGCAGAACTACCTGCTGCAGGTCCAGGTAGTTCTCCTCCATCTCATATGCGCCCAGGGGCAGGTCGGCGGGCAGCGCCTGGGGTGCGGAAGCTGCGCCGCTGCGGATGGAGCCCTGCAGCTCGGAGCCGTCCAGGAGATGGGTATAGACCAGCTTTAAAAGCTCCTCAAAATTGGCATTCTGGCAGAAGACGATCACTGCCAGCTTCTTCTCCGGGGCTACCAGGCACAGCTGGCCGAAGGAGCCCTCCATACGGAAATAGCCGTGCTTGCCCACGTGGATCTGGAAGCCGTAGCGGTGGCCGAAGAACTCGTAGTTGGGGTCGTCCACATAGTCCTGCTTGATGATCTGGGTGGTGGTGGCCATATCCAGGTAACGCTGGGAGATCAGCTGCTTGCCCTCGTACTCGCCCCGGTTCAGGAAGAGCTGCGCGATCTTCACCACGGCGCCGGGGCTCAGGCTCAGGCCCATACCGCCGGCGATCAGGCCCTCGGGGGAGTGCTCCCACTTGGCCTCAAAGATCCCCATAGGGTGCAGGAGGTAGCGGTTGACGAAGTCCTCCAGGCTCAGGCCGCTGACTCTCGTAATGATGGCCGAGAGCATATGGGAGCCGTGGGTGCAGTAGAGAAAGTAGCTGCCCGGCTTCCGGGGGAAGCGCTGGGCCAGGAAGGCCCGGGGCCAGTTGTCCTGGACGAAGATCTGGGGATAGGTATCCGTATCAATGCCGCAGGACATGGTCAGAAGATGGCGGACGGTGATCTGTTCCAGGTGGGGATCGGGATCCTCCGGCAGCAGGTCGGGGAAGAATTTGACGATGGGATCCTCCACGGACAGCAGACCCTGATCCTCGGCAATGCCGATGGCCAGGGAGCTTATGGTCTTGGTCATGGAGTAGAAGAGCTTGCGGGTATCCATACGGTAGGGATATTTTACATAGTCTGCCAGTACTCCCCCGGAATTGACGCAGAGGGCCTGGGTCACCTGTACCAGAGAGGAAGCCTCGCAGGCGCGGACAAATTCAGAAAACGACATAATTTTTCACCTCAATTTCATTGTAGCATAGCCCGCTGAAATCCGCAAGGCCGCGGAAAAAACAAACAAGTTGACAAAAAAGAGACTGCCGGAGCAGTCTCTTTTACTGTATTCAATAGGGACGGATATACTGGGTACTTCGGTCTGGGGCGGGGCGCATCTTGATGCCCGAGACGAATCCCACCGCCATAAAGGCCGTCAGAATCGAGCTGCCGCCGTAGCTGATAAAGGGCAACGTCAGGCCGATAACCGGGATCAGACCCAGGCAAACGCCAACGTTGATGATGATCTGGAAGAGGAACACCGAGGCCATACCGATGCAGATCAGCCGGTTCATATAGTCCGGGGACTTAAAGCCCACGTATAAGATCCGCGCCACGATGGAAAGGAGCAGGGCTAAAGTGATCAGGCAGCCCACCAGGCCCAGCTGCTCGCCGATGGAGGAGAAGATGGAGTCTGTATGGCTGGCGGGGAGCAGGGTGTTGGTCTGCTCGCCGTTGAGCAGGCCCATACCCACCAGGCCGCCGTTGCTGAGGGCTTCCTTGTTCAGGTTGGTCTGCCAGAGCACGCCTCTGCCATAGGGGTCCAGCTCCGGGTTAAAGAGGGCGAGAATACGGTTCTTCTGATAATCCGCCATAAAGCTCTCCCAAATGACCGGGCCAGCTACGGCGATCAGGCCGATACCGGCCAGGAACCACCAGTTGCTCACGCCGCCCATATAGCACATGGCCAGGAAGATAAAGATAAAGATCAGCGAAACACCCATGTCGCCGGAGATGCCCAGCACCAGGCCAACCATAAAGATCATATGGAAGGCGGCGGAGAACACGCTGCGGAAGGAGGAGATACGGTTCTGATTGATGCTCAGTGTGCGGGCCAGGATGATCACATAGAAGAGCTTACAGACCTCCGCAGGCTGGATGTTAAAGGGCAGGAAAGGAATGTCCAGCCAGCTGAAGTTACCGTTGACCTCAATGCCCCAGACAAAGAGCAGTAGCATAAAGCCTGCGTTAAACAGAACCAGGATCGTCCGCTGACCGGCGATGACCTGGACATCAATGGCTGTCAGGATAAAGTAGATCACGATGCCTGCCAAAACGCAGCCCAACTGAATGATAATGTAACGGCTGGGCTCGCCCCAGGCATAGCTGGCGGCGTAGATCATCACAATGCCGAAGAGGGAGGTCACCACGCACAGGGCAAGGAGAACCAGATCAGCATGTTTCATTACGTCCAGGGATTTTGCCATAAGCCTGCGCATAGGGCCACCTCCTTTCAATGATTACCCACTATTGTACCACGAAAGCCCCGTTCTGTAAAGACGGAAAGTATGAACTTTTACCCAATGCTACCTGCAAGCGTAAAGGTCAATTTATCTTAGGAGCTAATAACTAACGACTAATAGTGAATAACTGAGGTATCGGCTCCGCCGATGAATTAAAATCCGTGCCGTAGGCACACCTCAGTTCTTAGTCATTAGCTATTAGACAATATGTAATGACCCCGCATTTGTAGAAACGTGGATTTACCTGTACAATGTAGGTGTTCAAGACTACAAAACAGGGATTACCGCATACAAATGGAGGTCATTATATGTATTATAACACACTTTTCGTCGGAATGGATGTCCATAAAGAAAATTTTACACTTTGCTGTTACGACATGATGCAGGATAAAATTCTCTATACACAGAAACTGGAGCCGGATTATAACCAAATCCTCAAGTATCTGACTTTTGTACGAAAGGCATTCCGAAAGGATGTTGACTTTGTATGCGGTTATGAGGCAGGTTGCCTAGGATTTACATTGTATCACCAGCTTACCCGGCATGGCGTGAGCTGCGTTATCCTTGCGCCTACGACCATGATGAAACCTGCGGGCAAGAAAAAAATTAAGACAGACAAGCGGGATGCCGCTCTCATTGCCCGTTGTCTGGCCTCCAACAACTACAGCCCCGTCCACGTTCCCACCACGCAGGACGAAGAAGTAAAGGAGTTCCTTCGAATGCGGGATGACCACAAGCTGGCACTGAAAAAGGTGAAGCAGCAGATCCTGTCATTCTGTCTCCGTCACGGTTTCAGCTACTCCGCAACCAAGAACCACTGGACAGCAGCACATATCACATGGCTCAGGTCTTTGAAACCAGAGGGGCTCTACAGTGAGATACTGTCTGAATATTTGCTGACATTTCAAACTTTGTCCGACAAACTGGAACGGTTAGATCAACGCATTGAGGAGCTGGCTGCAACAAAAGCTTATAGCGAAGGTGTGAAAAAGCTGTCCTGCTTCCTCGGCATCAAAACACATACCGCTTTGGCTACCATGGTCGAAGTGGGTGATTTTCAGCGCTTTGCTTCCGCAAATCAGTTTGCATCCTATATTGGTTTGGTTCCGGGTGAGGATTCCAGTAGCGAATCAGTGCACAGACTTGGAATCACGAAAGCAGGTAATACCCATGTTAGAAGACTCCTTGTGGAAGCAGCTCAGAGTTACACAAGGGGTCAGGTAGGTTACAAATCCGCTGCACTTAAAAAACGACAGGCAGGCAACACGCCGGAAGTCATCGCCTACGCAGACAGGGCAAATGAGCGTCTTCGCCGGAAATATTACAAAATGGTTCTGTCTGGGAGCAAACGCTCCAATGTGGCAAAAACTGCTGTTGCCCGTGAACTGGCCTGTTTCATCTGGGGTATGATGACAAATCGTATTGTCTAAAGCATTCGCAGAAGTATAACAGTGTGCCGGCAATATCAAGGCTGCTAACGCACCGCTTCGCGGCTACGGCCTTGACATTCCCGTCCCACTGTTATGTAGGGAAACCAAGGGCTGCGCGGCAGCCAAATAATTTACAGGAAGGCATCTTGAAGGAGTTCTGACTCTTCAAGGTTCGAGTGATCTACGACTTAACTATGTTGGCACTTACCTGTGATCCACGCGCTTAGACGGTAGCACTCCCGGCGGACCATTGACCTGCGGTAACCAATCCGCGTATATCAGAGTGGCCAATGCCGAGAACTGATACCAGGAC
>JAZQDH010000030.1:0-36174 GCA_045546655.1 Faecousia sp.
CTGGACATCGACCCCAAGCGTGTGGAGATGGGCTGGATCATCGACTTCTGCGCACAGTCCCTGCGTAACATCATCATCGGCATCGGCGGCCGTCTGGACGGCTTTATGATGGAGAGCAAGTTCGGCATCGCTGTTGGTTCCGAGCTGATGGCTATCCTGGCTGTTGCCAAGGATCTGAAGGATCTGCGTGAGCGTATCGGCAAGATCGTCGTGGCTTACTCCCGCAACGGTGATCCCGTCACCTGTGAGGACCTGGATGTTGCCGGCGCTATGACCGCTTGGATGCGTAACGCTATCAACCCCACTATGTGCTACTCCGTGGAGCATCAGCCCGTTCTGATCCACGCCGGTCCCTTTGCTAACATTGCTATCGGCCAGTCCTCCGTTATCGCTGACCGTCTGGCTCTGAAGCTGTTCGACTACCACGTAACCGAGTCCGGCTTCGCTGCTGACATCGGCTTCGAGAAGTTCTGGAACGTTAAGACCCGTCTGTCCGGCCTGACTCCCAACGTCTCCGTTCTGGTTGCTACCGTCCGCAGCCTGAAGATGCACGGCGGCGGCCCCAAGGTCACTCCCGGCGCACCTCTGCCCAAGGAATACAAGGAAGAGAACCTGGAGTTGCTGGAGAAGGGTACCTGCAACCTGTTCCACCACGTGAACACCATCAAGAAGTCCGGCATCAACCCCGTTGTCTGCATCAACCGCTTCTACACCGATACCGACGCAGAGATCGCTCTGCTGAAGAAGCTGTGTGCTGAGCGCGGTGTCCGCTGCGCTGAGTCCAACCACTGGAGATACGGCGGCGAAGGCGCAGCTGAGCTGGCCCGCGTGGTCGTTGAGGGTTGTGAGGAGCCGGTGGAAGTTATGTTCCTGTACGATCTGGAGATGCCCCTGCGTCAGCGCGTTGAGCTGATCGCTAAGGAAGTCTACGGTGCTGACGGTGTTATCTGGCAGCCCCTGGCAGTGCAGAAGGCTGAGCGCTTCGAGTCCGATCCCAAGTACGCTGACTACTGCACCATGATGGTTAAGACCCACCTGTCCCTATCCGACGACCCCACCAAGAAGGGCGTTCCCACCGGCTGGAAGCTGACCATCCGCGACATTCTGGAGTACGGCGGCGCTAAGTTCCTGTGCCCCATGGCCGGTACCATCTCTATGATGCCCGGCACCGCTGCAGACCCCGCATACCGCCGTGTTGACGTTGACGTTGAGACCGGCAAGGTATCCGGCCTGTTCTAATCGATTCTTTAACCCTAAAAAGCACAGGCGGGCAACCGCCTGTGCTTTTGGGGCATCTAAGGATACCCTGTGTAGGGCGGGGGTTTGCCTCCGCCGTCCTTTATCCGGCCCTTTCCGGCGGGTGTGAACCCCCGTCCTACAATACATTGCAAGGAGATTACATACTATGGATATGACAATGGAAAACTGCCGCAAGTTTGTGGAAGTTCTGGCCTCTGACGCTCCCGCTCCCGGCGGCGGCGGCGCAGCCGCACTGGTTGGCGCCATCGGCACCGCTCTGGGCAATATGGTGGGCTCTCTGACCGTAGGAAAGAAGAAGTACGCCGACGTTCAGGACGAGATCATCGCTCTGAAGGCCAAGTGCGACGCTCTGCAGACCGAGCTGCTGAACCAGGTGGAAGCTGACGAAGTGAACTTCCTGCCCCTGGCCAAGGCTTACGGCATTCCCAAAGACGACCCCAACCGTGACAAGATCATGGAAGAGGCCACCATCATCGCCTGCTCCACCCCTATGAAGATCATGGAGCTGAGCTGCCAGGCCATTGAGTACATCGCTGTGTTCGCTGCCAAGGGCAGCCGTTTGGCTGTTTCCGACGCAGGCTGCGGCGCTGTTTGCTGCAAGGCTGCCCTGCAGGCCGCGTCCCTGAATGTGTTCATCAACACCAAGACCCTGAAGAACCGGGAAGTGGCTGAGGAAATGAACGCCAAGGCTCTGGGTATGCTGGCAAAGTACGGCCAAATGGCTGACGAGATCTTCAATTCCGTCAAGGCCGGCTTCGGCGTATAAGCCCGTAAGGACGGGCGGCCAATTCGTGCTCGGCTGGTCAATAGTCGTTACACCATTGGGTACCGCTCGGTATCGTTACATCGTTCATAATTAATACTTTTTAAGGAGAATACTACTATGGCTAAGAGATTGTTGGGCAAAGAAGTTAATGAAGCCCTTGTAGCCGCTCTGCAAACCCGCACTGCCGCTCTGCAGGCAAAGGGTGTCACGCCCACTCTGGGTATCATTCGTCTGGGCGAAAATCCCTCCGACCTGTCCTATGAAAAGGGCGCTACCAAGCGCGCTGAAGAGGTAGGCGTTGCGGTTAAGAATTTTGTTCTGCCCGAAGACGCTTCCAAGGAAGACGTTCTGGCTGTGATCGATCAGGTCAACGCTGACGATTCCATCCACGGTGTTCTGATGTTCCGTCCTCTGCCCAAGCACCTGAAGGCTGACCAGGACGAGATCTGCAACCGTCTGGCTCCCAAGAAGGACGTAGACTCTATGACCCATATGTCCAATGCCGGTGTGTTCGAAGGCCAGGATCTGGGCTATGCCCCCTGCACCCCCGCTGCCTGTATGGAAATTCTGGACCACTACGGCATCGACTGCAAGGGCAAGAACGCTGTCGTCATCGGCCGCTCCCTGGTGGTGGGCAAGCCCGCTGCTATGATGCTTATGGGCAAGAACGCCACCGTTACCGTCTGCCATACCCGTACCATCAACACCGCTGAGATCTGCAAGAATGCGGATATCATCGTCACCGCTGCCGGTGTTCTGAACAGCCTGACCAAGGACTTTGTCCGGGAAGGCCAGATCGTGATCGACGTTTCTATGAACTGGAACCCCGAGAAGATCACCACCAAGGGCAAGGGCGGTATGTCCGGTGACTGCGTATTCGAAGAGGTAGAGCCCATCGTGGAGGCCATTACCCCCGTTCCCGGCGGCGTAGGCGCTGTTACCACCACTGTTTTGATGAAGCACGTGGTGGAGGCTGCCGAAAAGGCTTAAGGTTTTACAAATACCCCTGTGGCCGAAAGGCCACAGGGAACCATATCCTCCTGCATAACTGACGGATTGCGCGATCGAACGCGGGGAAGTGCGGGAGTTGTCTGCCGGCCGTCTGGGCAATTCAGTTTTTAATGGGACTGGGTTGCTCTTTTTTACTATGAAGGTCTTGAGGTGTCTTATGAAAAAACTGAGAAATATTCCGGAAAACGTGTTCTTGAAGCTGTTTTTCCTGTTCGTAAGCGTGGCTGCACTGATTGCGGCCTTCGCTATGCCCGACCGGGCGACTATGCTCTCCGGCCTGGGCGCAATCATCGCTAGCCCCACCAAGTCCTCCACCAACTTCTTCAGCGTTGGCGGCTTTGCTGCCTCCTTCCTGAATATGGGTCTGGTGGGTCTGGCCTGCACCACCTTGTACCACATCACCGGTGCCAAGCCCAACAATGTGTCCACCCTGGCATTCCTGCTGACTCTGGGCTTCTGCACCTGGGGCATCCATATTCTCAATATGTGGTTCACCATTGCAGGCGTGGTGCTGTTCGGTCTGATCCGCAAAGAAAAAATGGGCGGCCTGGTGAACGCCATGCTGTTCACCACCGGCCTGGCTCCTATGATCTCCGATATGCTGGTCCGCTATCCCAATGCGGAAGCGGTAGGCTTCAACGTACTGGGTGTGGTGCTGGCGCTGGTGGTGGGCCTGATCACCGGCGTTCTGATCGCCGCAGGCCTGTCCCACTCCCCCAATGTCCACAAGGGATTTAACCTGTTCTCCGCCGCGCTGCCTGTGGGTATGGCCACCTTCGCTATGAACGGTGTCTTCTACAAGGCTATGGGCATTGACGCCCCCGGCGGCGTGGGAGACAGCGCCGTGGTCTCCTGGGGCGCTGTGAACATTTTCTGCATCGCCCTGTTTGGTCTGTGCATTGTTTTCGCCCTGTTGATGGGCTGCTCCCCCAAGGAGTACTGGAAGCTGCTGAAGAACACCGACCAGGTGGGCAACGTGTCCGGCACGCTGGGCAACGCCACCTTCCTGATGAATGTGGGTGTGTACGGCCTGTTTATCGTGGGCTACTACAATCTGGTGGGTGCCACCTTCAACGGTGTGGTGCTGGGTCTGATCTTCTGCACCCTGTGTACCTGCAACTCCGGCTCCCGTCCCACCAATGTCTGGCCCATTATGGCAGGCTACGTGGCAGCCTCCTTCCTGTTCGGCTGGCTCTCCTCCCTGCTGGGCGGCAATTTCTCTATGGCCATCAATGCCCCTGCCATCCTGGTGGGTGTGTGCTACGCAAACGGACTGAGCCCCATCTGCGATAAGTACGGCTGGCGCTACGGCTTCCTGGCCGCTATGCTCCACTACTGCATCGTCACACTGGTGCCTGGTCTGCACGGCGGCTTCTGCCTGTACAACGGCGGCTTCACCGGCATTTTCGTGTGCATCGTCCTGGTGCCTGTTCTGGAAAAGCTCTGCAAGACCAGGCAAGAAAAGAAAGCGCTGAAAGCCTGATTCCTAAATCCATCCCCGGAAGGACTTCCTTCCGGGGATTTTTGCTGCCCGGCATGTTTACAAAAACTTCTATATTTTTGTGAAAAAGTGTGCTATAATGTATGAAATATTGCCCCGGTTAAAGGAGATTTGGCAAATGGGACTGTTTGAAAAGCTGTTCGGCACACGTTCCGAGCGGGAATTGAGGAAGATCCAGCCCATCGTGGATCAGATCCTGGATCTGGAAGAGGAATACAAGGCACTGTCCGAGCAGGAGCTTCGGGGAAAGACCGCCGTTTTTAAAGAAAGATTGGCCACCGGTGAGACCCTGGATGACCTGCTGCCCGAGGCCTTTGCCGCCATCCGGGAGGCCGCCAGCCGTGTGCTGGGTATGCGCCCCTATCCGGTCCAGCTGATCGGCGGCATCGTGCTGCACCAGGGCCGCATCGCGGAAATGAAGACCGGTGAAGGCAAGACCCTGGTGGCCATCCTGCCCTGCTATCTGAACGCGCTGACCGGAAAGGGTGTCCACGTGGTCACCGTCAATGACTATCTGGCTAAGCGTGACTCCGAGTGGATGGGCAAAGTCCATAAATATATGGGCCTGTCCGTGGGTCTGGTGATTCCGGGTATGACCCCCCAGGAGCGCCGCAAAGCCTACGCCGCGGACATCACCTACTGCACCAACAACGAGCTGGGTTTTGACTACCTGCGTGACAATATGGCCATCTACAAACACGAGCTGGTCCAGAGGGGTCACTATTTCGCCATCGTGGACGAGGTGGACTCCATTTTGATCGATGAGGCCAGAACGCCGCTGATCATCTCCGGCAAGGGTGAGGATTCCTCCCAGCTTTACGAGATGGCGGACAAATTTGTGGCCGGTCTGCGCAAGCAGGTTTTTGCCAAGACCGACGAAAAAGAAGTCCAGGACGACTATGACTGCGACTACTTTGTGGACGAAAAGGCCCGCACCGTATCTCTGACCGCTTCCGGTATTGCCAAGGCAGAGCGGTTCTTCGGCATTGAGAACCTGGCCGACACGGAAAACACCACCCTTTCCCATCATATCAACCAGGCCATGAAGGCCCGGGGTATTATGAAAAAGGACATCGACTATGTGGTCAAGGACGGCCAGATCATCATCGTGGACGAGTTCACCGGCCGTCTGATGTATGGCAGACGCTACAACGAAGGCCTGCACCAGGCGATTGAAGCCAAGGAAAAGGTGACCGTTGCCAGTGAAAGCAAGACCCTTGCTACCATCACCTTCCAGAACTTCTTCCGCCTGTACGACAAACTGTCCGGTATGACCGGCACGGCCCTGACGGAAGAGGAGGAATTCGGCGCGATTTATCGGCTGGACGTGGTGGAGATCCCCACCAACAAGCCTGTTCAGCGTATCGACCAGCCCGACGTGGTCTATAAGACCGAGCTGGGCAAGTTCCGGGCCATCATCAACCAGGTCATCGCCTGTCACGAAAAAGGACAGCCTGTTCTGGTTGGCACGGTGTCCATCGAAAAGAGTGAGATCCTCAGCAAGCTCCTAAAACGCACCGGTATCCCCCACAACGTGCTCAACGCCAAATTCCACGAGCAGGAAGCCCAGATCGTGGCCCAGGCCGGCAAGTTCGGTGCTGTTACTATCGCCACCAATATGGCAGGCCGTGGTACGGATATCGTGCTGGGCGGCAACGCGGAATTTATGGCTATGAGCGAGCTGCGCAAGCGGGATACCCCGGAGGAGCTTCTGGAACAGGCCAATGCCTATTCCGAAACCGACGATGAGGAAGTTGTGGCGATCCGGGCAGAGTACAAAAATCTTCTGGCATCCTACAAGGCCCAAATGGCCCAGGAAGCCCAGAAAGTCAAGGACGCCGGCGGTCTGTTCATCATCGGCACCGAGCGCCACGAATCCCGTCGTATCGACAACCAGCTCCGTGGCCGAAGCGGCCGCCAGGGCGACCCGGGCGAGAGCCGGTTCTATTTGAGTCTGCAGGACGATCTGATGCGCCTGTTCTCCTCGGAGCGTGTTATGGCCATGATGGACACCCTGGGTCTGGACGAGGACACGCCCATCGATGCCAAGATCCTGTCCAGCGCCGTGGAAAATGCCCAGAAGAGCGTAGAAAGCCGGAACTTCCGTTCCAGAAAGAACGTTCTGGAGTACGACAACGTTATGAACACCCAGCGTGAGGTGATCTACGCCCAGCGCCAGAAGGTCCTGGACGGAGAGGATCTGCAGGAGAATATCCTCTCTATGCTGCGCGGCGTGATCGACACCTCCGTTGCCGATGCCCTAAGCCAGAACGGCGGCACCGCTGACGACGCTGCCATCAACACCCTCCTGGCTCAGTTCGAGGGCATCTACTTCCCCAAGGGTGCGTTTACCCCCTCCCGGCCGAATCTGGATACCATGTCCCTGAGCCAGGAGCTTTACGCACTGGCAGAAAAAACCTACCGGCAGAAAGAAGCCGCCGTATCCAGTCCTATGATGCGTGAACTGGAGCGTGTGGTGATGCTGCGGGTAGTTGACGAATACTGGATGGACAACATCGACGCTATGGACGACCTGAAGCAGGGCATCGGTCTGCGGGCCTACGGCCAGCACGACCCTGTGATCGCCTACAAAGAGGAAGGCTACGAGATGTTCCAGGCAATGATCCAGGCCATCCGGGAGGAGACCGTACGGCGTATGTTCCTGGTACAGCTGCGCACCAACCAGGAGGTCAAGCGTGAGAAGGTGGCCAAGGAGACTTCCACCTCCTCCAAGGACCGGACCGTTAAGGCTCAGCCTGTCCGGGTTTCCAACAAAGTAGGCCCCAACGACCCCTGCCCCTGCGGCAGCGGCAAAAAGTATAAAAAATGCTGCCGGGGCAAGCAGGCAGAATAAACTTAGGAGCATCTATGGAGATCATCACCAACACCATCGGTAAATTGGAATACCTTTGGGCCCAGAACATCCCGGCGGTCCACTGCTTTACCACCCGTCTGGGGGGCGTTAGCGCCGGACATCTGGCCAGCTTGAATCTGGGCGTCCACCGGGGAGACGATTGGAATAACGTGGCGGAAAACTACCGCATCCTGGCCGATGCTATGGGGTTTTCCCTTAGCAAGCTGGTGCTGACCCATCAGACCCATACTGATATCGTCCGGGTGGTCACCGCCCGGGACGCAAACCTGTACACCGACTCCCACAGCGGTCCCGAATGCGACGCGCTGGTGACCAACGACCCGGGTGTGACGCTGGGCGTTTTTACCGCGGACTGCACCCCCATCTTGTTTCACGACCCGGTGACCGGCGCGGTTGGTGCTGCCCACGCAGGCTGGCGTGGTACTGCCGCCGGGATCGCCGCTAAGACGGTGCTGGCTATGCAGGCCAATTTCGGCAGCCGTCCGGAAGACATCCGGGCCGCCATCGGCCCCAACATCGGCCCGTGCTGCTTTGAGACCGACGCGGATGTGCCAAACGCTCTTGTTGAAGCCTTTGGGCAGGCCGTCCTGCCCCTGATCCGCCGTGAAGGGGACAAGTTCTTCCCGGATCTGAAGGCAATCAACGCCCTGGTGCTGCAAAACTGCGGCGTTACCAGCATTGCCGTCAGCCGGGATTGTACTATGTGCCAACACCGGCGTTTCTGGTCCCACCGGGTCACCCGGGGACAGCGGGGCTCCCAGGGAGCCTTTATCACACGGAAGGAGGAAGCATAATGCGCCGTTTTCTGGCATTCTGCCTGCTGATATGCCTGGCACTTACCGGCTGCGCCCACTCCGGTCAGGAGGCCTACGTCCCCACCGGAAACGGTCTGACCTGGGACGAGGACTACACCGGTCCTGTTGCCACAATCCCCAAAGAAGAAAACTACCAGGAACTGGTCCTTACCTTCTATCCCAATGTAACCATGAATCCCATCGCCTGCACGGATTTTACCAACCGGGCGCTGTTCTCCCTGATCTACCAGGGCCTTTTCAGCGTGGACCGTTCCTACAACGTGCAGCCTGTGCTGTGTAAGCGCTACAAAGTCTCTGACGATATGCGTTCTTACACCTTTTACCTTGAAAATGCCACCTTTTCCGACGGCTCTTATCTGACCGCCGAAGATGTGATTGCCAGTCTCCAGGCCGCCCGCAGCAGTTCCTATTACGGCGGCCGTTTCGGCCAGATCAACGACATCCTCCTGTCGGAGGATGGGGGCATCACCATCAATCTGAACACTCCCTATGAGAACCTGCCGCTGCTCCTGGACATTCCCATTATCGCGGCAGATGAATTGGAATCGGACCGTCCTCTGGGTACCGGCCCTTACACCTTCCAGGGCGGTTCCCTGGGTGGCGCACTGAAAAAGCGGGAGACCTGGTGGTGCAAGGCCACCCTGCCCGTTGATCAGGACTCCATACGTCTGATCTGCGCCGAATCCATCACCCAGATCCGGGACTCTTTTGAATTCTCCGATTTGAATCTGGTCTGCGCCGACCCCAGCTCAGACCGTTATGTGGACTACCGCTGTGACTATGAGCTTTGGGATTGCGAAAGCGGTGTGTTTTTGTACCTGGCCTGCAGCGTGGACAGTCCGGTCTTCTCGATTCCCGAGATCCGCCAGGCACTGACCTATGCCATCGACCGGGACACGCTGGTAGACGACCATTACCACGGTTTCGCCCGCAGCGCCTCCCTTCCCGCTTCTCCCTTGAGCCCCTATTACAGTCAGTCCCTGGCCGGCAAATATGAGTACGACCCCATCAAATTTGTCCAGGCCGTGCAAAAAGCCGGAATGACCAACGCGGAAGTGACGCTGATGGTCAATAAGGACGACTCCCTTCGTCTGCGGGTAGCCCGGGACATTGCCAAAATGCTGGAAGATGCAGGTCTGCGCGTAGCCATAAAAGAGGCGAATACGGAGTACTATAAAAACTCCCTGCAAGTGCGTACCTTCGACCTGTATTTGGGCCAGACCAAGCTGTCCCCCAATATGGACCTGTCCCCCTTCTTCCACACCACCGGCAGTCTCAGCTATGGCGGTGTCAACAACTCTGAAATTTACCAGCTTTGCCAGCAGTCTTTGGAAAACCACGGCAACTTCTACACCCTCCACAAGACCATTATGGACACCGGCGCCCTGTGCCCCGTCCTCAGCTGCAGCTATGCGGTGTATGCCAACCGGGGACTTTTAAGCTCCCTATCCCCTGCCCGGGACAACATTTTCTACTATTCCCTGGGCAAAACTATGGACAAGGCTCTGGTACAATAAGGATATGGTTGCAAAGATCCACATTTTTTGATAGAATCAATCTATCCAGATACAGAAAGGATGAGCTTATGAAGCGTTACTTTGCATTGCTGCTGGCCTTGTGCCTGCTTTTATGTTCCTGCGGAAAGGACACCACCCCGGAGACCACCGCTGCCACGGAGGCTCCTACCACAGTCCCCACCACCGTTCCCACAGAACCGGAAACCGAACCGCCCACAGTGCCGGAGACTGAGCCCACTGAGCCTCCCGTCTCTCTGACCCACCCCATTACCGGTGAGCCCCTGGACGAGCCGTTTACCGGACGTCCCGTAGCCTCCACCTTGAACAACATCTCCCACGCTATGCCCCAGAGCGGCATCGGCCAGGCAGATTGGCTCTTTGAGATCGAGACCGAGGGCGGCATTACCAGATGTATGGGTGTGTTCACCGATTTGGACAACGTAGGCAACATCGGCCCTGTCCGCAGCGCACGTACCTACTTTGTTAATTTGTCCGCCGCGTTCGACTCCCCCCTGGCCCACTGCGGCGGCAGCCCCCAGGCCAATGCCAAGCAGTACACCCCCTGGAACGACATTATGCACGACTACCGGGACATTGACGAGATGTACCACGGAACGTACTTTTTCCGGGATTCCCAACGGCGGAGTCAGGGTTATGCCATTGAGCACACCCTGTTCACCTCCGGCGAGAAGCTGAAGAAGGCTATGGAAGAAATGGGATACAACATCGTCAAGGACGAAAACGGTGTGGACTACGGTCTGCTGTTCGACGAGAACGCAGCCCTGGATGGCGATCCCGCAACGGAGATTACCATCCGCTTCCAGGGTGGCAAAAAGACCGGTATGACCTACAACGATGAGACTGGCCTTTACGAAGCCTCCCAGTACGGCGGCAGCTGGATCGATGCCAACTATGGCGGCCCCATTGCGGTGAGAAATGTGACCGTGGTGTACGCCGACCAGACACAGCCCCACGACTACCAGTCCTTCTATGATATGCTGGGCAGCGGTGACGGCTATGTGGCCACCGGCGGTAAGATCGTGCCTGTCAAGTGGCACCGGGAGAGCGTCTATGACGCATATACCTTCACCTATGAAGATGGCACACCCGTGGTTTTGGGTGTTGGCCGTTCCTACACCGCCATTATCGACCCCAACGGTTCTGTCACATTCAGTTAAACATAAAAATCTCCACAGGTAACTGTGGAGATTTTTATTGTTTATTTAACTTTCCGTAGCGCCACAGCGGTACGGCTGGGCAGATACATCCGGATGCCCACACGGCCGTCGTCCAGCTTTACGGTCTCATAGATCTGGTGGTAGATCCGGCCCTGGCCGCCGTAGCAGTAATCATCCGTGGACAGGATCACTTCGTACTTGCCCCTTTCCGGCATGGGCAGGAAGTAGCCGTCGAAAGACTGGGTCGGGTGCAGGTTGTAGGCAAACACCGCGCCGCCCTTCTTATAGGCCATCACCTTGTCGCTCTGGTGGATCAGCAACTGCCTGTCCCGGGCGCCGAAGGTACGCTGGCGCTTCATAAGCTTCACCATATCTTTTTCAAAGGCCAGCAGGAACTTGTAGCGCAGGTCGGGATTGTGTGCCAGGCTCCACTGACGGCGGCAGTAGTGATAACTCTCGCCGTTGCCCTCCCGGGGGAAGTCGATCCACTCGGGGTGGCCGAATTCATTGCCCATAAAGGTCAGATAACCTTCACCACCCAGGGTGGCGGTCAGCAGGCGCAGGATCTTGTGCAGAGCCATACCCCGGTCTACCACCATAGACTGGCTGTTTACGGACATATTCCAGTACATTTCCGCGTCACACAGCCGGAACATAATGGTCTTGTCGCCCACCAGCGCCTGATCGTGGGACTCGCAGTATCCGATGACAGCCTCTCCGGGACGGCGGATCACCAGCTCGTAATAGATATTGTTCAGATCCCAATGCTCATCGGGCACTTCTTTCAGCAGCTTGATCCACATATCCGGCTCGCCCATGGCCAGCCGATAGTCAAAACCAATGCCGCCCTCCTCAATGGGCAGGCACATACCGGGCATGGCCGACATATCCTCGCTGATCAAAATGGCGTTGGGATTGACCTGGCGCACCAGCTCTGTGGCCAGCTGCAGGTAGGTAATGGCCTCCACGTCGGTGTTCATAGAGAAGTACTTGTCGGGGCCGGTGAAGGCTGTCCCCAGGCCGTGGTCATGATAGAGCATAGAGGTGACACCGTCAAAACGGAAGCCGTCAAAATGATACTCCGTCTGCCAGAACTTCAGATTGCTCAGCAGGAAGTGGATGACCTCGTTCTTATCGTAATTGAAGCACTTTGTCTTCCAGGCCGGGTGGTCTCCCTTAGGGCCTTCGTGGAAGAACTGGTAGGACGTGCCATCAAACTGGTTGATACCCTCCCGGGTGTTGATGCAGGCGTGGGAGTGGACCACGTCCAGCAGCACCGCGATACCCATCCTGTGGGCCGTGTCCACCAGCCGCTTCAGGGCTTCGGGTCGGCCGAACCGGGAGGATGCAGCGAAGAAATTGGACACCTGGTAGCCGAAAGACGCGTAGTAGGGGTGCTCCATAATGGCCATGATCTGGATGGTGTTGTAACCCAGATCCCGGACCCGGGGCAGAACGATCTCCCGGAATTCATCATAAGAGCCCACCTTGCCCTCCTCCTGGGCCATACCGATGTGGCACTCATAAACCAGCAGGTTTTTCTTGGGGACGAACCTGCTGTCCGTCCAGATAAACTCCTCCTCCGGGTCGTAGATCACTGCGTCCCAGCCGAAGGTATTCTTGTCCTGGACCACCCGGCGGGCGTACAGAGGGATCCGGTCCAGCTCCGCTCCATCATGGACCACCACAGCGGATACCCGCATTCCGTCCTTGAGGGTATCCCGGCCGGGGATGAACAGTTCAAACACGCCGTTTTCTTTTCGACTGGCTTCATATGCGTGCCGGTCCCAGTTGCAGAAGTCGCCGGTCAGATACAGTTTTTCTGCGGCGGGCGCCCACTCCCTGTAGTACCAACCGTCTTTTTCCTTGTGGAAGCCGAAATAGGCGGCTCCGTTGGCAAAATCAATGAGCCTGTCCCCCTTGGGCAGCAGCTCTTTTTTCTTTTTCTCATAGCGCTCCATACGGAGCTTAAATTCACTTTCATAGGGCTTCAGGGAAGGATCCCGTTCCAGAATTTTATAGGTCATAGAAATTACTCCTTTCGGAATTACATATCTATCTATTATAATTTTAATGGGAAAACCGTCCGGTGTCAAGGGTGGGCAACCAAAGGAAAAAGGAGGGAAAATCCCTCCTTTTAGGTCTTTTTGATGAATTTTTCCTTACACCTGGGGCAGGTAATTGCGATCTTTCCCTTGCCTCTGGGCACCCGGATCTGCTGGCGGCAGCGGGGGCAGTCGTAATAGCGGTGTTCCTTGTCCTTAAAACGCTGCACCAGCGACAGGAATTTGCGGTTCTCCTGGTAGCGCTTATAGGTGTTGCGGGACAGGGAGCGGAAGATCGCCCAACCCATCAGCACATAGGCCACCAGCGTCAAAAGCAGATCCACCAGTGGATTGTTGATCAGCATCGAAATGATGCAGACTGCTACACCGGCCACCAGAATGGCGGTATTGAGTTTATCTGTGCCGCAACGGCCCATCATAAAATGGCGGATGCCGGCTGCCAGCTTAGCGCCCAGCTGCCGGAGCTTGTTGCCGAAGGAATTCATACAAACGCCCCTTGTTTCTGCATTTCTATTGCTATTATATTGCAAAAAACCAGAATTTCAACTGTTGCGGCGGTGAATTCACAGATTCTTTACAGGACGCGCGACAGTGTACAAAAGAACAGCGGCTGTGTATTACACAGCCGCTGTTTTGCTAGGGATTATACTTCGTACTTTCCTTTTTTCCGGGGGAACAGGAGCACTGCCAGGGTCACAACGATGCCCAACAGGCTAATGCCCATCATTCCGGCCAATACGGGAATATTGGTGGGATCGCCTGTGTTCGGCGTTACAGAGGGCACAGGGATCTCTTGAACGGTGGTGGTAACCACATTGGTGAGCAGTTCAGTCTGGCCCTCCAGGGCGGTTGCCTGGTTTGTGACACTGACCTTGGCGGTAGTGGCCTTGGCCTGGAAGGTCACGGTCTTGCGCTCGCCGGCGGCCAGGTGCAGCTTCCAGGTGATCACACCGTCGGCAAACGTACCGCCGTTGTCGGCAGAGCCTTCCACATAGGCAATGTACTGGGAGAGCTTGTCGGTGATGGTCACATCTGCCGGGGCTTCGTGGGAGTTGGTATAGGTGATGCTATACAGCAGCACATCGCCTTCCTTTACAGCCTTGCCGTCAATGCTGACGGTGGGTTCTGCCGCCAGGAACACATCCTTGGTGACCTGATCAACAGGAACCGTGACAGCCGCGGTGTTGGTCGTGTAGGTGTTGATGCCCTCCAGCACGGTGGCCTGGTTGGCAATGTCCACACCGGCAACCGTGACCACCACGTCGAAGGTGACGGTGACGGTGGCATCGGGGGCAACCTTTGCGAACTTCCAGGTCAGTACGCCATCAGTCAGGGTGCCGCCGTTGTTGGCAGAGCCTTCTACATAAGCGGTGTGCTGAGGAATCTTGTCGGTGATGGTAACCTCCGCATCCAGGCCGGAGTAGTTCTTGTAAGAGATCTGATAGGTCAGAACATCGCCGGTCTTCACGGACTTGCCATCGACGCTGACGGTGGGGGCGGCCTTTACAAACACGTCCTTCTTGGTGATGCTGCTCTCGTGGACATTCCGGAAGGTCAGGTCGGTCTTGCCGTGGTCGCTGGTGATGGACAGATCGGCAATTGCCAGCTGGCCGTCACCGGGGTCAGTTACCGTGATCACCAGGGTATACACGTTGGTATCCCACTTGATGTCTTTCAGGCTTGCGTCAGCCTGCTCGGTAATGGTGAAGGTATAGATGCCTGCCTCCTGGAAGGTCAGTGCGTCAAAGGTGACCTCGCCCTTTTCGTTATTGCTCTTGGTCTGGGATGCAAAGCCCTCGCCGGAGAGAACGAAGTTGAAGGTCAGCATATCGCCGCCCACAAAGGACTTCTTTGCCTGGGGAACAAAGGTGACCGGCTTGGCTTCATAGTGATTGTGGAAGACGGGTGCGTGTTCCTCACCGGTGGCGTCGTTGATATACTTCACCTCTGCCGCCAGTGCGCCGTTGCCCTGGTCGGTGACGGTGACTTCAACGGTGTAGGTCTCGCCGCCGGGGGTCACGCCGGGAACGGGGGTGTCGTCCTCGCTGAGGGTGTAGCGGAAGACCTTCTCCAGCAGCCGCTTGCCGTTGGCATCCAGCATATCTTCGGCGGTGTAGGTGATCTGCCCGAATACGATATCGCCCTCCTTGTCGTTGGAAGCGGTATAGATCTCGGTGGGATCGTCCTTATTCACCAGGGTGAAGCTGAAGTCATTGTCCTTCAGGCTTCTGCCCTCCAGATTCTTCAGGGCCCTCACCGTAACCTTTGCGGGGGTATCGGGTGCGTAGGTGTTTTCAAAGACCACAGTGCCGGTCAGATCCACAGTGCCGGTGCCGGTGACTTCCACGCTGCCCACGGTTGCCTTCAGCGCGCCAGTACCGTCATCGGTGACGGTGACGGTGACCTTGTGGGTCTGGGTGGTATAGGTAATGCCGCCCAGCTTGGTTGCAGGGATCTGCTCGTGCACGGTGTAGGTGTACGTGCCGGCCTTAGAGTAGGTCAGATTAAAGCTGATCGTGCCGTTTTCGTGGTTACGGGCCTCTGCCGCACGCAGTCCGGTGGCATCGTCCACCATATAGAAGGTGAACTCGTGCTCCCTGATGGGACGACCCTGCAGGGTCTTCAGTGCCTGCAGCGTCAAGGTCACATCGGCCGGATCGTAAACATTGACAAATTCCAGCTCCGCGCTCGCCTGGGCTGCGGCCTCGCTGTGATTCTGGGGCGCTACGTGGACATAATCGCTTTCCTTGTACAGCGCGCCGGTATCAGCGTTATAACCGATCACAAAGTGGACACACCACAATGTGGGGTCGTTGGTGTAGCCGGGCTTTGCGGTGGGTTTCTCGCTGACGGTGAAGTGGTATTCACCGGCGGAAGTAAATTCGAAGCCTGTCAAGGTGATGCTGCCATTTACATCGCTGACCGCGTCGGAAACAAACTGGTTGTTGGCATCGTATACCTGGAACTGGAAGCCGTCCAGAGGATAGCTGCTGCCGGTCAGGGCGTTTCCTTCGGTGTCCACAATGGTCTTTGTGGCAGTCAGCTCCAGCTCAAGGGCGGGCACCACATAGGTATTGGAGAATTGAAGCACATCCACCTTGCTGCTGCCGGTCTGATAGACAGCGGCTGCGGACAGACGGCCGTTTCCGTCGTCCTTTACGGTGACCAGAATCTCATATACAGTGCTGTCGTAGGTCATACCGGGCATCTGGCCGGCCTTTTCACGCAGTTCATAGCGGAAGGTCTTTTCCATGACCTTGTTGCCGCTGCCGTCCACCATATCCTGGGCGGTGAAGACCAGGTCCCGGAAGGCAACCGTACCGCTGGCATCATTGTAGCCCCGGACCACATCACCGTTGGGTGCTTCCAGCTCGAAGGTGAAGGTCTGCATATTCTTGCCGGTCAGCGCCTTATAAGCCACAAGAGGCACTTCCACAGGCGCAGGCGTGTAGCTGTTGACAAACTTTGCGGATTCTCCGTCGGGGTAATTGACCACGGCGCTCAGAACACCGGCGCTGTGAGTCACCTCAACGGTCACCGTAACAGGCTCCGCGTAGCCAATACCGGGCAGCTTGTTATCGGACTCCACGATCTTGTAGGTAAAGGTCTTGGAGGCCAGGTAACCGCCCTGGCCATCGGCCATATCCTCGGCAGTGATGCCGAAGGTGGAGAACAGGATGTCGCCGTTAACATCGTTGCTGCCGGAGGCAATGGGATTGACCAGATCGCTATCCTTATAGACCAGGAAGGAGAACTCCTTGTCGTTCAGCGCGCGGCCGGTCAGGGTCTTGCTGCCCTGAAGCTGTACAAATACAGTTGTGGGGGTGTAGACGTTGCGGAATACCACATTGGCTGCGGTGGTGCAGCTCTCGTCGCTGTGATAGGTGGCAGTGGTCTTCAGATACCCGTCGCCTTCGTCGGTGACAAGGACCTTCAGATAATACTTAGACGTATCATCATAGTCCATACCGGTAGCAGTGCCGGCGTTTTCGGTGATCTCATAAATGTAGGTGCCTTCGTCGGTGAAGGTGATGGTCTGGAAGAGGATGTTGCCGTTGGCATCGTTGATACCGTTGTACACAGGTCCGCCTACCACAGGCGCGCCGTTGTTAATGAGCTGGGCCTGGAAGGAGAACTCGCCGGCCAGCTGGGCACGGCCCGTCAATTCCTTCTGTGCCACAGGTGTGTAGGTGGCATCGTGAGCCTCGTAGGTGTTATTGAATACGATCTGCTGGGTCAAGTCCACTATGCCCTCTGCATCCTCGGGCAAGGCAGCGCCGGTCTCACTCAGGTGCACGGTGGCCTCGATCTTACCGGCACCGTTGTCGGTGATCTTCACGTAGATGGGGAATTCCTGGGTGCTGTAAGTGACACCGGCAATGGAGCCTGCGAATTCCTTGATGACCATCTTGTACATACCCTGGTGGCTTGCGGCGGTGGCAGGGATGGTACGGGTGAAGGTGACGATACCGTTTGCGTCGTTGGTGGCCACGTCCTCCAGCTGGCCGTTCAGATACAGACCGAACTCGAACTCACCAGGACGGACGCTGCGGCCTTCCAGATTCTTGGAGATCTGGTACTTGACCACATCGCCCTGAACAGCCTGGTACACGTTGGTGAAGGTCACGTTAGTGGCACCGTCAGCGGTAAAGCCGGTGATGGCTTCGCCGGGGGCATAGGTTGTACCATTCTTGACGGCCTTGCTGACGTTTGCCAGCTCTGCCGACATACCGGTCAAAGCGTCCTGGGTTACCTTGATGGTCACCACATACTGGCCCGGATCATAGGTCACGCCGGGTACGGCGGTACCGTCAGGCTTGATCTCGCTGAGCAGATAGCAGAAGTAGTACGCGCCGTTGATCGCGTAGGCGTCGTCCAGCATTGCGTTGGAGTAATTTAGGGTTGCGAAGTGGATCTTTCCACTGGCGGCTGCCTCGTTGGTACCGGTGATGTGGCTTCCGGGCACAATATTGCCTGCGGCATCCAGACGCTGCAGCACAAAGTCAAATTCATTGGCAGCCAAGCTGGGAGCGCGACCGGTAAGAACCTTGGTGGCCGTCAGATTGATTCGGGCTTCTGCCGCGTAGGTGTTCCGGAAGGACACCTCAGCGCCGGTGATTTCCACGGTGTAGTCGGCCGCATTGTCGATCTGGCCGTTAGGCGCCAGCTTGAAGTACCTTTCGGTGGCGATCAGCCGGTTGTAACTGTCACGGCTGAGGGTCACCTGGTACAGGTAACGGGTGGCATCGTAGGTGACACCGTTAGAACCGGTCACATTGCCGGCACTTGCGTTACTTTCCATGATCCAGTAGCTGTAAGTCTTGGTGGCTTCGCCGCCCAGGCTTGCGGTATTGTAGACCATAGAGGTGAAGGAAATGCCGGTGGTCTCGCTGTCGCTGCCGCCCACAGTGGGATCACTGATACCGGTAGCAGCATCGGTTGTGCCGCCCACGGGCAGGACATTGAAGGAGAAGCTCAAGTTCTCCGGCAGGTTGCTGCCGGTGGTGGTCTTCTTGCCGGTGGGGGTCACGGAGACGGTCTCGGGGTTGCTGTAATTGATGAAGTTCGCAGAACCGGTCAAATCCAGAACGTTGCCGGAGCTGTTGGTATCCACGGTCAGCTCACCGCCGGCGGTAAGGGTCAGCATCACGGTGAAGGTCTTGCCGTCCTGGTCATACTTCATATTGGGATCCTTGGCCAGCTCGGGGACGATTTCCTTGATGGTATAAGTAAAGGTCTTGGTCTTGTTACCGCCCACCGCAGTTACCCCGCTGAGCATATCGGCGGAGAAGTAGATGGTCTCAAAGGCAATGTTGCCGCTGCCGTCATTCGCGCCGGTGGACACGGAGTTGCCGTTTTCGTCCAGGATCTGGAAGTGGAATTCGTTGGCCTCGGGTGCGGTGGCCTCATAGGCACCGGTTGCGGTGTTGTAGACCATCAAGGTCTTCTTGGCGATCACCTGCACAGGCACATCGTCCGGCACGAAGCTGTTCCGGAACACAACGCCCGTATCTACGGCGCTGTCCGCCACGGTCTTAGCCGCGCCGTCCACCGTAACGGTGGGGGTCAGCTGACCGTTGATATCGCTGACCGTCACCACCACTGTGTGGGTATCCGTATCGTAGGTAACGCCGTTTGCCTTGGGCGTGGGGATCACCTCGGACATGGTGTAGGTATGTACACCGGTAGCCGTATAGGTGATGGTCTGGAAGAGGATGTTTCCTTCGGCATCGTTGATACCGGTGTAGGTATTGACACCGTCGGTGAGCGTAAAGGTAAATTCGCCCGGAGTCAAGGTGCGGCCGGTCATAGCCTTGTCAGCGGTGATGATCAGCTGGGTATCCTCGGGGTTATAGTTGTTGGAGAAAGAAACAACACCGGTTGCCGGATCAAAGGCTACACCGTCCAGCTCACACTGGGCGCTCATAGTGCCGTCGCCGTTGTCGATGATGTCCAGAACCAGCACGTGGGCGGTGGTGTCATAGTCCACACCCAGAACACCGCCGTTGATCTCTGTGATGGTGTAGGTGTAGGTGCCCGGCTTGGTGAAGGTCTTGGAGGACATAGCGAAGTTGTAGCTTCCGTTGCCGGTAACGGTGACCTCACCGGACAAGGAGTCGCCCACCTCGGGATTGCTGCTGTCGGGAACGGCCAGGAAACCAAAGGTAACGGGGTTGGTCATTGCCGCGCCGGTCATAGTCTTGACACCGTTCAATTGAACGGTCAGAGGCTGCAGGGTATAGGCGTTGGTCACGGCCACGGAGGAAACAGCAGCTGCCGCACCCTCGGTGATGGTGACGCTCTGGGTGTTGTAACTGGCGGTCCAGCCGGGCAGAGCGGAAACGTCCTCCGCTACGGTAATGATCGCACCGGCAGGCAGACCCTGGATGGTCAGCGTCTGGCCGTGCTGAATGGTAACTGTTGCCTTGCCATCGTTGAAGGTCACGGTCTCGGCAGCGCCGTCACGGGCAAGCATATAGATGCCGTCCAGCAGGCCGGTGGCTTCGCTCAGGTGGATGGTAAAGGTCTTGCTCCGGTCGCCGCCCTGGGCAACGGTCTTAGTAATGACCATATCGCCCACAGATACCTTGTTGACCGTGGTATTGGTGGTAATGGTGGGCTCACCCTCCACCAGAATAATGGCGGAGTTTTCCATAGTGATCTCGCCGCTGTCCGGCTGGGTGCCTGTTGCGTTGATCTTCGCGCTGGCATCGATCTTCACCAGGAAGTGGAGCAGTTTGGTCTCGCCGGCGGCCATATCCGGGAAGTTCCAGGTCAGCGTATCGCCGGCAAAGGCGCCGCCGTCGCTGGCAGAGCCTTCCACGTAGGTAGTACCTTCGGGAATCTTATCGGTAACCGTCACATCGGCGGCCACAGGATTGCCTGCGGCATCGGTTGCGGTGTTGGCGAAACGGATGTAGTAAACCAGGGTATCGCCAACCTTATAGCCGCCCTGGCCGTCCACATCCGTACCGTTCAGGTCGGAAACAGACTTGCCGTAGGGAGGATTGGATGTGGGATTGGTGTAGACAGTGGGGTTGTTGCCGATGCGGTAGCTGGCAGTATTGTTGATGGTGCCCGGAACAACACCGGTGCTCAGGGCCGTGTTCAGCACAGTCACCTGGAAGGATACATATACGGTATCTCCGGCAGGAACATCCTCCAGGACCCAGGTAAGCACGTTGTTGCTGTCGGGCTGGATGGAAACGTCCTTGGTATGACCGGTCTCGGCAGTGCCGAAACCTGCGCTGCCTGCCACAAAGGCCGTGCCGGAGGGGATGTAATCGGTAACGGTAAGGTCTGCAGTCTCCGTGAGAATGTTCTTGGCCGCAACGGTGTAGGTCAGTACGTCGCCAGGCAGGACAGGCTTGCCGTTGTCCTCGGTCAACGCGGCGGCATTGTCAGCCAGGTTCACGGAAACGGTTTTTTCGGGCTTATAGGGATCTGCCGTCAGGCTCAGCTTACCGTTGTTGCCCAGGAAAACGGTATAGTGGGAGTTGTTCACAGAACCGGTACGGTGGGGGTGTGCCACGATGAAGGACGTGCCGGTAAGGTTGCCGTCGTTTGCGGCAGAGGTGGAAGGATCATCCTTCATAGTGTCGTCACCGTTGACGATCAGGGTCGCGGCGGTGTACACACCCTTTTCCAGATACCAGCGGCCGTCCTTCTGGAGCAGATCTGCAGAAGCGGAGAGCTCCACAGGGATCAGCTTGGTTTTCTTGGTGGCATTGTAGGTACCGTCGTTTCCGGAGTCGGACCACTCATAGTAGGTACGCTCGTAGTAGGCGGTAGTACCGGCAGGATCGGAGGTAACAGCATTGCCGTTGGCATCCACGATCAGCGTATCCTGCTGATAGGCGTAGAAGGCGTTGTCCGCAGCCGCGTCAAAGGTGGCCTTTGCCATACCACGGTGGTGGCTGTCCGGGTTCTGGGTGCGGTCCCAGTCGTTGGTAAAGAAATGGTATGTATCAGTGGCCGCGTCATAGTTGACAGAGCCTTCCCCGTTCACGGTTTCACCGGTGTAATCCGGGGAGACCAGCATAGAAACGGTCTCGGGGGTGATGCTGTCCCACAGGCCCACTTCGTATACCACACGGGCGGGTTCCTTGTGCTCCACAGTTGCGCTGTAAACAGGATCGCCGTCATCATCAAAGGTCTCGTTGATCAGCACCTTTTCCACAGACAGCAGGCTTGCGGGAGCGCTGATGACCACAGTCTCTCTGTAAGGGGCGGTCAGCTCTCTCTGAACCCGAACCACAAAGTACAGGTACAGATGCTCAGGATTGGTATTTGCGCCGCCGGCCTCGCCGTAGAAGAAGTAGGAACGGCAGACATAGTCCGTGCCGGCAGGAATACCATCGGCAGCTTTTTGCTGTTCGATGTACTCAATGGTGTCATTATCGGCAAAGCTGATCAGCTGAACGTGCTCATCCTCCTCGCCTGCGTCGTAGGCATTGCCCCACCAGACGATGGAGTTATCGCCCGGATTTGCCTGATTGTCAGAGTCACGGGCTGCGATCAGCAGGTTGTGGATGAACGCATCCAGTTCTGCTTCCGTAGCAAAACGGTCATCGGCACTGGACAGGCCCATACGGGTCTTGATAACAGAGTGGATCAGCTCGTCAAATTTCGGGTTTGCCGCAGCAGTTCCGTAATTTGCCAGATGCTGGGCAGCGGAAACGCCCTGATAGAAGAAGCCGTCGGCAATGACGCCCTTCATATCCTTGACTTCCATATACTCGCCGATGGGGTCATAGAAGTTTACGTAGCCGTCGTAGTTATGGTCGCCGGAGGAAACTTGGGTGGGCACAGAAACAGCCTTGTGCTGGATGGTGCTGACAATGCTGGTGAACGCGTCGTGCAGATCGCCTGCCTCGCTGGCGCTGAAATATTCGTCGTTGTACTTATAGCTGCCGGTATAGCCCAGACCGGTGCCGTACACGTATTTTTTGGTAGCGGCAATAGATGTGCCGGTAACGGTATAGGTGCTGCTGCCGGAAACAGAGACTCTGTAATCCTCACCGTCTTCGTGGTCGGTCCAATAGTTTTCAAAATTGTCGAAGTAGGAGTTTGTGGTGCTGGATGCGCCGGAGGGGTCCATAGTCATTTCAGCCAGGCCACCACTGGACAGGCCCAGGCCCATAGTATAGACGTAGCAGCGGTTGGTATTGCTGGCGGCATTGCCAAAATAGTTCTCGGTGATCAGACCCTTGTAATAGGCGGCGGTGATGGCTGCCAGATAGCCCAGACCGTCCTCTTCCCGGATGGAACCGATGGTTTGGGTCATACTGGGGGCGTACCAATTGCCGCCGGCTGCGATGGAGGGCGCGCCGTCGGACATAACCACCAAGAAGGGCATACGGGTGACGGTCTTGCCGTCTGCAGTTACAACGGTGGTGTTGGTCTGCTCTGCCAGAAGCTTACCGCCCAGAGCGACACCTGCGTGGATGTTGGTACCCTGGCTGGTGCCGGAACGGCGGCCTGCGTCCGTTCCCCGGCCCTGGATGTAGGTTCTGTTCCGGCCCGTGGTGGAACCCTGGCTGTTGACCCACTGGATATGGTTGGTTGCGGCATCGCCAGTAAAGTGATCCAGATAAGTCAGCACGTTGGCGGATGCGCCGCCGCTGGTTCCGCCGCCCTGGGAACCGGAAAAGGCCACAACGGCCACCCGGTTGTATTCGTTTGCTGCCATCAGCGTAGCGATGGCGTTATTTGCAGCAGTGATCATCTCCGTCACACGGCTGCCAGCCATAGAGTTGGAGGTATCCAAAACGAAAACAACGTCTACCGGCACACTGCTCTGGGACGTCAGACCCATAGACTGGGCAGCCTGAGAGATAGTGACCAGGAAATTGTTGTCACCACTGACAGCGATATTCTGACCGCCCACCGTGATGTCTGTGTCGCTGACGGATTTGCCCACAGTGACCTTGCCGGCGTTGGCGGTGTTATCGCCGTAAATGGTCCCGGGCCGGGTCAGCGTGGCCGGGTCTGCCACGGTTTTAATGTCGCCCGCGGCTGCGTTTGCCCGCAGGATGCCGCCGGGCACATAGGCCAGCAGCATTGCCGCACACAAAAGCACGCTCAAGACTCTCTGAGAAAACGTTCTTTTCATTGCTTTTTCCTCCATTGCTACTTTCCAAAATTTTCAAAAACATCCAGGTAGTGTTTGTCCTATTCCCCTTTGTTCTGCAAGCAGTTGCGCCAGGGAAAGCCTGTAAAGATAGGGACACTTATCCAGCTTATATACCATAGATTATATATCACATAAAAGGAGAATGCAATCTTTTTTCATGGTGCTTTTGCTCTTTTTGGAGAATTTTGCTAAAGGCACCTTGTTATAATGGCAAACCGTGTCGAAATGACGCAAAGCACTTACTAGAGAAAAAGCAGAGCTGCAAAGCAGCTCCGCTTTTTTATACCTCTTTGTACATGGCGCAGGCGTCGTCCTTGCGGACATTATCCGCTACCAGAAGCACTTCCACGGCCACTGTGCGGGGGCCCATAGCGATTTCGATCCGGTCACCGACCTTTACGTCATAACTGGCCTTCACCACCCTGCCGTTCACGCTGATGCGTCCGTTGTCGCAGGCTTCGTTGGCCACGGTCCGGCGCTTGATCAGCCGGGAGACCTTCAGATACTTATCCAGCCGCATATTACTTGCTGACGGTATCCTTCAGAGTCTTGCTTGCCTTGAATACGGGCAGACGGGTAGCAGGGATCTGGATAGCTTCCTTGGTACGGGGGTTGCGTCCTACGCGGGCCTCGCGGGTCTTCACCTCGAAGATGCCGAAGCCGGAAAGGGAGACCTTGTCGCCCTCAGACAGGGCTGCAGTAATGGTATCGATGGTTGCGTTGATGACGCGCTCTGCGTCCTTCTTGGTCAGGCCGGCCTTCTGGGCAACGGCTGCGATCAGTTCCGTTTTGTTCATAATTTATATTACCTCTTTTCCAAACATTGGGAGTATACCGTATCACAAATATTCGAAAAATGCAAGCATTTTCCTATTTTTTTACGTTTTTTTACAGACGGAGGAGTTTTGCGATCTTCTCGCCTTTGGGAAGCAGCAGGCAGTCTTCCCGGGTGACGGTCTTAAACAGCACCACGCACACAAAATAAACCGCCACGCCCACAGCGATAGGAGCGCCGCACAGGATCAGACGGCTGCCGCCTTCGCCCAGCAAACGCACCAGTCCCTTGTAGCTGGCAAACACGGAAATGCCCATTAAGGCAGCCGGCAGTAAAGGCTTGAGCAGATTTTTCAGTAGCTTTGGTTTTTGGGGAACGATCTTGTGGATGGACACCAGATTCATACCGCCGATGCACAGGTAGCTGAGGATCGCGCCAAAGGGAGCGCCCAGGATACCAATGGCCGGATTGCCCACCAGCACGTACACCACCGCTAGCTTCAGCGTGCCAAACAGCAGCATATGGATCACGGGGATGTGGGCCTTGCCGTGGCTCTGCAGGACCACATTGGTGTAGAGCACCACCGCGTTCAGAAAGACCACCACGCCCAGAATGCACAAAAGCTGTGTAGCCAGATCCAGCTTGTTGCCGGTATAGCCCCCCAGCAGGGCCATAATGGGCCGGGCCAGCACGGAAAGGCCCACTGCGCAGGGCATTGCCACCAGGGCGGTGACACGGGCGGCGGACTCCTCAGTGGAGCGGACCGCCTGGTGGTTTTTAAGGGTCAGATGGGCGGTAATGGCCGGCAGCACAGAGGTGGCGATAGGGGTCATGAATGCGCAGGGCATATTGAAGATGGTCTGGGTCAGATTGTAGATGCCCTTGACCGTGTCTGCCGCTGCCTGGGCGCTCAACCCGTCCTCCAGCAGGAACGGCAGATACACCCGGCTGCGGAACAAGTCGATCATCTGCTCCATATACAGGCCGCTCTCGGCCAGCATCAAAAACTGCAGTCCCGCAGCGCCGATGGTCACCGGCACAGCAATGCTCAGAAGCTCCCTGGCGGCAGCCCCATAGGACAGAACGGGTTCGTTGGTTTTGGGCAGCTCCCGGTAAGCAGGAGCCTGCTTGCAGCGCAGGTAAACAGCGGAGGCTACACAGCCAACGGTCACGCCCAGGATCGCGCCGGCAGCAGCCAGGGGGATGCTGTCTGTGAAGTGCATCACCGCAAAGGCCACCGCCAGACCCACAAAGAGCTTGAACACCGCCTCAATGATCTGGCTGATGGAGGTGGGCTGCATATTGCTCTGGCCCTGGAAGAATCCCCGGTAGGTAGAGATCACACTCATCAAAAGAGAACAGGGTCCCAGACACAAGATGGCGGTCCAGGCGTCCGGCTGGTTGAGAACACCGGCAAGCCATTTGCAGCCGAAGATCATCAGCGCCGATCCGGCCGCGCCCAGGATCAGGAAGATGCCCTGGGAGGTCTTGTACACCCGCCGGACCTGGTTGTAGTTGCCCAGGGAGCTGGCGGCGCTGATCATCCGGCTCATAGCCACGGGAAGTCCCGCGGTGGAGATCAGCAGCAGCACGGCGTAAATGTCGTAGGCGGTAGTGAAGTAGCTGTATCCCTGGTCGCCGATGGCCATCTTCAGGGGCAGCTTGTAGGCCGCGCCGATCAGCTTGACCACCGCGGTAGCCATTGCCAGCAGTGCCGCGCCGTGGAGAAAATTCTGCTTTTTCATAGGTTGTGCCATTTGGTTCACTCCTTGGGATCGGCAAACAGCCGGGGGATTGCGTAACTGGTGATCTCCTCCACAGCGGCCTTCAGGTCGATGGTGGGGAACTGGCCGTTTTGGTAAAGGATCTTGCCTTTGACCATAGTCATAGCCACGTCACCGCCCTTGACGCTAAATACCAGGGAGCTGATCACATTGTGGCAGGGTATCAGATGGGGGGCGGAGAAGTCCACAAGGGCTATGTCCGCATCCATTCCCTCTTTCAGCATACCGCATTGCTCCGCTCTGCCCTGGGCCCGGGCGCCGCAGACGGTAGCCATCATCAGCGCCGCGCCGGAGGGCAGCGCCGCGGAATTACCGGAGGAAACCCGCTCACCGTAAGCTGCGGCCCGCATCACTTCAAACAGGTCCAGATTGCCGCTTTCTGTCACACCGCCGGTTCCCAGCGCCACATTCAATCCGGCCTTTACGTTCCGGGAGATGGGGGTAGCAATCTGGCCGGCCTTTGCGCTGGCAATGGGGGTGGCCACGCAGCTGACCTTCTGCTTTGCCAGCATTTTCAGCTCCTGTTCTTCCAGGGCCACGCAGCCGGTGGCGGTGGCGGCAGGGCGGAACAGCCGGTGGCAGCACAGCAATTCTCCCGGGCCAAGGCCGGTCCGGTCCATACACTCGTCGGCCTCCGCCTGGGTCTGGGCCAGATGCAGCTGTATGCCGATGCCCTTTTCGCAGGCATAGTCGGAAAGAGCCTCCCAGAGCTTATAATTGCTGGTGTACTGGCTGTGGATGCCCGCGTCAATGCGGATGCGGCCCTCTTCAAAGCCGTGCCAGGTGTCCACAGCGTCCATTAAGATCCGGCACTGCTCGTCGGTCTCAAAATCAAAATCCTCGTACTGGTCAATAAACCGGCTGGCGGCCATAGCCACATTGGCCTTGATGCCGCTTTCCGCGGCGGCCTGGGCAACAGCTTTGGGTAACGCCGTCAGGTCGGATACAGAGGTGATGCCGAAGCGCAGGCACTCAGCAATGCCCAAAAGGGCGGAAGCCTTGGCACAGCGCTCGTCCAGCTTGCTCTCCCTGGTCAGCTGCTGTTCCAGCATCTCCGCCTGGGGGGCATCGTCCAGATAGGACCGCAGAGCGGTGGATGCCAGGTGGGTGTGGCAGTTGATCAGACCCGGGATGGCCACCATACCGGTGCCGTCCACAATGGTTCGGGGAGTGCCTTCCGGCGCTTTTTTGCTTATATAAGAGATTTTACCATCGGCAACACCCAAGTATGCGCCAAACAGCACATCCATTTTTTCATTCATCGTTTCGATGGTCACATTGGAGATCAGAGTATCCAAGAAAATTCTTCCTTTCGTGGAGGATTTACAGCAGCCGGAACAGTTCTTCCTTCTGTTCCAGAACGGAGTCGATCTGTTCGATGTACTGCTCGGGGAATTTGGGGTTGTGGAATCGCTGCAGCGAGCCGTCGGGCAGGTTGACCTTGTTCATACCGCCGCCGCCCAGGGACAAAATGGTGTGCACTTCCTCCATCATATAGATGTTGTACAGGCAGTCCTTTCCGTCCCGGCTCCAGCCCACGTTTTCAAAGCTGCCGGACATATACTTCTGCCGGTACAGGTAGTAGGGCTTGTAGCCTGCCTCCCCGAGGCGGCTGTTGGCGTACTCCACCATCCGGGCCACCTCCTGCCAGGAGGGCAGAGCTTCCCGTTTTTCAAAGAGGTCGGCGCCCTTTTTCAGTGCCAGGGTGTGTACGGTGATATTGGCAGGGTTCAAGGCGATCACCCCATCCAGACTTTCGCAGAAACCCTTGTAGTCGTCCTTGGGAAGGCCTGCGATCAGGTCCATATTGATGGCATCAAAGCCGGCATCCGCCGCCTGCTGATAGGCCCGTAGAATATCCTGGGCATTGTGGGGACGGCCGCAGGAGCGCAGAACAGCGTCCTGCATAGTCTGGGGATTGATGCTCATCCGGTTGGCACCGCCCCGGCGGATAGCCAGGAGCTTTTCGGCGGTCAGCGTATCGGGCCGCCCGCCCTCCACCGTAAATTCCAGACACCGGCTCAGATCGAAGCTGGTGCGGATCTTATCCAGCAGCGTGCGCATCTGGGCGGTGGTCAGCGTGGTAGGCGTGCCGCCGCCTATGTAAATGGTACGCACCCGGCGGCCGGAGTTTGCCAGTAATTTTCCCGTCAGCTCCAGCTCCCGGTACAGAGCCTGCAAATAGGGCTCCATCAGGTCGGTGCGTTTGCCGATGGTGCGGCTGACGAAGCTGCAATAGGTGCAGCGGGTGGGACAAAAGGGGATGCCCACGTAAAGGGAAACGTCGGTGTTTTCCAGAAGCTCCGTTGCCTTGACCGTGGAAACAGAGCAGTCCAGAGCCAGTCTGCGCCGGGGTTCTGAGACGAAATAGGTGTCCCGCAGCAGGGCATCGGCGCTCTTCACACTGCCGCCGGCCAGCATATGCTTTGTGGACAGCTTAGTGGGACGAACACCTGCCATCGCACCCCAGGCAGGGGGCGTCTGCAGATGGGAAAGAGCCGCCTGGTAATAGCTGCGCTGCAGGGTCTGCCGACGCAGACGGACGGTCTCTTCCCGGGCCAGCAGACGTTTTTTGGCGGTGGATACCTTTCCGCCGATGCAGATGGTGGTGCTGGCGGTGAGCCAGGTCTTGCCCCGGGTCAGCCTGGAAACGGCGTAGTCATCACTATTTACTTGTGTGCCGAACAAAGACATCTGCAGCTGTTCCACCGCGTACAAATCTTCGTGACCGATCAGGGTAAGCTTCATAGAGGACCTCTAAAGGTGTTATTTCATATAGGGATTGGATTTGCGTTCGTCGTTGAGGGTGGTAGACTGTCCGTGGCCGGGGAACACCCGGTAATCGCCCGTCATACGGGAAAGCCGCAGCAAAGACGCGCGGATGGCGGCCCAGTCTCCGCCGGGCAGGTCAGTCCTGCCGCAGCTGCCCCAGAACAGGGTGTCGCCGGAGAAGATGGCGTCGCCGCAGCACAGGCATACAGAGCCCCGGGTGTGGCCAGGGGTGTGCATCACCCGGAAGGTCAGACCAGCCAGTTCCAGAACGTCCCCGTCGGCATAGGTATCTGTATAGCAGATGGGACCGGCGGTGAACGCCTCGGGCATAGACAGGTCTTCTTCACAGATATACACCGGGCAGCGTACCGCCTGGGCTATGCCCTTCACGCCGCCCACGTGGTCAAAATGTCCGTGGGTCAGCAGCACAGCGGCAATGGTCCTGCCCAGCTGCTGTGCCTTTAAAAGCACCTGCTCCGGATGGTAGCCCGGATCGATGACCACGCAGTCGGTACTTTCATCGGCACTGACCAGGTAGCAATTGGTTTGGTAGGAGCCCAGGGGCAGTGTGGTGATCTGCATAGCGGCCTCACTTTCTTCTGGGGGTTTCCATCAGCTGGTCGGTATCCAGAATTAAAGTCACCGGTCCGTCGTTGACGGAGCTGACCTTCATATCCGCGCCGAACTGACCGTGCTGGGGAGGAAAACCCAGTTCTTCACAGACGGACAGGAACTTTTCGTACAGCTCGTTGCCAAGCTCCGCGGGAGCGGCCTCCACAAAGCTGGGGCGGCGGCCCTTTCGGCAGTTGCCGTAGAGGGTGAACTGGCTGATTACCAGCACCTGTCCCCCCACATCCGCCAGGCCCAGATTCATTTTGTCATTTTCATCTTTGAATACACGCAGGCCCAGGGCCTTTTCCGCCAGATACCGGCACTCCTTTTCCGTATCGTTGGGGCCTACGCCCAGCAGGATCAGAAATCCCTTGCCGATGGAGCCTACGGTCTGGCCGTCGATGGCCACCGAGGCGGAGCTGACTCTTGTTAACACAGCACGCATCGCGTACCTCCTTGAAAATCGTTAGGAATGGGGATCTCAGTTCTGACCCCGGCGGGCGGCGATCACATCCCGCACCTGCATTAGCTTGTTGCGGATGGAATCCAGATCCGCCACGTTCTTGACCTCAAAGCGCACCGTAAATACGCTGCGGCCGCCGGGCAGGTCCTTGCCGTAAAGCTCTTTCACTCTGGCCCGGGCGGTGGTCATAGTGGTTGCCACGTCCAGTAGCAGACCGTCACGGGTGATGCACTCCAGCTCCAGGGTGGTCTCGAAGGGCTGATCGTCCTGATTTGCCCAGCGGACCCGGACCCAGCGGGCGGCCTGTTCCGGATCATCCTTCTGCTGGGTGTTGGGGCAGTCTGCCCGGTGGACACTGACGCCGAAACCCTTGGTAATGAAGCCTACGATGGCATCGCCGGGTACAGGGGTGCAGCATTTGGCGAATTTGATCATACAGGACTCGATGTCCTCCACGATCACGCCGTTGATGGCGTGACGGTTAGCGCTCTTTTTGTCCTCCACACGCAGGGTGGTGCCCGGGATGGTCTTGTCTCCGGTCTGGGTCTTCATGGCCCGGTTGATATCGTCCCGGATGCGGCCCACGGCCTTCACGGCGGTGAGGCCGCCGTAGCCGATGGCGGCGTACATATCGTCCCAGCTGTCAAAGGCCAGCTTGCGCAGCAAATTGGGACTCAGGTCGGGATCCTGGGTAACGGTCAACGGCAGACCCGCCCGGCGCATTTCGCCTTCGAAGGAGCCCCGGCCCTGTACCACGTTTTCCTCCCGCTTTTCTTTCTTGAACCACTGCTTGATCTTGGTGCGGGCCTGGTTGGATTTGCAGATGCTCAGCCAGTCACGGCTGGGTCCCTTGGCGGATTTGGAGGTGATGACCTCCACGATATCGCCGTTTTCCAGGGTGGTATCGATGTTGCAGATCCGGCCGTTGCACTTGGCGCCCACCATAGAGTTGCCCACACCGGAGTGGATGGCATAGGCAAAGTCAATGGGGGTAGAGCCGGCCGGCAGGCTGACGATCTTGCCCTTGGGGGTGAAGACGAACACCTCGTCGTTGAACATATCGATTTTCAGGGAGGAAACATAGTCCTCTGCATCCGTATCCTGCTGGCTTTCCAGCAAACGGCGCACCCACTCAAAGTCCTTTTCGTCTCCTTCGCCGGCGCCTTGCTTATACTTCCAGTGGGCGGCAATACCGTATTCTGCAGTTTCATGCATCTCCCAGGTCCGGATCTGCACCTCAAAGGGGATACCCTGTGTGCCGATGACGGTGGTGTGGAGACTTTGGTACATATTGGGCGTGGGGGTGGAGATATAGTCCGTAAAACGACCGGGTACCAGATTGAAAAGGTCGTGAATGTGACCTAAAACATTGTAGCAGTTGGGGATCGAGTCCACAATGACCCGGAAGGCGTAGATGTCATACAGCTCATCCATAGTCTTATCCTGCAGGTTCATCTTCCGGTAAATGGAATAAACGTGCTTGACACGACCATAGGTGGTGTTGTGAATGCCCATAGCAGACAGCCGCTCTGTAATGCGCTGCTGGATGGTGTTCATAAATGCCTCGTCCTGCTCCTTGTGGGCCTGCAGATAGGTGGTGATGGAATCATAGGAAACCGGGTCCAGATACCTCAGAGCGATATCCTCCAGCTCCCATTTGATTTTTTGCATACCAAGCCGGTGGGCAAGGGGGGCGTAGATATCCATAGTCTCCCGGCATTTGGAGATCTGCTTTGCCGGGGTTTGATACTGCATAGTGCGCATATTGTGAAGCCGGTCGGCAATTTTGATCAGCACCACCCGGATGTCCTTGGACATTGCCATAAACATCTTGCGCAGGTTTTCCATCTGCTGCTCTTCCGAGCTGGAAAAATTGGCACGGGTCAGTTTGGTAACGCCTTCCACCAGCTCTGCGGCAGTATTGCCGAACAGCTTGGCGATCTCATCGTGAGAGGCATCGGTATCTTCAATACAGTCGTGGAGTAAAGCGCCTAAAATGGCATCCACATCCAGTCCCATCTCTGCTACGATCTCTGCTACAGCCAAGGGGTGGATGATATAAGGAGAGCCATCCTTTCGCTTTTGATCCTTATGCTTTTCCTGGGCGTATTGCACCGCCTGGTCGATAATGGTCATATCCACACCGGGCATACACCGGTTTACGGTTTGGTACATAGCGCCGTAATGCTGCGCAAAACTTTCCATATATTGCTCATTGCTCCTTTGCGGCCAACAGCCGCTGCATCGTCTGGCTTTCGTTCAGATCCCGTTTGACTTGGGTGTCCAAAAGCCGGACGGTAATTTTATTGGTGAGCCGACAGGTCTCGATCAGCTCTACATCAGAGAAAATATCCAGGCAGGTAAGTAACTGACCCAGGCTCAGGTCTTTATCAGACCAGCGGACGATCTTTCTGCACAGACAGAGGGGCTCCTCCTGAATAGGCGTCTGACAGAATTTTGCCAGATACCGCCAGATCCGTGCCAAAAGCTCCCGGTCGGGCAGCAGAAGCTGTGCATTGTGGGGATCCAGCCGATCTTCCCGGAGGGCTTTGTAGGCAGCCGTCTCCCAGGAGCATTCTGCCCGGCAGGAGGGACGGATATCCACAAGATTCATCTGAACGGAGCGGATGCCCCGGTATTCATTGATTTGGGGATGGAATGCCACATCCACCACATCTCCTGCAGCGATACAGGCGCTTTCCGGGCAGGAGGAGAAAAAGATTCCGTGGAAAACGGCGTGACCGGAACGCAGCTGCAGCCGCATATGTTTGCCGCCGCCTACCTGACTGGTTCTTTCCACGGTGACCCGTTCCATAGCCAGCAGGGGTCTGGGACAGCCGTTGCCGCAAGGCTCCAGGGCTTCCAGGGCATCGATGTTTCCGGTAGTCAGCAGCTCCGGTGTGACCGCACAGTCACAGCTAAGCTGAGTGCGTGGCAGCTCGGCGCTGTAGTAGGCCTCTGCCAAACGGCAGATCTCCTGACGAAAGGCAGGGATCTGATCCCGGTGGATGGTAAAGCCGGCGGCAAGCTCGTGTCCACCGTAGCTTTCCAGCAGCTTTTCCAGGGATTTCAGTGATGCAAACAGATTAAAGCCGCCGTAGCTTCGGGAGCTGGCCTTGCCGTGTTCTCCGTCCAGGCAGATCAGGAAGGTGGGGCAGCAGTATGCCTCTGCGATACGGCTGGCAACGATACCTACAACACCCTGATGCCAGCTTTCCTCTGCCAGCACGATGGCCGCCGGGGTGCGATCCTTGGGCAGCATCTCCACAGCCTGGGCGTAGATATCCGCTTCAACCGCCTGACGCTGGCGGTTGAGCTCACACAGACCGGCAGCAACCTCTTTGGCTCTGCCGGGATTGTTTGTCAAAAACAGCTCAATGGCCAGATCGATCTGACCAATTCTGCCGGCGGCATTGATCCGGGGGGCTAAAATATAGCCAACAGAGGAGGCAGTCAGGGACAGTGGGTCACAGCCGCACTGCTCCATCAGGGCAGCAAGACCGGGACGACGGGTGTGACGCAGAAGCTCCAGTCCCCGGGATACGAATACCCGGTTTTCGCCCTGCAGCGACATCACATCGGCAACGGTACCCAAACAGACCATATCCGCATAATCATTTAATACCTGGGTCTGACTTCCGCTTAAAGCGGCTGCCAGCTTAAAGGCCACACCCACGCCGGAAAGAGTCTTGTGGGGGTAGTTGGCATCGGGACGGTGGGGGTCCAGAACCGCAATGGCATTGGGCAGAAGCTCTTTGCATTCGTGGTGATCGGTGATGATCAGATCCACACCCAGCTTTTTACAAAGACGGGCTTCCTCAATGGCGGTAATGCCGCAGTCCACCGTAACGATCAGCTTGACACCCTCCTGCAAAAGCTGCCGGATGGCGATTTCGTTCAGCCCGTAGCCCTCCTCCAGTCTGCCGGGAATATAGGGGATCGCCAGACCGCCCTGACGGCGTAAAAAGTCGGTGAGCAGACAGGTGGCGGTAATGCCGTCCACATCATATTCACCGAACACGGCGATTTTTTCCCTGCGCTCCAGCGCAGTGCGCAGCCGCTGCACTGCCGGAACCATATCAGTCATCAGATAAGGGTCAGAGAGTGTGCAGTCACAGGAGAGATAATTTTGGGCTTGCTGGGGATTTTTGATACCTCTTGCTGCCAGTACCATACTCACAAGAGGCGCATAGCCAGCTCCGGACAGAGCATTGACCGCCTCCTGCGCCGGGACCGGCACATTCCAAATTCCGTACTTCAAAGCATAACACATCCAATTATATCATTTTCCTTACATTATAACAAAAATATGGCATTTGTACAATACCTGCAGAGTATTTTTTATCAGATATCTTGCAAAGAAAAACGGAGACGGAATATTTTGTCGGGAAGGAAGAAAAAATGCCCTGTTACAACGAAAAAAACGGCGCGAAGCATAGGGTAAGAGAGCGATTTGTGCATAATGTTGCAGAACAGGCTGAAAAAAACCTGAATTTTCTATTGGAATAAGTGATTTTTCTGATGATTTGTTTATTTACACAAAAACCAAAATATGATATTATGTTATTGTATATTGGCAAAATGGGTTTTTAGTGTTTAAGAAGAGAAAGTTATTAACAAATCAACCCCTGAAGAATTTACTATTCAGGGCAAAAAATGGAGGAGAGAAGCAATGAAAAAAATTCTATCCGTTTTACTTGTGGCGTTGCTGCTTGTCGGTATGCTGCCGATAAACGCACTCCACACCCACGCCGCCGAGACGGTCACAGAGACGCTGACTATCAAGGCCAATGCCGGCGTGATGTCCGGGACTGCCAGCATTTCCTGGTCCGGCGACAATGTTACCTTTACAAACTATAAGGCAAGCTCTTCAACGGCGATCAGAACATCTGATTCAGACCATTACAGAGTGTATGGCAAGAGTGAAGTAGAGGTTACTGCTCCCGGCAATATTACAAAGATTGTCATTACTTCAACATCAAGTACTTATGTTACGCCTTGGAAAAACTCTGCCGGTACAATCGGCACTGCAACCTCCAGCGGCAATGTGATTACGGTTGTACCCACCACGCCTGCTGCTACCTTGAAGTTTGCGGCTACTGCCCAGGTTCGTCTGAGTGCGATCGAAGTTACCTATGAAGTCGCGGGCTCTGCCTGTGAGCACACCAATACCACGGAAAACAACGATGGCTATGCTGCTACCTGTACCGAAACCGGTATGACCAACAGCGTTACCTGTGATGATTGCGGTGAGATCGTCACGGCTCAGGAGGTCATTGCTGCTCTGGGCCACAACTTTGTTGAAGGCGTTTGCTCCCGTTGCGGTCTAAAGCTGGCGGTTGTCAGCTTCTCCGTACCCAGCCAGGTTGCTGGGGTAGACAGCCTTACGGCAAATGAGAGTGGCGTTGTAACACTGCCCGAAGCTGCCGACTATGCCGGCAAGTATAGCTATACCTTTATGGGCTGGACCACCGGCAGCGTCAGCGATACCGAGACAAAGCCCACTCTCTATACCGCAGGTTCCGATTATTCCCCTGCAGGCGATATTACTCTGTATGCAGTTTATACCTACGATGTTGCCGGTTCCGGTGGTGCCTCTGAGTATGTGCTGACAGACCTTGCCAACATTAACTCCACCGATGTTGTGCTTGTTACAATGACATATACTGATGGCACTATTTACGCATTGAGCAGCGCAAACGGTACTTCCAAGGCTCCGGCAGCTACGATTGTTAATGATGATAACAATGACGGTAAACTTGATAACAACGCTCCTGCTGATGATCTGAAGTGGAATATCGGCGGATCTTCTGATGGATATATCTTCTATCCTAACGGAACTACATCTTCTTGGCTGTACTGCACCAGCACCAATAATGGTGTTCGTGTAGGCACAAACACGGCTAACACCTTTGTGGTGGATTCTACAAGCGGTTACCTGAAACATACAGGTACTTCCCGTTATTTGGGTGTCTACCGTACCACTCCCGACTGGCGCTGCTACACTAACACCACCGGCAATACCGCAAATCAGACTCTTGGCTTCTATGTTCTGACCAGCGGCGGTGCTACTTACTATACAACTACGCTGCAGGACTTGGATACCACCTGTCAGCACACCAATACCAATGAGGTAACGGTGG
>JAZQDH010000031.1:0-10288 GCA_045546655.1 Faecousia sp.
TACTGCATCCTGACCTCCCACAACAAAAACCCGGAGACGCTGCAGCGGCTGAAGGCCCTGTGCGCCACCAACGACGGTTTCCGGATCGCTGAGGAGGACTTGAAGCTCCGTGGTCCCGGCGACTTTTTCGGTTCCCGGCAATCGGGTCTGCCTGTGTTCCGGGTGGCCAATTTAAGCTGCGACCTGCAAACGCTGAAGCAGGCCCAGGAGGCTTCTGCCCGGTGGATCGACACGGAAGGCACGTCCGAAACACCCCAGGCCCAGGCACTGCGCCGGCGGATCGCCGGACTGTTCCAGCGGGCCCAGGGCACAATGAATTAACTTCCAAAACAGTATCCCCCCGGTTCTTACGAACCGGGGAGATTTTTCGTGTCAGTCTTTCTTTTCCGCATTCAGCGGGTCTACCACGATGTCCGGGTAGGGGTTTGCGATGACGGTTCGGTACGTGTGGTAAATAACCATTCCCGGCTTGGCGTGGGGCGGCTTTTTCACCTGCCTGACCGGTGTCACATCCACGGCGATGTTCTGGCCACCGCCGGTCTCGGCATAGTAGGCCGCCAGCTGGGCCGCCTGGGTAACGGTGTCATCGGGGGGATTTGCGCCGCCGCAGGAGATGATCACGTGGCTGCCGTGGACCTTGGACGCGTGCAGCCAAATATCGTCCTTCCGGGCCAATTTGAAGGTCAGTTCATCATTCTGGCGGTTGTTTCTGCCCACGTAAATGGGATAACCATCGGTGGATTCAAACCGCATAGGCTGCACCTTCGGCTGCTTCATCCGCTTTTTGGCAGCGTCGAAGCGCAGATAGCCGCCCTGCTGCAATTCTTGCCGGATCTCCTCCAATTCGGCCTCGTTCTGGGCCCGGTTCAGCTCCTCCAGCACACTTTTTAGGTACGTCAGCTCCGTCTCACCCAGTTCCAGCTGCTTTGTCAGCTCCTTTTCCGCGTTTTTCATACGGGCATAGTCCTTATAGAACTTAGCCGCGTTCTGCTGGGGGGACAGCAGGGGAGAAAGCTCCACGGTGATCGTGGCCATATTCTCGTCGTAAAAATCCTCTACCTCCACCGATGTCTGGCCCTTTTTGATCTTGTGGATGTTGGCAGTGAGGATATCTCCCAACTGGCGCAGGCGCTCCCGGTCATAGGTGGCCAGGAGCTCTTTTTCCTGGATGGCGATTTTTTTCGTCAGCCGCTGACACAGGTTGGTGACGGTCTTGCGGACCGTCTGGCTTTTCTGGCGCATAGCATCCTTCCGGTCCCGCACCACATAGTAGCCGTCCATCAGCTGGGCAAAGGAATCCAGCCGCTCCGACGTGCCGTACTGGCGGATGGGGCAGAACGCAAACTGCTTGGGTGTCCCATCCGGGGCGGTATGCAGCCAGGGGGCAGGATGGTTCAGATGCTCTGCAAAAAACAGAGCCAGTTTTTCCGCCGCAGCAGGGATGTCCAGCGTTTCCATACGGGCATCCACATCGGAGGCCGCGTACAGGGCTGCCTCCCGGCAAACCAGGGGAGAAAGGCCGCCAAATTCGTCCATCAGCCGCTGGGCCAGTACATCCGCGCCGCTCTTTTCCAAATAGGGCGCAAAATCCGGACACACCGAGGGGTCTGCCTTTTCGATGGGTTCTGGGGACTGATAGTACATTCCCGGCAGGGCCGGGCGCTTGATGGTCTCGTCCAGACCCACCCGGCGCATACAGTCGATGATCCTCCCATCCGGGTCCAGAAGATACAAATTGCAGGTCCTGCCCATCAGCTCCGCCACCAGCTTTTTCTGGACGCTGTCGCCCATTTCATCTATGCAGTCGAAGACAAACTCCGCGCACCGCTCCATCAGCGGCTGGGAAACGCCTGCCAGCCGGGCACCGCTGAGGTGCTTGCGCAGGAGCATACAGAACATAGGCGGCTGGGCGGGATTTTCCGGGGTGGAGGCGGCCAGATGGAGCCGGGGGGCGGTGGGACTGATCACAAAGATCAGCTTCTGCCGGCTCTCCTGGCCTTTGATGTGCAGGATCACCGTGTCCCGGGCCGGCTGGTGGATCTTCTCCACCCGGCCCTGTATGCAGTTTTCAGAAATTTCCGAAAGGACCGCTTTCAGAAAAAACGCGTCAAATGCCATTTACTCGTCCTCTTTCATCATCGCAGCAAACAATTCATTAAGCCGCTCCCGTCTGCCCAGCAGATACAAAGCTCCGAACAAGGCCTCCAGTCCCGTAGCCAGTGCATACTCTGCCTTGCTGGCGGATTTGGGGGCGGCGTGGGTGTGGGCATTCTTGCCCCGGCGGAAGTAGTCTTCCTCCTCTTCCGTCAGCAGAGGGCGGATCTTCCCGGCAAAGGCGGCCTGGGCCGGGGCTTTCACCAGCTCCACGGAGCGCTTATGCAGATTTTTCAAGGTGGTGTTGCCCTGGGCGCACAGGTAGGTCCTGCACAGCAGTTCGTACACACCGTCCCCGATGTGGGCCAGTCCCACATTGGAGATGGCCTTCACTTTGTCCTGGCTCATATTTGGCTCAAAATAGTTTTCCATAGCGCTTCTCTCCCATACATTTGGCTATATTATATGGTATCCGTCCGAAAAAGGCAAGCAGTATGAAAAAGGGAGCGGTAGTCACCGCTCCTTCTGTTCATAAGCACGCCGGCATTTGCGCACAATATCCATCGCATCCTGTCGGCCGTAATATTCCCCCACATCCACCTTTACGCCTTGCAAAACCTTGTAATTGGCAAAGAAATTGGATATCTCCTTCAGCACAAAGGGAGAAAGATCTTCCAGTTCCCGGACCCCGTCGTAGCGGGGATCGCAGTCCACCACGGAGATCAGCTTGTAGTCCAGTTTCCCTCCGTCCACCATACTCAGGTAGCCCAGCACCCGGGCAGGCACGATGCATCCGGGGAAGGTGGGATCAGAACAGATCACCAGAATATCCAGCGGATCTCCGTCGGGGGCCAGGGTGTTTTCCAGGATGCCGTACTCCGCAGGATAGATCATGGCCGCGTGTAGCACCCGGTCCAGCCGGATCCTGCCGGATGCCTCATCTAATTCATATTTATTCCTGGAGCCCAGCGGAATCTCGATCAACACATTCACCACGTTGTTTTTCATATTGTCCACCTCCTTATTATTAAGGTTATTGTATCACAGTTTGGGGGGAATTCCAACATTTCCAAAGCATCCATTTTAAAATGGGTCTGTTGCAATACAACAGACCCAAATTCTTTTTCAATATCTATGCCGAATTATAATACCAGCGTAGGCGCTGTATACACCCGGGCGGCATACTCCTGATCCAGAAGGTACAGTCCCTTGGGGTCGTTGCCGAAGAGCTTGTATCGGCTGATCATCTTATCCGCGTTCTCCTCTTCCTCCATCTGCTCATTTACAAACCAGTCCAGGAATTTCATTGTCCGGTAATCTTTTGCCTGGTGGGCCTCGTGGTAGATGGCATTGATCAGCCCGGTCACATACCGTTCGTGCTCAGCCGCCGCCTCCAGGGGAGACAGAACGCCGTCGAAGGTCTGATCCGGTTTGCCGATGGCCTCCAGAGTCACGGTCAGGCTGTTGTTCTGCATATATTTCATAAACAGCAGGGCGTGATCCCGTTCCTCCTGGGCCTGGATCATATAGTAATTGGCATAGCCATCCAGATCCAGCTCGTCATAGAAATTAGCGATATCCAGATACAGATAGGCGCTGTAAAATTCTTTGTTGATCTGCTCGTTGAGCAGTTTCGCAATTTTCTCGTTCATAATTTGCTCCTTTCCTTGTTTTGTCAAACCGCCGGACCCGGGTTTGGGGTCCGGCGGCGGCTATTTTATTTTTGTCCCATCATAACATCAGAAATGACATCCAAGACCTTATTGTAGCAGCCTCCGCAGCCGGTAGAGCAGTGGGTCACGGCCTGCACCTCATCAAAAGCCTTTAGAACATCGTCAAGTTTCGTGCAATGTTCCAACACATCCATAATCTTAAAGTAGCTAACTTGCTTACAGTTGCACACCATATAATCTGCGGTCATAACGAGAACTCCTTTCACAATACATGCTGTTTTCCTTTCTCAGTGGAGAGAGCACATTGTTTTAAAAATTTACAAACTCTTTCTTAGCTCCATAGGAAAAACAGGTGGGGACGGGCCCCACCTGTCCGGTTATTGCCTTAATATCAATCCGGGGGCTTACTTGAAGTAACGCTTCAGCAGACCTTCCAGGCCGCGGCCGTGGCGGGCCTCGTCACGAGCCATCTCATGGACGGTGTCGTGGATGGCATCCAGGCCGTTGCGCTTTGCGCAGGCAGCCAGATCGAACTTGCCCTGGGTTGCGCCGTATTCGCAGTCAACACGCCATGCCAGATTTTCCTTGGTGGTGGCCTTCATATTGGGCTCCAGGTCCTCGCCCAGCAGCTCTGCAAATTTTGCTGCGTGCTCTGCCTCTTCCCAGGCTGCCTTCTCCCAGTACAGGCCAATCTCGGGATAGCCTTCACGATGTGCGATCCGGGCCATGCACAGGTACATACCCACCTCGGAGCACTCGCCGTTGAAGTTGGCCATCAGCTGGTCGAAGATGTACTTCTTGTCTTCTTCGGAGATGTCGGGGTTATTCTTGACGGTCTTGGCATAGACACCGTACTCGTGCTCGGCTGCCAACTTCATTTCGCCCTTCTGCTCCACGAACTTGGAAGCGGGGACCTTACATACGGGGCAGCGGAAATCGGCTGCCAGCTCATCGGCGGTGTGAACGTAACCACATACGGAACATACAAACTTCTTCATATTATTTTCCTCCAATTATGTTTTAAGATTTTTAGTTTTATATGTTTGGGCGCTCCGGGCGCCCTTTATGACAAATTACTCCTGAACTTCTTCGAACAGGTCCGGGCCTACGCCGCACAGGGGACATTCGTAGTCCTCGGGCAGTTCGTCACCCTCGTAGATAAAGTCACAAACAGTGCAGATAAATTTCTTCACGCTGTTTCGCCTCCTTCCATTTGCTTTTTCAAACAGGCGCCGCACTGACCGGTAAAGGTCAGGTGGCACACTTCCACCCGGCCGCCGGTGTGCTGATTTACGCTCTGACATAATTCCTCCGGCACCTGCAGGTCCGGCAGGTCATCCACCAGCTGACAGCCGTTACAGATGAAGTGCACGTGAGGCTCTACGTTGCCGTCGAACCGTTCCACACCGTTCACTGTACCAAGGCTCGCGATGATTCCCTGTGCCTTGAACATTGCCAGATTACGATATACCGTACCCAAGGAGAGGTCGGGATATTCCGGCTTCAGCTGGGAAAACACCATTTCAGCGGAAGGGTGCTGCTTTGTCTGCCGCAGGTAGCTGAGGATCGCGTTCCTTTTTCGGAACTGTTTCTTTGCTGTATCCAACGATCTTCAACTCCTTAATGAGAATGTTTCTTATTTACATTTGCATTGTAGCACAGGTTTTTCTATTTGTCAATAGGAATTATTCTCATTTAGAAAAATATTTTTATCTTTTTCTCCCGCCCTGCTGCTGTATAGAAATACTTGCAATTACGACATAATACATTATAATATATAATATAGTTACAACATTCTGAAAGGGGTGGCGAATATGGCGGACAAGAAGAACCTTTACCGAGGCTGCCTGCTGGGTCTGGCTGTGGGCGACGCGCTGGGCTACAGTGTTGACGACAAATCCTGGGATCAGATCTGCAGCGATTACGGCCCTAACGGTCTGTTGGGGTATGACCTGCAGGAAGACTATGCCAACGTGACCTCTTACACCCAATTGACCGCCTATCTGAGCAACGCCCTTTTGCTCAGTGTCAGCCGGGGCAGCAAGGATTCTCTGATGCCCTATATCTCCACCGGTCTGAAAGAGTGGACCCGGAGCCAGATGTTCTACCGGGACCCGGAGCGCAGCTTTTGCTGGATCGCCAAACTGCCGGCCTTCCGCCGCCGCCACTGCCGGGATGCCCGAATGCTGGAAACGCTGCGTCTTTTGAGTCTGGGCGCTCCCAAAGATGCTGCCAACAGCTCTAACGCTCCCGGCGCGCTCACCGGCGCGGTGGCTGTGGGATTATTTTACCATGCCAAGCGTATGAGCGTGGCGCAGATCGGATCTTTGGCCTCCGGAACTATGGCCGTCACCCACGGAAGCCCCGAGGCAACGTTAAGCGCCGTAGTGCTGGCCTACACCATCGCCGGACTGATCCAGGCCCCGGAAGTACCTCTTGGGGAGCAGTTCAAGGGAGCGATCGCCGCAATGATGGGACAGTTCCCCGGTGAATACGCAAATCACCTGGCCCGTCTGTTGAAAAAAGCCCTGGTTCTGGCCGCTGACGGCTCTGTTCCTCCCCGGATCGCTATGGAGCAGCTGAACTGCTGCACCGTTTCCGAGTGTCTGGCCGGCGCTATGTACGCAAGCCTTGCGGGGGGAGCGGATTTTGACAGCGCTATGATCTGCGCGGTGAACCACTCCGGCCACAGCGCCGCCACCGGCGCGGTCACCGGCGCGATTCTAGGCGCGGTGCTGGGTGCGGAAGCTCTGCCGGAGTTCTATCTGGAATCGCTGGAAGTGGTAGAGTCTCTTACGGAACTGGCGGATGACCTGTGCAGCGCCACCCCGGCTTCGGGCCTGTTTGACGACGACTGGGACCGCAAATATGTCCAGGGTGAGCCCCTTTCCGGGGTTTGACCCGGGCTTTTCCCGGGCAAAGCAGGAGAAAACCCGTTAAATCCTAAAAAATTCTAAGGTTTTTCCCCTAAAACCCCTTGCAAAACAGGAATAGGGATGTTATAATGCACTCAAACTAGAGTTGACATTAGCAAGAGAGGGGTTCGCCCCTCTCTTTCGTACTGAAAGAGGGATTTTTTTGAAAATTACAGATCAAGTTACCCAATTCGCCCAACCCGTGGTAGAGCAGTTCGGCTGCGAGCTTTGGGATGTGGAGTATGTCCGGGAGGGTTCTGAGCGGTTTTTGCGGCTGTACATCGACAAGGACGGCGGCGTGGACATCGACGACTGCGAGAAGATCCACCGGGCAATGGACCCCATTCTGGACGAGCAGGACCCCATCCCCGAGAGCTACCACTTTGAGGTGTGCTCCGCCGGCATCGAGCGTCCCCTGAAGCGCCCCGGCGACTTCCGGAAATTTATGGACAGCCCCATTCTCGTAAAGCTCTACCGGCCCAGAAACGGCCTGAAGGAGATCCCCGGCATCCTGCGCGGTTACGAAGACGGCCGTGTCACGGTGGAAGCCGGCAAAGAAACCATTACCTTTGAAAAATCCGAAGTCGCACTGGTGCGGCTGCGTGTTGAATTTTGATTGGAGGAGACCAAATATGGCAAGACAAACAAAAGCCAAGAAGCAGGCTGCGCCCCAGATCGATATTGGCGCGGAGATCTTCGCAAGCCTGCGGGATCTGGAAAAGCTCAAGGGCATTCCCGTTGACTATATGGTCGAGCGCCTGAAGCAGGCCCTGACCAACGCTTACCGCAAGGACAGAGAAGATCACCGTGACATCCCTGCCGAAAACGTGGTGGTGGATCTGAGCGAGAAGGGTCTTTTTATGTACCTGGTGAAGACCGCTGTGGAAGAGGTGGAGGATTCCGCCGTGGAGATCCACATCGACGCCGCCCGGAATATGGACCCCAATGTACAGGTGGGCGACAGCCTTTCCATTCCCGTGGACATCCAGAAGTTCGGCCGCATCGCTGCCCAGACCGCCAAGCAGGTGGTCATCCAGGGTATCCGTGAGGCAGAGCGGGGCGTGATCTACGAGAGCTACTCCTCCAAGTCCCAGGAGCTGCTGACCGGCACGGTCCTGCGGCTGGATCCCTCCGGCGACGTATTTGTGCGCATCGGCCAGGGCAACGAGCAGCACGACGCTGTGCTGCGCACCAGCGAGCAGATCCCCGGTGAGGAATACGCACCCGGCCAGCTGCTGCGTGTGTACGTTCTGGAAGTACATCGTGCCAACCGGGGACCTTTGGTTCACGTTTCCCGCACCCATCCCAATGTAGTTCGCCGGCTGTTCGAGCTGGAGACCCCTGAGATCGCAGACGGTCAGGTAGAGATCCGCAACATCGCCCGTGAGGCCGGTTCCCGCAGCAAGATCGCTGTCCGGGCCGCTATGGAGAACGTGGATCCCGTAGGCGCTTGTGTTGGTCCCAGAGGCGGCCGTGTGGGCGCTGTTGTGGAGGAGCTGTGCGGCGAGAAGATCGACATCGTTGTCTGGAGCGAAGACCCCTGCGAATATGTGAAGGCCGCCCTGAGTCCTGCTGACGTGGTCAGCGTGGAGCTGGTCCCCGGCACTAAGTCCTGCCGTGTGGTTGTCCCCGACGACCAGCTGAGCCTGGCCATCGGCAAGGAGGGCCAGAACGCCCGTCTGGCTGCCCGCCTCACCGGCTATAAGATCGATATCAAGCCTGTCTCCCAGGCTGAAGTATAATGAGAAGGAGGCAGCGCTATGCAGAAGAAGATCCCCCAGCGGCAGTGTATGGGCTGCCGGGAAAGAAAAGCAAAACGGGATATGATCCGGGTGGTCCGTATGACCGACGGAAATGTAAGCCTGGACTTCGGTGGAAAGATGAACGGCCGGGGCGCTTACATCTGTCCCGATCCACAATGTCTGGCAAAGGCCATTAAGTCCAAATCCCTGGAGCGGAGTCTGGAAGTGGCCATCCCCCAGGAGGTTTACGACCGGCTGGCCAAGGAAATGGAGGGTGCTGTCAATGGATAAAGCATTGAACTACCTGTCCCTGGCCCGGAAGGCCGGCAAAGCGGAGCTGGGCGAAGAGCCCGCAGGCGCGGCCGCCCGTGCCCAGAAAGCCAGACTGATCGTGGTGGCCAGCGATGCCACTGACCACACCTGGCGCAGAGCCCAGAGCTTTGTGGCAGGTACAGAGCAATTGTGTTTAAAAGTTCCCTTTACCAAAGACCAGCTGGGTCAGGCCATCGGAAGACAGAGCCTCGCCCTGGCGGCCTTTACCGACCCGGCCCTGGCGCTGGCCTTTATGAAGGCTCTGGGTCAGCCGGAAGTCTATGCTCAAGCCATTGAAAGCCTGGATCGGCGTACCAAGCGGATCCAGCAGCGGCAGAAAGAGGCCAAGGCCCATCTGCGCAACAAGGCTATGGGGCGCAAGGTTAAGAAGGAATCGTGATTTTGGAGGTGCGTATATGAGTTTAGTGAAATATCGTTTGAAAGAGGTTGCCGCAGATTTCGGTGTTGCCCCCAAGGAGATCGCGGAGATCATCTCCAAGTTTTTTGAAAAGCCCAAGTCCAACACCCAGGTGCTGACGGACGACGAGCTGAATGTGGTCTTCGATTACATGACCCAGACCCACCAGATCAAATCCCTGGAGCAGGTGTTTGCCGTACAGGCAAAGCCCAAGGCAGAAGATCCCAAGCCCAAGGCAGAGACGCCCAAAGCAGAAGCCCCCAAGGCAGCCGCTCCCCAGCAGTCCCCTAAGGCCCAGGCACCCAAGGCTGCTGCTCCTCAGCAGGCCAAGCCTCAGAAGCCTGCCGAGCCGGAGCGCAAGCGGGAGCGCCGGGTGGTGGATACCTCCGCTGTGCAGGTCAACTCTGCCCGTTTTGACGACCGGGTAGACAACCTGGTGTCCGAGCGGATGCACGATTACCAGGGCGGTAAGCAGCGCATCGGCGGCGGCAAGGGCAAGCAGCAGAAGCAGCAGCAGAACAACAAGTTCAAGGGCAACAAGTCCCGTAATGAGGAGCAGGAGAAGCTGCGCCGTCTGCAGATGGAAGTTGCCCGCAAAGCTCCCCTCACCGTAAAGATCCCCGACGAGATCACCGTGGGCGAGCTGGCTTCCCGGATGAAGAAGACCGCCGGCGAGGTTATCAAGCTGCTGATGAAGAACGGCGTTTTGGCCGCCATCAACCAGACCATCGACTTTGACACCGCCGAGTTCGTGGCAACCGAGCTGGGCTGCAAGGTGGAAAAGGAAGTCACCATCACCATCGAGGAGCGGATCATCGACGATCACGAGGATACGGCCGACGAACTGATCACACGCGCTCCTGTTGTTGTGGTTATGGGTCACGTTGACCACGGTAAGACCTCCACTCTGGACGCCATTCGTAAGACCAACGTCACCTCCGGTGAGGCCGGCGGCATCACCCAGCACATCGGTGCCTACACCGTAGAGCTGGACGGCCAGCCCATCACCTTCCTGGACACCCCCGGCCACGCTGCCTTTACTTCTATGCGTGCCCGCGGCGCCAAGTCCACCGACATTGCCATTCTGGTAGTGGCCGCCGACGACGGCATTATGCCCCAGACCGTGGAATCCAT
>JAZQDH010000032.1:0-10454 GCA_045546655.1 Faecousia sp.
ATCGCTGCCTGCGTGCTGACCACCGAGAGCCTGGTTGCTGACCAGCCCAACCCCGCCGCTGACGCTGCTATGAACGCAGCCGCAGCCGGTGCAGGTATGTACTAAGATACAAGCAATCCCCTCCTGTTATTTGGGAGGGGATTTTTGTTGCATTTGTGCTGATTTATGGTAAAATAATGCCAAATGCGCTGCAGGAGGCGTTTATGAAGCTTACATATAAACACACACTGATGTCCTGCTTTGTAGGCTACATTGTCCAGGCCATCACCGTCAACTTTATTCCGCTGCTGTTTGTGACGTTTCAAGGCAGCTACCGGATCCCGCTGAGCCAGGTCACACTGCTGGTGACCATCAATTTCGGTGTGCAGCTGCTGGTGGATGCCCTGGCACCGTTGTATGCGGATCGGATGGGTTACCGGACCTGTATCGTTGCGGCCCACGCTTTTTCCGCGGCAGGATTGATTCTTTTGTCTGTCCTGCCGGAGGTGCTGCCTCCCTTTACGGGTTTGCTTGTGTCGGTCATCACCTATGCCATCGGCAGCGGACTGATCGAAGTGCTGATCAGCCCCATTACGCAGAGCTGTCCCACCGATAATAAGGAAAAGGCTATGAGCCTGCTGCACTCCTTCTACTGCTGGGGTCACGTGGGCGTGGTGCTGATCTCCACGGTGTTTTTCCGTCTGTTTGGGGTGGAGAACTGGAAGGTTCTGGCCCGGTTCTGGGCAATTATCCCGATCATCAATGGCATTTTGTTCTGCAAAACGCCTATTGCGCCGCTGGTGGCAGAAGGCGAAAAGGGTATGGGCCTGCCGGAGCTTCTGCGTAGTAAGGTGTTCTGGCTGCTGCTGGTGATGATGGTCTGCGCCGGTGCCAGCGAGCACGCTATTGTCCAGTGGGCCTCCGCCTTTGCGGAAGCAGGCCTGGGCATTCCCAAAACCCTGGGCGACCTGGCAGGGCCTATGGCGTTTGGCATCCTTATGGGCAGTGTCCGGGCATTTTATGGGAAGTTCGGGCATAAGATCCAACTGGACCGGTTTATTTTTGGAAGCAGTGTTTTGTGCGTTGTGTCCTTTTTGCTGGTGGTGCTGGTGCCCGATCCGGTGGTGAACCTGATCGGCTGCGCCCTGTGCGGTGTGGGTGTGGCGATTTTGTGGCCCGGAACGCTCAGCAAGGCATCGGTGACCCTGCGCAACGGCGGTACGTCTATGTTTGCCTATCTGGCACTGGCCGGAGATGTGGGCTGCGCCGCAGGCCCTACTTTGGTGGGCCTGGTGTCCGACAGCGCCGGAGGAAATCTGAAAACGGGGATCCTGGCAGGACTGATTTTTCCAGTGGTGCTGATCATCAGCCAGCTTTTGTCCGAAAAAAGGGAAAAATAGGAATATTTTCCACAAAAATCGGAACAAAAACCTATTGACAAGGGATAAAACCTGTGATAAAATACCCGGGTAATAAAGAAGGCTGAACATCCGCCTCACCGTAAGCGAACGCAAAGCGGTTAATATTCCACTTTCCCCATAGGGGTATGTTGCGAGTATGCGGATGCTTTGGCATCCGCTTTTTTGTTTCTTTTATTTGGAGGTGCTTACCATAGCCAAGTTAGATCATCAGCTCAACGAAGAGATCCGGGACAAAGAGGTTCGCGTCATCGGCGCCGACGGTGCCCAGCTGGGTATTATGTCTGCCGCCCAGGCCAATGAACTGGCCGAGGAGCAGGAACTGGATCTGGTGAAAATCTCTCCCAACGCAGTCCCCCCCGTGTGCAAGATTATGGACTATTCCAAGTTCTGCTTCGACCAGAAGAAGCGGGAGAAGGAGGCCAAGAAGAACCAGCGGGTGGTGGAAGTGAAGGAGATTCGTATGAGCCCCAGCATCGACACCAACGATTTCAACACCAAAGTCAAGAATGCTCAGAAATTCCTGAAGGAAGGCAACCGGGTCAAGGTAAGCGTGCGCTTCCGGGGCCGTGAGATGGCTCACACCAATTTGGGTGAGAAGTTGCTGATGGACTTTGCGGAGGCCTGTGCGGAGGTGGCTTCTATGGAGAAGAATCCCAAGCTGGAAGGTCGTTTTATGGGAATGTTCCTGGCACCTAAAAACAGTAAGTAAACTATCTAAATAGTATTACCAAAGATACGGAAGGAGATCTAATTATGCCCAAGCTGAAAACCCATAGCGGTGCAAAGAAGAGATTCAACCTGACCAAGTCCGGTAAGGTTAAGAGAGCCCGCGCTTACAAGAGCCACATCCTGACCAAGAAGGATACCAAGCGTACCCGTCGTCTTCGCACCACTGCATACGCTGATGTTACCAACGTAGCAGCAGTCAAGAAGATGATCCCTTACAAATAAGCGCAGGAGGAGTTTGAGAAATGGCAAGAGTTAAAGGCGCAATGATGACGCGCAAGAGAAGAAACGCTACCCTGAAGTTGGCCAAGGGCTACTGGGGTTCTAAGTCCAGACATTTCAAGATGGCCAAGCAGGCCGTTATGAAGTCCGGCAACTATGCATACGTTGGCCGCAAGCTGAAGAAGCGCGACTACCGCAGACTGTGGATCACCCGTCTGTCCGCTGCTGTTGCTCCCTACGGTATGAACTACTCCACCTTTATGAACGGTGTGAAGAAGGCCGGTATCGAGATGAACCGCAAGAGCCTGTCCGAGATGGCTATCCAGGACAACGCTGCTTTCGCAGCTGTCGTTGCTCAGGCAAAGGCTGCTCTGAAGTAATTTCTTTACAGACTCCGCAACCTGCGGAGTCTGTTTTTTCTTGGGGTGATGAAGTGGAACTGAAACATACCGCAGAGCGTGAGGGAAGACTGTCCTCTTTTTTAAAGGGCGAGATGGGCCTGTCTACGGGCCTGATGAACCGGCTGAAGTGGCAAAACCGGATCCTGGTGAACGGCCAGGCCAGGTACACCAATTATACGGTAAAACCCGGTGATGTGATCACCGCTTGTGTGGACGATCCACAGCCAGAGTATCCGGCTGAGGATGGGGAGCTGGTCATCCTCTATGAGGACGAGCATCTGCTGGCGGTGGATAAGCCTGCCGGAATGCTGATCCACCCTTCCCGGGCGCGCAATACGGGGACGCTTGCCAATCTGGTGCTGGGTTACTATCAAAAAACCGGACAGAAGTGTGCCTTCCACCCCATTACCCGGCTGGACCGTGACACCTTTGGGGTGGTGCTGCTGGCGAAAAATTCTCACATCCACGCAAAGCTCAATGAACTCCACAGCCGGGGCGGCATCGTGAAGCTTTACCACGCACTGACCTGGGGCGGACCTGAGGACGACGGTGGTATTATCGACGCACCCATTGCCCGGCAGCCCCTGCCAAGCCTGCTGCGGTGTATCAGCCCGGAGGGCAAACCCTCGGTGACTGAGTACCGGGTGCTGGAACGGGGGACGGAAATCTGCAGGCTGCAGCTGCGGCCGGTAACGGGCCGCACCCACCAGCTTCGCCTCCACTGCGCCCATATGGGGTTTCCCATCCTGGGAGATCCCCAGTACGGAACGGCAGAGGTTCGGGAACAGGGACGCTGCTTGGGTGTGCAGACCCAGCTGCTGTGCGCAAAAAGCCTGACATTCACCCACCCGGTCACGGAGAGAACCGTAACTATCGAATCTGCAATGGAACCAAGACTTCCCTGAGGAAAGATCCCGGGGAAGTCTTTTTGTTCAAATAGCCAAAAGGAAGCAGAACCTATTGACAATGGAAACCAAAAGGCGTATACTTGTATGGACATATGAACGATTGCTCATATAATAATGTTTTCAAGGAGGCGGTTCTTATGCCCCGGAAAGTATATACCATTAAAAATTTGGGCTGCGCCAACTGCGCGGCAAAAATCGAGGAAAAAATCGGAAGACTACCCCAGGTGGAGGAGGCGGTCCTTACCTTTGCTACCCGGAAATTGGCGGTCACGGCCCAAGATCCGGACGCACTCCTGGAAAAGATCCAGGGGATCATCGCATCTGTGGAACAGGATGCCCGGCTGGTGACGGAAGAGGATCATCACGAACTCCGAGATGAATGTGGCTGCGGACATCACCACGAAGCTTGCTGTGACCACGATCACGACCATCACCACCACCATTCTCACAGGGAAGACCCCCTTAGGGTGCTGATCTTGGGAGTGGTGCTGTTTGCGGCAGGACTGGTGCTGAGCCGGGTTGCTTTGCTGCCGGGTCTTGCCGCCTACGCAGCAGCTTATTTGCTGCTGGGTCATCCCATTCTGAAGACTGCTTTCAAGAATATGGTCAAGGGCCACGTGTTTGACGAGAATTTTCTGATGAGCATTGCAACCCTGGGAGCCTTTGCCATCGGCGAGTTCCCGGAGGCGGTGGGTGTGATGCTGTTTTTCCGGGTGGGCGAGTTTTTCGAGGAAAAGGCCGTGGAACGCAGCCGCAGTCAGATCATGGCGGCAGTGGACCTGCGGCCGGAAACGGTGAGCCGCTTGGAGGGGGACAGGGTACAGGTGATCTCCGCCCGCCAGGCCCGGGTGGGAGATGTACTTCTGGTGCGGCCCGGCGACCGGATTCCGCTGGACGCAAGGGTGGTTTCCGGCAGCAGTCAGCTGGACACAGCACCCATTACCGGCGAGCCGGTACCTGTCTCGGTAGGTGCGGGGGACAGGGTGATCTCCGGCTGTGTCAATGGAGCGGGCCAGCTCCATATTAGGGTAGAAAAGCCCCTTAGTGAATCTATGGTCACCCGGATTTTGGAGGCTGTGGAGCGTGCCGCGGCAGGAAAGCCAAAAATCGACCGGTTCATCACCCGCTTTGCCCGGATCTACACGCCCGTTGTGGTGGGCATTGCTGCGGCAACGGCTCTCATCCCCTCTGTTGTCACGGGCGATTGGAATTATTGGGTGTATACGGCCCTGTCTTTTCTGGTGATGAGCTGCCCCTGCGCCCTGGTTCTCAGCGTGCCGCTGGCCTTTTTCTGCGGTATCGGCAAGGGCAGCAAGCAGGGCATCCTTTTCAAAGGCGGCCTGTCTATGGAGGCTATGGCCCAGCTGAAGGTGGTGGCTATGGATAAGACCGGAACCCTGACCAAGGGCGAGTTCCGGCTGCAGTCCCTGGACGGACCTGCCCAGCTGTTGGCGCTATGCGCCAGCTGTGAGCAAAATTCCGCCCATCCCATCGCAAAGAGCATTGTGGAGGCGGCGCTGGAACAGGGTCTTTCCCTGGAACAGCCCACAGAAATGGAGGAGATCCCGGGAAAGGGCATCCGGGCCATTTTGAACGGACATACCATCGCCTGCGGCAACCGGGAGTTGATGGAGGGCGTGGAGCTGCCCCAGATAGAGCCTTGTATGGGCATCCGGGTCTGGGTCAGTGTGGACGGTGCGTATTACGGCAGCCTTTTGATCTCTGACAGTTTGAAGCCCGGCGCCCGGGAGACGGTACAGGCACTGCAGCGTCAGGGCTTGCTTACAGTGATGCTCACCGGCGACAGCCAGGAAAATGGGGATTTTGTGGCCCGGGAACTGGGAATTGATAAAGTTTTTGCCAAGCTGCTGCCCCAGCAGAAGCTGGAGGTGGTGCAAAAACTACGGCAGAATACGGGCCGGACGATGTTCGTGGGTGACGGCATCAACGATGCCCCGGTGCTGGCAGGCAGCGATGTAGGCGCCGCTATGGGCAGCGGCGCAGATGCGGCCATCGAGGCCGCGGACGTAGTGTTTTTGACCGGAGACGTTGCCGCGGTAGGCAAGGCACTGGCCATTGCCAGCCGCACCCGGACCATCGCCTGGCAGAACGTGGTCTTTGCACTGGCTGTCAAGGCCGTCGTGATGGTATTGGGCCTCGGGGGTTTTGCCTCTATGTGGCTGGCGGTGTTTGCCGATTCCGGTGTGGCAATGCTGTGCGTACTGAATGCGGTACGCATCCTTTACAGCAAAAAGCTTTAATGCTCCACCCGGTTTTCCATATGACCGGAACGAATCACCGGCGGCTTGGGATCAACTACTTCCCAATTGGTCTCGGGTTTATCCTGCTTTTCTTCTTTGCGCATAAAAATCCCTCCTGTGTTCAGTATGGACACAGGAGGGTTCTTTTATTCTTTTTTCGTCAGATTTCGTAGTGTTTTACCACCTGTGCCGGGCCTTCCAGCAGGAGTTTGGTGATCCTTTTTCTCGCTCCTTCAATGGTAAGCATCAATGTGCCGCCTTTGCACTGGGCTTTCAGTCTGCCGCCGGGGAGTTTTCCCTGAAGCCACAGCACCACGGCGGTGGAGGCGCAGCCGGTACCGCAGGCCAGGGTGTAATCCTCCACACCACGCTCATAGGTCAGCACTCGCACAGAGGTGTCGTCCAGCCAGCTGAAAAAATTGATGTTGGCACCCTTGGGGAACGCAGGCTCGTGGCGCAGATGGACGGCCCGGCTGCGCAGCAGTTCTGTCATCTCCCAGGTCAGCTTGGGAAGCTCCACCACACCGTGGGGAATACCGGGATGGCCCAGCTCCACATACGCGGCGCTGCCGGTGCGGTGCAGGTCCACAATACCGGGATTGTTCAGCTGTACCTGGTAGGTTTCAGCATCCAGCCGCTTGCCGTAGATCAGCCCTGCGTCGGTCTGAATGGTCATATTTTCCCCGGCAATGCCGTTGTCGTAGGCGAACTTGCAAATGCAGCGGCTGCCGTTGCCGCACATCTCACCCCGGGAGCCGTCGGAATTGTAAAAGTGCAGGCGGAAATCTGCCTGGGCGGACACGTCCACCGCCATAAAGCCGTCCGCACCGGTAAGGGCGCAGAGCTCTCTGGAGAGCTTTGTGTAATCAAAACACTGTCCCCGGGCATCGATGACCATAAAGTCGTTGCCTGCGCCGCTCATATGCCAGCAGTTCATTGCTTGTCCTCCAAAAGGTGGTTCATATTGTAAAGTCCGGGCGCTTTTCCGGCCACAAATCGAGCCGCTTCCACAGCACCGTCGGCAAACATTGCCCGGTCCCGGGCCTCGTGGCGCAGGGTCAGGGTCTGGCTGGCAGTGGCGATGTGGACTTCGTGGATACCCACGATATTACCCATCCGCAAAGAGGAGATGCCTACGTCCTGTGGTTTGCGCTTGCCTTCACCGGCTCTGCCGCAGACGGCCTCCGCCTCGGGACGTACCTGCTGTACGGCTTCAAAAAGCATTTTGGCAGTACCGCTGGGGGCATCCACCTTCCGGTTGTGGTGCACTTCCAGGATCTCAATATCCCCATCGGGAAAGCTCTGGGCGGCCTGCTTGGCCAGCCGGCACAGCACCGCAATGCCCAGACTCATATTACCGGAATAAAACACAGGGATACGTTCCGCCGCCGCGTAGATGCGGTCCTTTTCCTGCTGGGTATGACCGGTGGTGCCTACCACCAGGGCGCAATTGTGGCTGACGGCATATTGGGCGGCATCCGCCGCGGCACTGTGGTGAGAAAAGTCGATGACCACATCTGCCTGCACATCCCCCAGCTGGGAAAAGGTGGTGCAGACTCCGTTTTCTCCGTCCAGGCTCACAAGCCCTACGGCCTGGTGGCCAAGGGCCTTTTGCAATAGCTTACCCATAGCGCCGTTGGCGCCGCAGATGATGGCTCTCATTGAATCACACCCAGCTTTCTCATTTCCGCAAACAGAACCGCTCTGGTCTGGGGTTCCATCAGCGACAGGGGCATCCTCACGATCTCCTGGCCGAAGCCCATAGCGCTGACGGCGGCCTTGGCAGGGATAGGATTGACTTCGCTGAACAAAGCATTGATCAAGGGCAGCATTTTGCACTGCAAGGCGGCAGCGCCTGCCACATCCCCGGCAAAGAACTTGTGGGTCATCTCCACGGACTGCCTGGGCACGACGTTGGAGAGGACGCTGATACAGCCCATAGCGCCCATAGCCATCATAGCGATGGTCAGGGCGTCCTCACCGGAGTATACATCCAGCTTATCGCCGCATTTTGCCAGGATTTCCACTACCTGGGACATATTGCCGCTGGCCTCTTTCACCGCTGCGATATTGGGATGGTCCGCAAGGGCCGCCACTGTAGCAGGCAGCAGATTGCAGCCGGTACGGCTGGGCACATTGTATAGGATCACCGGTTTCTGGGAGACGTCCGCAACGGCAGTGTAATGGGCGATCAGTCCGCCCTGGGTAGCTTTGTTGTAGTAGGGAGTCACCACCAAAACAGCGTCCGCACCATCGTCGCAGGCGCTTTTGGTAAAGTCCAGCACGTGCTGCGTGTTATTGGTGCCGGTACCGGCGATCACAGGCACGCGGCCGTCTACCCGCTTGACGGTGAAGCGGATCACTTCCTTGCGCTCCTCCGGGGTCAGGGTGGCGCTCTCGCCGGTAGTACCTACGGCCACAAGGGCGTTGATGCCGTTCTCTAACTGGAAGTCAATAAACCGGGCAAGGGTATCGTAGTCCACGCCGGTAGGGGTCATAGGCGTTACCATTGCGGTGGCCATACCTTTGAAAACCGTATTCTTCATAGAGCTACCTCCGGAAAAAGGTGAAGATATCAATATATACAGTATACCATAATACCAGTAAAAAGGAAATAAAAAATCCAAACGATCCCGGGAAAAAACAAAAAAATCTCCACATTACCTGTGGAGATTTTGATAGTATAACGTATTACCGCTTGTCGCCCAGGAAAAACAGGGCCAGGACACCGGGGCCAGCGTGGGAGCCGATGACCGCACCAACGTAATAGGTCAGTACTTCCTTGACACCGTATTTCTCTTTCAGGAGCTTTTCCAGATATTGGGCATCTTCCAGGCAGTCGCCGTGGGAGATAAACGCCACATCGTTTTCACCGGGCAGACCGGTCTCCGCCAACTTCTTTGCCAGTGCGTCGATGGATGCCTTGCGCCCTCTTGCCTTAGAAACATTCACCAAGTGACCGGCATCGTCCACGTGGAGCACCGGCTTGATCTGCAGCATAGTGCCTACTACCGCGGTGGCCGCGCTGACTCTGCCGCCCCGCTTCAGATACATCAGATCGTCCACGGTGAACCAGTGGCACAGGTTCAGTTTGTGATCCTCCACCCACTGGTAAAGCTCTGCAAGGTCCATACCCTCATCCCGCTTTTTGCAGGCATAGTACACCAGCAGACCCTGTCCCAGGGAGGCGCACAGGGTGTCTACCACCTTAACGGTCCGCTGGGGATACTTTTCGGAAAGCTCCGCAGCCGCAATGACAGCGGACTGGTAGGTGGTGCTCAGACCGGAGGAGAAGGCCAGTACCAGGGCATCCTGGCCCTGGGCTAACACAGGCTCAATGACTTCTGTCCAGCCCTGGATGTTTACCGCGGAAGTGGTGGCGGCTTCACCCTTGCGCAGGCCGTCGTAAAATTCCTTCAGCCAGCTTTCGGGATACTCTGCCACGTCCTTGCTCTGGAAATGTACGCGCAGGGGAATTACAGACAGATCCAGCTCAGAATACATATGCTGGGGGAAGTCACAGCAGGTATCAGTAACAATGCGGTATGCCATAGAAACGCTCCTTGTTCATAAACAATATCTGGAATTTATCTTTACAGGCCCTCATAGTTTGAGATATAATAGGGGGACAAAATTCTTGTGTTATCATACACGATTTTTCTTAAAAATGTCATCCCTAAACGGGAGAAAACCTGTTTTGCGCGCCTACTTCTGGTAGAATTTTTAATTCTACCCACAGTAGAGCGTTGAAAACCCACAAAAACAGGAAAGATCGGAGGAAAAGCCCATGACAAAGTTGCTTCTGAAGCTGTTTACCAAGGATAGCCCAAACAGCGCGGATCTAGGCACCCGCAGTGCGGTGGGTAAACTGTCCGGCCTGGTGGGCATTGTATGCAACGTGCTTCTATGCATCGGAAAGGTGATTGTTGGCACAGTTTCCGGTTCGGTTTCCATTACCGCCGACGCTATGAACAACCTGACCGACAGCGCCAGTGCCATCGTAACGTTGATTGGCTTCAAGCTGGCGGGACAGCCTGCGGATGAGGATCATCCCTATGGTCACGCCCGGTACGAGTATCTGTCCGGCCTGGCGGTGGCAGCTATGATACTGATCATCGGGGTTGAACTGGCCAAGACCTCCTTCCAGAAGATACTGAACCCCACCCCGGTACAGGTGGGTTGGCCTTTGGTGGCAGTGCTGGTTGGATCCATTGTGGTGAAGCTGTGGATGGCCCTGTTTAATACAAAACTGGGTAAATTCATCGACTCCCAGACCCTGCTGAATACCGCCGCCGACAGCCGCAACGATGTGCTCTCGACTACCGCAGTCCTGGCGGCGGCCCTGGTAGAGCGGTTCACAGGGGCGAAAGTGGACGGCTTTATGGGTGTGGCGGTGGCCCTGTTCATTCTGTACAGCGGCATCAATATGGGCAAGGAGACCATTTCTCCGCTGCTGGGCGAAAATGCCAGTGCAGAACTGCGAGCGCTGATCGTGGAGATCGTCCGGGCTGACCCCCGAGTGTTGGGTTATCACGA
>JAZQDH010000033.1:0-5879 GCA_045546655.1 Faecousia sp.
CTATTTTGGGAACGTTTCCAAATTGTCGGAAACAGGTTTGCGAAGGCTGGCGGGCGGGTATACTCACAGGTATTGTGAACGATGGCGGCGCTGCCGCATAAACTGATTCGTAGTACCCATCTGTACCGATCAGGAGATACCAAAGCGGCAGTTTGATGCATCTTACATCCCTGCCCGGCCCTTATGGCGTGGGTACTATGGGAAAGCAGACATACGCCTTTGTGGACTTTCTGAAAGAAGTCGGGCAGAGGATGAAGATCTTTCCCGACCTCTTGCAAGAAGATTCTACCGGCTGACCAGTCTGTACGGTCGCCTGAGGGATAGAGAAACAAACTAAGCTGCAGTCCGACCAACTGCAGCAGAAATGGAGAATTGGAATATGAGTTATAATTGCCAGGACATTCTGAAGTTCACTGAGGCACACCTGAAGTACACCTACGACGTGTCACTGCAGGAGGCTTCGGCACAGGAGCTCCACGAAGCACTGGGCCAGTCTGTGATGATGGCGATCTCCGACAACTGGAGACTGAGCAAGAAGACCCGTGAGACACAGAGAAAGGCCTATTATTTTTCCGCGGAGTATCTGATCGGCCGCCTGGTGTACGCAAACCTGTTTAATTTGGGTATTCTGGATGAGATGAAGGCGCTGTTTGCCGAGAAGGGTGTGGATCTGGCCATCCTGGAGGATGTGGAACACGCCGCACGGGGTAACGGCGGTCTGGGCCGTCTGTCTGCCTGCTTCCTGGACAGCGCTGCCAGCACCAACATCCCCCTGTCCGGCTATGGCCTGCGCTATAAGTTCGGCCTGTTCAAGCAGCGCTTTGACCAGAACGGCAGCCAGGTGGAAAACGCGGATGACTGGACCAAGTACGGTGATCCCTGGTCTTACCGCCGCTATCACCATACTGTAAGGGTGGAGTTCCCTGACCACACCGTTCTGGCCGTTCCCTATGACGTTCCCGTTATTGGCTACGGCACACAGAACATCAACACCCTGCGTCTGTGGCAGTGTGAGGCTGAGGAAGAGCTGGACTTCAATGCCTTCAACAACCAGGCCTACCTGCGTGCGCTGACCCAGAAGAACAAGGCTGAGGACATCACCCGTGTTCTGTATCCCAATGACTCCACCTATGAGGGCAAGCGTCTACGTATCAAGCAGCAGTATGTGCTGTCTTCCGCATCGCTGCAGGATATGATCCGGGTTTACAAGTCCATCCACGGAAACGACCTGAGCAAGTTTGCTGACTACTATGCTGTTCAGCTGAACGATACCCACCCCGCAATGTCCATCCCCGAGCTGATCCGCCTGCTGATGAATGAGGGTATGAGCTTCGAGCAGGGCTTCGAGATCGCACGCAAGACCTTCTCCTACACCAACCACACCGTTATGGGCGAGGCTCTGGAAAAGTGGCCTCTGGATCTGCTGCGCAGTGTGGTACCTACCGTTGTGGATGTGATCTGCCGGATCGACCACAAGCTGCGCCAGGAGCATCCCGGCCTGTGGGTCATCAACAACGACATCGTCCATATGGCGAACCTGAGCATTTACGTGGGCAGCTATATCAACGGTGTTGCTGAGATCCACTCCCAGATCCTGAAGGACGACTGCTTCAAGAACTGGTATCAGGTATTCCCTGAGCGTTTCCAGAACAAGACCAATGGCATCACCCCCCGCCGCTGGCTGGGCCTGTGTAACCCCGAGCTGACCGAGCTGCTGAAAGAGCGTATCGGTGGAGACTTCCTGCTGGATCTGGATAAACTGCAGGATCTGAAGCCTCAGATCGATGACGAGCTGATCGACCGGTTCAATACTGTGAAGCGGGTCAAGAAGGAACAGCTGGCCGCCATCGTGGCAAAGAAAGAGGGCGTGGAGCTGAACCCGGACTTTATGTTTGATATCCAGGTCAAGCGCCTGCACGAGTATAAGCGTCAGCTGATGAACGCCCTGTCTGTGGTGGATATCTACTTCCGTCTGAAGAATGGCGAGCTGCCCAACTTCCACCCTACGGTTTATCTGTTCGGCGCCAAGTCCGCACCCGGCTACGTCCGGGCAAAGGCCATCATCCGTTACATTAACCGGATCGCAAAGATGATCAACAACGATCCCTATGTAAACGACAAGATGAAAGTGGTCTTTGTGCAGAACTATAACTGCTCTTATGCCGAGCATATCATTCCCGCCGCGGATATCTCCGAGCAGATCTCTCCTGCAGGTACGGAGGCATCCGGTACCGGTAATATGAAGCTGATGCTCAACGGCGCGGTGACTCTGGGTACGTTGGACGGTGCCAACGTGGAGATCGCCAAGGAGGCTGGCCACGAGAACGAGTATATCTTCGGTGCTACCGTGGAGCAGATCAATGCCTGCAAGGATTCTTACCACTCCCGGGGTATTTACGACACCAATCCCCACCTGCGCCGGGCTATCGATACGCTGATCGACGGCACTGTGCCCACCGATTCCGAGCAGACCGATCTGTACCATGCGCTGCTCAACGGCAATGGCTGGAGCCGGGCAGATAACTACTACACTCTGCTGGATTACCAGTCCTACGTGGACGCAAAGCTGCGGGCAAACCGGGATTATGCCGACCGCCGGAACTTTGGCCGCAAGTGCCTGCTGAACATTGCCTCCGCCGGCAAGTTCTCCTCCGACCGTACCATCCGTCAGTACGCAGAAGAGATCTGGAACATCGAGCCTACCAAGTACGAGTAAAGTACAACACCCCCACCTCAACGAGGTGGGGGTGTTTGCGTCTGTAATTGATGTTGGGCACGTACCAACATCACCGGTTTTGTCTCCGCAGAAACGATACCGAGCGGGCTAGGACAAGAACGATTACCTCCCAGCCGAGCACGCATTGACAGCGGCGGCACGCCGAAATAGCGTTGCCCATATATTCCGTTGGAGCGATACCGAGCGGGTCAGGGCAAAAACGATAATTGACCAGCCGAGTACGCATTGTCTGTCGGCACTGCCGACTTAGCCTTCGGAAACGACGATTTCTTTCAGCTCCAGGCCGGGATTGCGGCGGCAGGTGAAATCGATGGCCCAGAAGCTGCTGAACACCAGCAGATTGCGGCCCCGGTAATCCTCCAGCAGCTCCGCGTCGCTGCCCAGATTCAAATCATCCAGCGCGCCGGGATACTTGTCGATCAGACGGATCTCCTCATAGGGCAGCATCTCCATCCGCAGATCCACACCATACTCGTTCTTCATACGGTACTGGAACACGTCAAACTGCAGCGTGCCCACAACGCCCACGATCACTTCCTCCATACCGGAGTTGGGAAGCTTGAAGATCTGGATCGCACCCTCCTGGGCGATCTGCTCCGTACCCTTGACGAACTGCTTGCGCTTCATAGAATCCTTTGCGGACACCCGGCAGAAATGCTCGGGAGCAAAGGTGGGGATGCCGGAGTACAGGAACTTCTTACCGGGAACGGTGATGGTGTCGCCGATGGCGAAGATACCGGGATCAAACACGCCGATCACGTCGCCGGCATAGGCCTCTTCCACGATCTCGCGTTCCGCGGCCATCAGCTGCTGGGGCTGGGACAGACGCATTTTTCTGCCGCCCTGCATATGGTAGTATTCCGTATCTCTCTGGAACTTGCCGGAGCAGATGCGCATAAAGGCCAGGCGGTCCCGGTGGGCCTTGTTCATATTAGCCTGGATCTTGAAAACAAAGGCGGAGAAATCCGGATCGAAGGTGTCGATCTGGCCGCAGTCGGCGGTGCGGGGCAGAGGGGGCGGCGTCAGCTTCAAAAAGGCCTCCAGGAAGGGCTCAATGCCGAAGTTGGTCAGCGCAGAGCCGAAAAACACGGGACTAAGAGTACCGTTGCGGACGGCTTCCTGGTCCATCTCCCGGCCGGCGGACAGAAGCTCTACATCGTCGATGAGCTGCTGATGCTTAGACTGACTGTCCAGCAGGGCGGCAACCTGGCTGTCGTACAGGTCAATGGCCTGCTTGCCGGCCTTGGATTTGCCGTTTACACCGGAGAAAAACAGAAGCTCTGCCTTCTCCCGGTCGTACACACCCATAAAGTCTTTGCCGCAGCCGATGGGCCAGTTCATAGCGTAGGTTTCGATGCCCAGCTCACGCTCCACCTCGTCCAGCAGGTCAAAGGGGTCTTTGGTCTCCCGGTCCATCTTGTTGATAAAGGTGAAGATGGGGATGTGACGCATCGCGCAGACCTTGAAGAGCTTTCTGGTCTGGGGCTCCACACCCTTAGCGCCGTCAATGACCATCACGGCAGAGTCGGCAGCCATCAGGGTACGGTAGGTATCTTCCGAGAAGTCCTGGTGGCCGGGGGTATCCAGAATGTTGATGCAGAAGCCGTCATACTGGAACTGCATAACGGAAGAGGTAACGGAAATACCACGCTGCTTTTCAATCTCCATCCAGTCGGAGGTAGCGGCACGGGAATTCTTCTTACCCTTAACAACACCTGCCTGGGCGATGGCACCGCCGTAGAGCAGGAATTTTTCAGTCAAAGTGGTTTTACCGGCGTCGGGGTGGGAGATGATGGCAAAGGTCCGGCGGCGGCTGATCTCTTGAATCAAATTGGACATAGAATTTCCTCCATAGGTAGTCTGTGTTCTTGAAAATGTTAAGAGGAAATCTTAAATGGGACGGGAAACGTTCATAATTGCCTCCAAAACAGGTAAATTTCTACAACTAATTCAGTTTAACACGTTTGGCCTCCTTTTACAAGAGGAAAATGTGTTTGCCCCTGAAACAGAAATTTTGCCGAAAAGCTGTTGCTATTTTCTGAAGATATACTATAATGGGGCGGAAGAGGTGAGAAAAATGCTTGTGATTTTGAAACAAGTTGCCGTTTTGTTCACATTTGCGCTGATCGGCTGTGTGCTGGTGCGTAAGAAGATGGTCAATGCCGACCATAGCGGCCTGCTGTCGGCGCTGGCAGTCCACGTTTTTTTGCCCTGTACGGCCTTTAATGCCTTTTCCGCCAATTTTACTGTGGAATACTTAACCCAGAAATATCCCATTGTTCTGGTGTCCGCCGGGATTTTGATCGTGCTGATCGTTATTGGCAAGATTATTGCCAAAAAACTGCAGCCCACGGGATATGACCGGGCGGTGTATGAGTACTCCCTCATCATCGCCAACAGCAGTTATGTGGGGTATCCTTTGATGATCGGGCTCTATGGCACAGCGTATCTGCTGGATATGATGCTGTTTGCCATCCCTCTGCTGATCTACACCTACACCCTGGCCTATGACCTGCTGACGGAACAGACCGGCCAGAAATTCACGCTGAAGCGGCTGCTGAACCCGGTGGTGGCGGCGATGCTGCTGGGCTGCGTGGTGGGCCTTTCCGGGGTGGTGGTGCCCAGCGTGATCACCCAGGTCACGGAATCCGCGGCGGCCTGCCTGGGACCTGCGGGTATGCTGCTGCTGGGCATTGCGCTGGCAAAATTTAACCCCAGAAAACTGTTGGTCCATAAGCAGGTGTACATTGTGACGGCACTGCGCCTGGTGATCATCCCGGTGGCTATTTTCGGGGCGCTGAAGCTGCTGCACCTGGATTTTGCCATCCTGCCGGCCATCCTTTCTTACGCCATGCCCTGCGGACTGAACGTGATCATCTTCCCCCAGATGATCGGCCACGACTGCACCCGGGGCGCTGCCCTGGTGCTGATCAGCACCGTACTGTCCCTGGTGACGATCCCCCTGTGCCTGTACTTTATGGTGTAAAAGAGAACACAAAAAACCCTCCCGGTTGGGAGGGTTTTGTTATGGGAAAAATCAGGCCTTGCCTGCGCAGCCCAGAACGTTGACCAGCTTGTGGCGAACGATCTCCTTGATGTTTGCGCGAGCGGGCTTCAGGTACTGACGGGGGTCGAAGTGATC
>JAZQDH010000034.1:0-9469 GCA_045546655.1 Faecousia sp.
CTTCTTGATGGTGGAAGAAGACAGCTTGCCGGCGGCCCAGGCAGTCAGAACGGACATACCGGAAGCATCGGTGATGATCAGGTTCACAGGCTGGCCGGAGCGCTCCAGTTCGCCGGAAACCAGGAAGTAAGTCAGAGCAAAGTCAACGGTCAGCGCCACGGGAGCATTCTCATCCGCGCCGTTGATGGGGTAGATCTTAGCTTCCACCTTCATGGGCTTCTGAGGATCGGTGAAGATGTTCTGACGCAGACCGTACAGAGGCAGAGCCTGCGCATAGGTCATGTTCTCCATAACGATGATGGAGGCGTACTTCTCGGTGAACATGGAAGCGTAGGCAGTCTGCAGTCTTGCATCGCCCTTAGCCAGCTTGGCAACGTTCACGATGGAGGGGTAACCGAAGCTGCGGTCGCCGTCCTTGATGGCGGTGCGGCGGACCAGAACGGCATTGGCCAGAGTTTCCTTCACGGTCTTGCCGGTGACATCCAGAACCAGGTTCTTGTTGCCGGCAGCTTCCAGCTTCTTAACGGTGTCATAGAGGTCAGAGATGTTCTCGGCCCAAACGCCCAGAGCGATGCCCTTAGCGGTAGCCAGAGCATTCATAGCCTCCCAGTTTTCGGGAGTAGCGCCGTCCAGGATGACTGCCTTGCCGGCCACTTCCAGAGCAGCCTTTGCACACTCCACATCCCAGCACTCCAGGACCAGAGCGCGGCCGGTAGCGGCAGCCTTTTTGACCAGAGCAGCATAGACAGCGGGGTCAGCCTGGTTGTTGGCGACCTGAACGAACTCAACGTACATACGCTCGCCGATACGCTCGTAGTCGACCTTCTGCAGGTCAGCCAGCTTTGCATCAACAGTTGCCTCGTCCATGCAGGTGCATACGGAGACAGCGTACAGATTCTTGTTGACCAGGGTCTTCTCGTGACGGAACAGAACGGTCTCGCCGCCCAGCTTATGCTCGCCCACGGTGATGGTCTTCATGGGAGGAGCAGTCTGCTCGTTCAGCATTGCCTTAGCGTCGTCAGAGAAGTAGGGGCACTTGTCGATTTCCACAGCGCCCTGTGCCACCTTCATGCAGAATGCCATACAGGTGGGGCTGCCGCACTCCTTACAGTTCTTCTTGGGAGACAGCTTAAAAATGTCAAGACCTTTCAAAGCCATTGTATGTATCCTCCTTCCGGTTAGACAAGTTCAGTGATGAACTTCTTGATGGTTGCCACAGCAGCGGGATGGCGCATAATAACAGCGTCTGCACCGCCGGTCAGGTTTGCAGCAGCAGTGGAAACTTCCATACTGATTGCGCGCTCCTCACGGCAGCCCCATGCGGGCTCGTCTTCTTCGGAAGCAGAGGATTCCTTCACGCCCCAGGTATCGGTGGATACGGGAGCAATGATGGGCATCTGCAGGTCAGCATCGGACTGTGCCAAAGCGGCCAGACGGATGCGGTCCAGAGTGGAAGCAACGTACTCGAAGCCATAACCGACGGCTGCGGTACCGATGTTCATCACGATGGTCTCAGCGGGAACATTCAGGCCCTTGAACATAATGTACAGCTGCTTAGCCAGGTTGATGTCGTCAGCGGTCTCAGCGCCGACCTTCTGGCCGCTTGCCAGGGCGACGGATGCGCCCACGGTCTTGTAGTTCTCGTTCTTTGCGGACATAAACAGAACGTTCTTGCCGGACAGAGCCTCTGCCATAGCGGAGAACAGTTCAGTGTCCTTTTCCAGGTTCTTGCAGCCCATAACAACGATAGGCATAGAGACAGTCTCTGCAACTGCCTTTGCGTCAGCGACACAATCAGCAACGCTTCTGTCAGCGCCGTTGGGGTCAGCGGACTCAAAGTTCAGAGCCAGGAAATCAGCACCTTCCATGGTCTCTGCCTTCTTGGCGAAGTCAGCCATAGTAGTGCAGCCGGCATAGAACTCCTTCAGGCCAGCAGCATCCCACTGGGCTGCGGTATCAGAGATCTCCACGCCGATTTTCGGTGCGTTTTCGATCGCTGCATCGAAGGTGTAGAAGGGCAGCACATTCTGGCCGCCGATGACAATTGCCTTATCACCGGTGCCCAGGGTAACAGCATTGATCTTGCCGTTGTAGGGCTGCGTCTTGGGTGCGAAAGACATAGTTGGTTTCCCCCTTGTATAAAAATAATGTTACAACTTATTAAAATCCTCCCACAAAGGGACTTTCCTAAGACCTGTCGGGGCGGGCATTGCCCACCGGGCGGCGACCAATGGCCGCCCCGGCAGGTATTGGGGAAGTTCCCTTATTGAGAAGAGATTTTACAAATTTAGGCCCTGCATAATATCCTTCAGAGCCACCTTGACAGGATTGCTCTGGGGCAGTTTGGCAGAAGGCTCACCGTCGCAATCGCAGCGGTAAACACCCTCATCCTGGGGCAGGACGCCCAGAAGCTCCAGGCCGTGTTTTTCGATCTCGGCTTTTACACCGTCATCCAGCACACCGTTAGGCGCACGGTTGACGATCAGACCCATCTTGCCGGGTTTCAGCTCCATCTCTTCGATCATCTCGGCCACTCTTGCGGCAGCCTGGATACCGCGGCGGGAACAGTCGGACACCAGAAGCATCAGGTCAACCTTAGGCAGCGTACCTCTGGCCACATGCTCCAGACCAGCCTCGTTGTCCATCACGATGTAGCTGTAATTCTTAGCGTACTTATCCACCTGGGTCTTGAGCACACCGTTAACAAAGCAGTAGCAGCCTTTGCCCTGGGTGCGGCCCATGACCAGCATATCAAAATCATCTTCTTCGATGATGGCGGAATTAAACTTAAACTCTGCGTAGTCGGCCTTGGTCATACCGGCAGGGATGGTTCCCTTCAGCTCAGCCTGCGCCATTTCCTCACGGATCGCGCCCAGGCTGGTCTCCACCTCCACACCCAGAACCTCGTTCAGGTTGGAGTTGGCATCCGCGTCCACCACCAGGACCGGGCCTTTGTTCTTTTTACAAAGATAATCTATCAGCATACCGCAGGTAGTGGTCTTGCCCACGCCGCCCTTGCCTGCGACAGCAATCGTATAGGGTGTTGCCATATGATTCTCCTTAAACCTCAGCAGACAGCCTCTCCTCTGCCAGGGGATTTTTCTGTCATATAGGCGCACTCCGCCCATATTCATACAACAGTATCATACCACAAACAACAGCCAAATTCAACCCAAATTTACCTGCTTATAAAAAAATTTGGACTACTAAACGGGAGTAAACACAAATCTTTGAATCAACCCGTCTGCTGTAGCGTGTACGGTCACAGCCCCTCCGGGCAAACGTTCCACAGATACATCCACTGCTTTCCCCTTAAGAAACGCTCGGACATACTGCTCCGGGTCATCGGTCCGGACTTCGTCAAAGAAGATATCCCGCATCTGATTGTTGGGGCAGAGATTCTTGATTTCGCGCACCATTTCGTATTCCGTCATACTTATTACCTCCTTTTATTGGGATTATAGCACATCCGGCAAACAATTACGAGGCTTTCGACAAATAGGGGTTGAATTTTTCGGCCCGCTCTGCTATAATACGCTCACTTATGCAGGGTTCGTATATCGGTAATACAACGGCTTCCCAAGCCGTGAAGGCGGGTTCGATTCCCGTACCCTGCTCCAAAAAGGGAATCGAACCCCCTTGCGCCCCTCCCCAACCTGTGCTAATATAAAAGCATCCTCAAAAAGACAAAGGAAATCTGCCCATGAGACGAAATTGGATAATCAAGCTCCTGCTGATCCTGTTTTCCTGTGTTTTTCTGGTCAGCGGATTCTTATTAACAAGGTATTACATTATTGCCCGTTTTCAAAAACAGCAGGCCGATGAGCTGGTGCAGATCGTGCAGCAGGCAAAAAAAGAACCACCGGTGAGATACACCGTACCTGTGGAAGCTCTTGACCCCACCGACCCGGTTATCGAAGTTGTGGAGGAATCGGATCTGATCCTGATCCAAGACCCCATTACCGGAAACCCCAGGCCCATTCTTCCGGAATATGCGGAAATTTATCTTGCCAACACCGACACCGTGGGCTGGATCCGCATTGAAGACACGGATATCAACTATCCCGTGATGCAGACACCGGACGATCCCAACTACTACTTAAACCACAATTTCCAGAAGGAATACCACTCCTACGGCTGTATCTATGTCCGGGAAGTTTGCAGCGTGGACGCCCCCTCCGACAATCTGACCATCTACGGCCACCGGATGCGCAGCGGCGTTATGTTCTACGACCTGCAGAATTACAAAAAAGAGGATTTCTTCCGGGAACATCCGGTAATAGAATTCGACACGCTGACAGAGCGTCACGATTACCAGATCCTGTCTGTATTTTTGACCACCGCCTCCGTGGGCCAGGGCTTTACCTATCACGAATTTGTGGATGCCTCCGACGAAGCGGAATTCCAGCAATACGTGGACACCTGCAAGGAGCTCTCCCTGTACGACACCGGCGTTGACGCCCAATACGGCGACAAGCTGATCACCCTGTCCACCTGCGAATACTCCCAGACCAACGGGCGGCTGGTGGTAGTAGCCAAACGAATCCCCACAGACCGATAAAAAATCTCCCAACCATTTGGTTGGGAGATTTTCATTTTGGGGATTACTTGCCGCACAGCTCCTTGGCAACTTCCACGATGTGGTCGCTGCACAGGCCGAACTGCTTCAGCAGGTCCTTTGCCGGACCGGAGTGGCCAAACTCATCGTTGACGCCGATGCGCTTTACGACGGCGGGGCACTTCTCACTGAGGACAGAGCAAACTGCTTCGCCCAGGCCGCCGATGACGGAGTGCTCTTCGCAGGTGATGACCTTGCCGCACTTCTTGGCTGCCTCGATCACCAGCTCCTCGTCCAGGGGCTTGATGGTAGCCATATTGATGACCATAGCGTTGATGCCGGCCTCTGCCAGAGACTCACCGGCCAGAACTGCTTCATAGGTCAGCAGGCCGTTGGCAATGATGGCCACATCGGTGCCATCGCGCAGCACTTCGCCCTTGCCGATCTGGAACTTGAAGTCCTCAGCGTGGAACACGGGCACTGCCAGTCTGCCGAAACGCAGGTAGACGGGGCCGTTCATCTCGTAAGCAGCACGGACAGCAGCCTTAGCCTCCACGTCGTCAGCGGGGCAGATAACGGTCATACCGGGGATAGCACGCATCAAAGCGAAGTCCTCGCAGCACTGATGGGATGCGCCGTCCTCACCGACGGAGATGCCGCCGTGGGTCGCGCCGATCTTAACGTTCAGGTGGGGGTAGCCGATGGAGTTACGCACCTGCTCAAATGCACGGCCAGCCGCGAACATAGCGAAGCTGGATGCGAAGGGTACCAGGCCGGCGGTGGACATGCCGGTGGCCATACAGATCATATTGGCCTCAGCGATGCCGCAGTCGAAGTGACGGTCGGGGAATGCCTTCTTAAAGACTGCGGTCTTGGTAGCGCCTGCCAGGTCGGCATCCAGAACTACCAGGTTGGAAAACTCAGCGCCCAGCTCTGCCAGAGCATTGCCGTAGCTGTCACGGGTTGCAACTTTCTTCATTTCTGCCATAATTATGCCTCCAGTTCTGCCAGCTGAGCCTTCAGCTCGCTCATAGCCTGTGCGTACTCAGCATCGTTGGGAGCCTTGCCATGCCAGCCGGCATTGTTTTCCATAAAGGAAACGCCCTTGCCCTTAACGGACTTGATGACGATAGCGGAGGGCTTGCCCTTGGTTTCACGAGCCTGGTTGAAAGCGGCTTCGATCGCATCGAAGTCGTGGCCGTCGATCTGCTGCACGGCAAAACCGAAAGCTTCCAGCTTGTCAACGATGGGGTAGGGGCTCATAACATCGGCAATGTTGCCGTCGATCTGCAGACCGTTGTTGTCCACAACGATGCACAGGTTGTCCAGATTGTAGTGAGCAGCTGCCATACAAGCTTCCCAAACCTGGCCCTCCTGGATCTCGCCGTCGCCCAGCAGAGAGTAAACCCGGTTGGTCTTGCCGGTGTGCTTAGCAGCCAGTGCCATACCGGCAGCAACGCTCACACCCTGGCCCAGAGAGCCGGTGGACATATCACCACCGGGAACGGGGTTCATATTGGGGGGGCCCTGCAGGTAGCTGTCGATGTGACGGAAAGTGGGCAGGTCTTCTACGGGGAAGAAGCCGCGCTGTGCCAGTACGGAGTACAGGCCGGGGGTGGTGTGACCCTTGGACAGAACAAAGCGGTCACGGTCTTCCCACTTGGGGTTGGCGGGATCGATGTTCATTTCCTTGAAGTACAGGTAAGTATACACTTCAGCAGCAGACAGGCTGCCGCCGGGGTGACCTGCCTTTGCGCCGTAGGTGGACTCGATTACGCCCATACGGACTTTGCAGGCGGTGATTTGCAGTTGCTTCTTTTCGCTGGAAGTCATGGTTTTCCTCCTTATTTTATCTTGCCCGTTTCCGCGGGCGATTGGGTAAATCACAGAATGCGGTCAAAAGGCCACAGTCACTTAGAATATCTTACCACTAAACAGGTAAAGTTTCAAGGCCTTTCAGAAATTTCGTCAAAAGAATTCCCAGCCTTTGACAACATCTTATTCAGCGCATTGAGTACCCTTTTCTTATCCGCCGACCAAAGGGGTGCTACCAGATTCCGCTTAGCACCGTCACCTGTGATCCGGTGGACCACCACGTGGGGCGGCAGCACGTCTATGCAAGCGGCTAATATCTTTCCGTATTCCTCCAAGGTCAGGCAGGAGAACGTTCCGGCCAGATATTCCCGCTCCAGCCGGGTGTTTTTCAGCACGTGCAGCAGGTGGAATTTCACCCCGTCCGTTCCGGCGGCCACTGCAGTTCGGGTAGAGCGCACCGCGCTTTCCATGTCCTCTCCCGGCAGGCCGATGATGATATGGGTCACCACCTCCAGACCTGCCTTTTTCAGACGATCTGCCGCGTCCACATACACCGCCGTATCGTAACCTCTGCCGATGTACCGGCCCACGGAATCGTCGGCTGTCTGGAATCCCAGCTCCACGCTCACGGGTTTTACCGTATTAATCTGCTGCAAAAGGCGGATAGCCTCCTGACCCACGCAGTCCGGCCGGGTAGCCACCGCCAGGCCTACAATCTCATCCGGAGCAATGGCCTCCATATATTTGCTTCTGAGCACCTCCACGGGGGCATAGGTATTGGTAAACGACTGAAAATAGGCGATGTATTTCCCGCCCTTGTTCTTATGTTCCACCCGTTTCTTGGCATTTTCCAGCTGCTGGGTGATGCTCCCGGGCTTCTCTGCGAATTCACCGCCTCCGTCGGCAGAGCAGTAGATGCACCCACCTGTCCCGAGCGTTCCGTCCCGGTTTGGGCAGGTAAACCCTGCGTCTATGGACAACTTGTACACTTTACAGCCGAATTTCTCCCGGTAATGCTGATTCAAAGTGCGATACACAGCCCCACCCCCTTTTTTCCATTCTAGCAGCAAACGGGTAATATTGCAAATATTCATACAATGTTAAAATCGTAGTTATTGCAAAACGAATGTTTTTATGGTATGCTCGTATATATTATGTAAATCTATTAAGGAGTCATTTGTATGGATACCGCTATTTTTGAATCAATGGAATCCAATGTTCGTTCCTATTGCCGCAGCTTTCCCACGGTTTTTGTAAAAGCCAAGGGTGCGGTGATGACCGACGAAAACGGCAGGGATTACATCGACTTTTTTGCCGGAGCCGGCGCGCTGAATTACGGCCACAATCCGGATAAAATGATTCAACGGGTGATCGCCTATCTTCAGGATGGCGGCATCCTCCACTCACTGGATATGTACACAAGTGTCAAGCGGGAGTTTTTGGAATACTTCCAGGAAAAGATTCTTGCGCCCAGAAATCTGGATTATCGCATCCAGTTTGCAGGCCCCACCGGCACCAACGCGGTGGAGGCCGCCATCAAGCTGGCACGTATGGTCAAGGGCCGTGAGAATATCTTCGCCTTTATGGGTGCCTTCCACGGTATGACCTTCGGCGCTCTGGCGCTGACCACCGACCGCTGTTCCCGGGACGCCGCCGGGCAGTCTCTGCCCAACGTGACCCACATCCCCGCGCCGTATATGTTCCCGGAGCTGGACACCATCGCCTATATGGAACGGCTTCTCACCGATGACCACTCCGGTGTGGAAAAGCCTGCAGCCATCATTCTGGAAACCGTACAGGCAGACGGCGGTATTTACGTGTTCGATGCCCAGTGGCTGCGAGATCTGCGTCAGCTGTGCGACCGGCACGACATTTTGCTGATCACCGACGATGTGCAGATCGGTAACGGCCGTACCGGTACTTTCTTCTCCTTCGAGCGAGCCGGCATCGTTCCGGATATGGTCACCCTGTCCAAGTCCATCGGCGGCTGCGGCTTCCCTCTGTCTATGGTTCTGTTCAAGCCGGAGCTGGACAAGTGGGTGCCCGGTCAGCACACCGGCACTTTCCGGGGCAATCAGCTCTCCCTGATCGCCGGCAAGGCCGGTATGGAGATCTTTGTGGAAGAGAATCTGGAAGAACAGATTAAGCACAAAGCAGGGATTTTCGAAACGTTCCTGCAAAACGAGATCCTCCCTCTGGACAGCCGCCTGACCTTCCGTGGTATCGGTATGATCTGGGGTCTTGACTTCTCCGCCTTTGGCAGGGATATGACCGCGTCCTTGATCGCGGCCTGTTTCCAAAACGGTTTGATCGTGGAACGGGTGGGCCGGGACAACGATGTCCTGAAGCTGATGCCGCCTTTGACGATTCCCGACGAACAGCTTCTGGAGGGCCTGCAGATCCTGAAAAAATCCCTGCTTCAAATTCTATAACGCAAAACGGACTTCTCGGGTAGGCTATTGCTTTTTGGCTCCCCTTGTTGGACCCGATATGCATTTTGTCCACGGTGTGGACAAAATAATTGTAGCCACCAGTTTCGAACTGGTGGCAGCAACAGTCCGCTGGACTGTTGCATAAAAATGGGTTCGAGTCCGTCTATGCATAAGCAAAAAGAAACCACACCATTAGGTGTGGTTTCTTTTTGGCTCCCCTTGTTGGACTCGAACCAACGACCTGCGGATTAACAGTCCGTCGCTCTACCGACTGAGCTAAAGAGGAATATTTGTGTTGGCATTACCTATCTTCCCAGGCAGTCGCCCGCCAAGTATTGTCGGCGCAAATGAGCTTAACTTCTGTGTTCGGAATGGGAACAGGTGGACCCTCATCGCAATCAATACCAACTCACTGAGATGGCTTTTAACCATCCTATATGTCAAAGCGCCTTGCGCTCTAACAGCATAGAAATTATAGCACTGACAATTTTAACTGTCAAGTATTATTTTTGGTGACCCATACCGGATTCGAACCGATGTTAACGGCGTGAGAGGCCGCTGTCTTAACCACTTGACCAATGGGCCATTGGTGCACCTTCAGGGACTCGAACCCGGGACCCACTGATTAAGAGTCAGTTGCTCTACCAACTGAGCTAAAGGTGCA
>JAZQDH010000035.1:0-10755 GCA_045546655.1 Faecousia sp.
CTTGTAACCCAGCTTCTCGCTGCGGCAGTCGGCCTCGGTCTGGATGTTCATCGCGTTCAGCTTCTCAACCAATTCGTTGGCGTAGGCGTGGGCCCGGTCGGTGATGGGCAGGGCCGTGCCCTTGGTGGGCATCATCCACAGGGGCAGCGCGCCGGCATAACGCTCGATCAGATACGCCAAAGTACGCTCATAGCAGCCCAGAGAGGTGCGGTGGATGATATAGGGGATCTTCTTCTGTCCGTCGGAGTCGGTGTATTCCATACCGAACTTCTGGGCCAGCAGCATATCGATCTGGATGGTAACGATGGTATCTTCCTTACCGAACACGTTCTTGTACTGGATATCCAGCTTAGGACCGTAGAAAGCGGCCTCGTCGATGCCGATCTCGTATTCAACGCCCAGATTGTCCAGGATCTGGCCCATAACACGCTGTGCTTCCTCCCACTGCTCGGCAGTGCCTTCATACTTGACACCGGCACGGGCGGGATCCCACTGGCTGAACCGGAAGGAGCAGTTTTCCAGCATACCCACAGTATCCAGCACATACTTGGCCAGCTCCAGACAGCCGCGGAATTCCTCCTCCAGCTGATCGGGACGCAACACCAGGTGGCCTTCGGAAATGGTGAACTGGCGGACACGGATCAGACCGTGCATCTCGCCGGAATCCTCGTTGCGGAACAGGGTAGAGGTCTCGCCCAGACGCATGGGCAGATCTCTGTAAGAGCGGGCCCGGTTCAGATAGACCTGGTACTGGAAGGGGCAGGTCATAGGACGCAGAGCGAAGCACTCTTTCTCCTCGTCGTAGGGATCGCCCAGGATGAACATACCGTCCAGGTAGTGATCCCAGTGGCCGGAGATCTTATACAGGTCACGCTTTGCCATCAGAGGCGTTTTGGTCAGTAGGTAGCCCCGCTTCTGCTCCTCATCCTCCACCCAGCGCTGCAGGGTCTGGATCACTCTTGCGCCCTTGGGCAGCAGAATGGGCAGGCCCTGGCCGATCTCCTCCACGGTGGTGAAGTATTCCAGCTCACGGCCCAGCTTGTTGTGATCCCGCTTCAGTGCCTCTGCCTGGGCCTCCAGGTAGCTGTCCAGCTCGTCCTTGCTGGGGAAACCGATGCCGTAGATACGCTGCAGCATCTTGCGGTTGCTGTCGCCGCGCCAGTAGGCGCCACAGCTCTTGGTCAGCTTAAAGCCGTTGTGCTTAACACGGCCGGTGTGGTCCAGATGGGGGCCTGCACACAGATCGGTAAACTCACCCTGGGTGTAGAAGGAGATAACGGCATCCTCGGGAAGATCCTGGATCAGTTCTACTTTGTAAGGTTCGTTCATAGACTCCATATAGGAAATGGCTTCTGAGCGGGGCTTCTCGCTGCGCTCCAGACGGACACGCTCCTTGCAGATCTTCTTCATCTCCGCCTCGATCTTGGCCAGATGATCGGGGGTGAAGGAGAAGGGTGCGTCAAAGTCGTAGTACCAGCCTTCCTCGATGGCAGGACCGATGGCCAGCTGGACCTCCGGCCACAGACGCTTCACAGCCTGGGCCATAATATGGGAACAGGTGTGCCAGTAGGTCTTGCGGTATTGGGGATTTGCAAAGGTGTACAGATTTTCTTCAGACATAGTTTTACCTCCTTGTAGTACGGGGAGTGTATAAAAAATACCCACCCCTGAAAAATCAGGGGTGGGATACAGAGCTTGTATTCCACGGTTCCACCCTGGTTACGGCGTTTGCCGTCACTCATTGACGCACTAACGGGCGCACCCGGCTGGCTATTTCCTGCCAGCAGCTCAGAAGCGGTATGGCACCTTTGCAGGGGTACAGAAACCTCTCAGCATACGGTTTCCTCTCTGGGTATCTTCCAAAGGGCCGGGTCTTCGTCACAGCTTTTAACATACAAAATATAGCACATTTTGTGTAACCTGTCAATGCCGGGGATAGAAAAAGAACAGGTGGAGGAACTGGAGCGAATATGATGTGTTTTTGCTTGAGCAGGGGAGGGAAAATGTAAAATAATATGGAAAACGGTTAACCATAATCGGCAGTTGGTTGATTTTAATCACTGGTTGCGTAATTTGCAGACTTATGTAAACAAATGTAACTTTGACTACAATATATGGGGGTGGAACAGGAAGAATATTGGAACATTTTGTCAAAAGGTTAACATAAAAATTACAAAATAAATGTGGAAAAAGTTGTGGAAAACAGTCGTTTTGAAGCAAACACTTGACTTTTTGCGCCGTATTTGTTATAATTCTCTCGCAACCCTAAAATAGGGTGTATATATTTGTAACTTTTTGACATCAAAAGGATTCCATAAAATCCTTTATTTCTAGGAAAGGAGGAGCATTCCATGCAATTATTTGCCCCGTTTGTAGTGAAGAACGGCAAGCACGTTGTCCCTGTTATCGCTGTGGTTTTATCTGTTTGCCTGCTGGTCGTATTGCTGACCCAGACCGTTTGGGCTCAGAATACCTATGTGATCACGGATGGTGACCAGGTTACTGTTCACACTTCCTACGCGGAGAATCTGGATGAGGTTTTGAATGAGGCCGGAATCCACTTGGATGAGAATGACTTCTATACGACCCAGACCACGGACGCAGGCTCTGAGATCACCCTGCAGCGGGCTCAAACCGTCACGGTCGACTACTGCGGCCAGCAGCTGCAGCTGAGTACTTATGGCGGTACGCTGGAGGATCTGTTGAAGACCAACGGCCTGGAATACACCGGAGACTATGCCGCCTCCGTGGCTGCGGAAACGATGACCTATGATGGAATGGAAGTCGCCATCGACAAGACCATAATGAACAGTGAGACCTACACCGTGGAGATTCCCTATGATGTGGTGTACTGTTACGATGATACCCTGCCTGCTGGCCAGGAGGCAGTGCTGGTGGAGGGTGTTGCCGGCCAGAAGCGCTGCACTGCGGACGTGGTGTACAAGAACAACCAGGAGATCCAGCGTACGGTCCTGGAGGAAACGGTCATTTCCGAGCCTTCCACCCAGATCGTGGGGATGGGTACCGGCGAGCGCGTGGACGAAGAACAGACGCAGCCCCTTATCGGCGACGGTGTGATCGTCCTGCCTACCGGCGAAGTGCTGACCTATACCAGCTCCGCGCAATTTTTGGCCACGGCCTATACCCATTTCGATGCGGGCTGTGATATGACCACTTCCACCGGAACTACCGTCCGTCACGGAGTGGTGGCTGTGGATCCCACAGTGATCCCCTACGGCACCCGTATGTTCATCGTCACCAACGACGGTTACTGTGTGTATGGCCTGAGTACCGCTGAGGACTGTGGCGGCGATATCAAGGAAAACCGCCTGGACCTGTATATGGACAATCTGACCGATGCGTTCAACTTTGGCAGACGGAACTGTACTGTCTACTTCCTGGGCGATGCCAACTGGAACTAATTCCGAATTCTAATTGCAAATCCGCCTTTCTTCTGCTATCATAGCATTGGAAAGGCGGATTTTTGTATGATTGATGTTTGCGATATTCAGATAATGAAGCCGCTGCTGGCTGAGCATGGCTTCCACTTTTCCAAGGCAAAAGGCCAGAATTTTTTGATCGCCCGGTGGGTGCCGGAGCGGATCGCGGAGGATGCGGGCGTGGACGCCGGTTCCGGCGTGATGGAGATCGGCCCCGGCATTGGCCCGCTGACCCAGCAGCTTGCCCTGCGGGCGGGGAAGGTGTGTGCCGTGGAGGTGGATCCGCGGCTGGAACCGATCCTTAAGCAGACGGTGGGTGAATTTGAAAACCTGGAGATCATCTGGGGCGATGTACTGAAGCAGGATGTGGCTGCCTTGGTGAAAGAGAAATTCCCGGGACTGCGGCCTATGGCCTGCGCGAACCTGCCCTATTATATCACCTCTCCCATCTTGTCTGCCCTGCTGGAGGCAGAATGCTTTGACAGCGTGACGGTCATGGTCCAAAAGGAAGTGGCCCTGCGGATCGCCGCAAAGCCGGGAAGCCCCGATTACAGCGCGTTTACGGTGTTCTGCCAGTTTTACGCAGAGCCGGAGCTGCTGTTTGATGTGCCGGCCCACTGCTTTATGCCCCAGCCGAAGGTGACTTCCGCGGTGGTGACACTGCGCACCAGAAAGGATCTGCCTTGGGAGATACTCAGCAAGGAGATCTTTTTCCGTACAGTGAAGGCCAGCTTTGCAATGCGCCGGAAAAAGCTGCAGAACGGCCTGGCCTCCGGATTCCCGGAATTGGGAAAGACCGGTGCCGGGGAAGTGATCGCGGCCTGCGGCCTGGATGAAAATGTCCGGGGTGAGACGCTGGATATCGGCCAGTTTGCAGCCATCTCCAACGAGATCGTCAGGAGGAGAGCCAATGTTTGAGTTTTTGTTCCTGGATCTGGATGACACCATTCTGGATTTTAAAAAAGCAGAGCGGATCGCTTTGAGCAGAACACTGGCAGACTCTGGGCTGGAACCCACACCGGAGGTCTGTACCTTGTACAGCCGTATCAACAAGGACCACTGGGAGCGGTTGGAGCGGAAGGAGCTGACCCGGGCGCAGGTGTTGTCCGGCCGGTTTGATGTGCTCTTCACCCAGATGGGATATACTGTGGACGCGGAGGCTGTGGCCCGGGCCTATGAGCACAATCTGTCCCAGGGTCACTATTTCCTGCCCGGCGCGGAGGAAGCGGTGGACAGACTCCACAGGAAGTACCGTCTGTTCCTGGCCAGCAATGGCACTGCGTCGGTCCAGAAAGGACGTATGACCAGCGCCAATCTGTACCGTTTCTTTGAGAAAGTATTCGTGTCCCAGGAAATCGGCCACAACAAGCCGGATAAAGCCTATTTTGACGGCTGTTTTGCCCAGATTCCGGATTTTGATCCGGCGAAAGCAATGATCGTGGGAGACAGCCTGACCTCGGACATCCTAGGCGGACAGAATGCGGGCATCACCACCTGCTGGGTCAACCCCGACGGAAAACCCCGGCGGGAGGGTATCCGGGTAGACTATGAGATCCGGGCGCTGTGTGAGTTGGAAGATTTGCTGGAAAGTCTATAAAAAAGCATCCACCGAAAGGTGGATGCTTTTTTATTCACTGAGTTCTTCCAGGGCGTCCATATCCAAAAGTTCTATGGTACCCCGGGTGAGCCTGACCAGACCCTCCGTCTGAAAATATTTGAGCATACGGGTCACCACTTCCCGGGCAGAGCCCATATGGCTGGCGATGATCTCGTGGGTGATCTTCAGCTGGGCGGTATTTTCCAGGGCGCTTTCCTCTATCAGAAAATGGGCCAGGCGTTTGTCGAAGCTCTTCCACATCACCTGTTCCAGCAGCCACATAACGTCGGTGAAACGGGTGGCCATAATCTGGTTGGTGTAGTTGGCAACGGGCGCGCTGCGCTCCATCAGATCCTTATAGAACATAGGCGGGATCAGCCAGAACTGGGTTTCCTTTTCCGCCCGGATGATGATCTCAAACTGGATGCTGTTCATCATACAGGACGCGGAGAACAGGCAGATATCCTGCTCCAGCAGCCGGTAAACGGTGATCTCCTTGCCCTCGTCGGAGGTGATGTATGCCCGGAGCTGACCGCAGCGGATCAGCAGAAGTCCCATACAGTCAGAGCTGCCGTTGTGCAGCAGCGTACCTGCCGGAACGGTACGCAGGGAAGCTACCTGGGTAAGGGCCTCCTGGTCGGCAGGGGAGAGTTTGTTATACACAGGGAAGAACTGGGAAATAGACATAAACGTACCTCCTTTGCTACGTTCACAATAGCACTTCTGCTGGCTGTTGTCAATGAGAAGAAAAAGTGACAAAATCACAGAAAAGAAACGGTACAGTGGGTATACTAAAGAAAAAAGCAAAGGAGTATCGGTTATGGAGAAGATTTATGATGTGATTATTATTGGCGGCGGCCCTGGAGGGTACACCGCTGCGTTATATACCGCCCGGGCAGGACTTTCTACGCTGATTCTGGAGAAGATGTCTCCCGGCGGACAGATGGTGGAAACGGTGCAGATCGACAACTACCCGGGAATCCCCCAGGGTATCGACGGATATACACTGGGCGATCAGATGCGCCGGGGCGCGGAGCAGTTTGGGGCGGAAAGCAAATTTGCACAGGTTACGTCGGTAGAACTGGAGGGGCAGATCAAGCAGATCCAGACCGGCTCCGAAACCTACCGGGCCAGAACCGTGATCCTGGCTACCGGTGCGGGCCACAGGCATCTGGGACTGGAGAAGGAACGGGAGCTGACGGGTAAGGGCGTGGCCTACTGCGCCGCCTGCGACGGTATGTTCTACCGGGGCAAGACGGTTGCGGTGGTAGGCGGCGGTAATTCTGCCGCGGCGGATGCGTTGGTGCTGTCTCGACTTGCTAAAAAGGTGATCGTCATCCATCGCCGGGACAGTCTTAGGGCGACCAAGGTCTACCACGAGCCCCTCCTGCAGGCAGAAAATGTGGAGTTTTGCTGGGACAGTACGGTGGAACAGCTCCTACACGGGCAGAAGCTCTCCGGTGTGCGGATCAAAAACGTAAAGACCGGGGAGCAACGGGAACTGGAACTGGACGGCCTGTTTATCAGCGTGGGCAGAACGCCGGTTACGGAGCTGTTCCGGGGGCAGGTGGCTTTGGACGAGGCAGGGTATATCCTTGCGGATGAATCCACCAAAACCAATCTGCCGGGGGTCTTTGCCGTGGGGGATGTACGCAGTAAGGCGGTGCGCCAGATCGTTACGGCGGCCGCTGACGGCGCGGTGGCTGCCTATTACGCGGAAGAATACCTGCTGGAGAATTCTTGAATACACCGGGACTTATGTACAGTCCCGGTTTTTGCTTGCAAAAGCGCTGCAAAAGTGGTACTCTTAGGGTAGTTTAATAAAGGAGTATTTCCATGAAACAGTATTTGAAGGACTCCGGCTGCGGCTGCGGCAGAAACCATACAGCTGCGGTGGAGGATGTGTTGATGGGCAGCGGCGTGCTGGAAAAACTGCCGGAGCTTGTGAAGCGGTATGGGGCGAAAAGGCCATTTCTTCTGGCGGACTGCAACACTTGGGCCGCGGCAGGCCAGAAAGCAGCAGACGTTCTGACAAAAAATGGTATACCATACAGCAGCTACGTATTTCCCGGAAAGAATCTGGAGCCGGATGAGCAGGCGGTGGGCAGCGCAGTGATGCACTACGATGCAAACTGCGACCTGATCATTGGTGTGGGCAGCGGTGTGATCAACGATCTGGGCAAGATCCTCAGCTGCACCACCGGACATAAGTATTTCATTGTGGCCACCGCCCCGTCCATGGACGGCTACGCCAGTGCCACCTCCTCTATGGCTATGGATGGGGTGAAGGTTTCCCTGAATACCCGCTGTGCGGATGTGATTATTGGTGATACGGACATTTTGCGGCAGGCACCGGAGCATATGCTCAAGGCAGGCATCGGCGATATGCTGGCCAAATACGTGAGCATCGCCGAGTGGCGAATCGCCCACATCATCACTGGCGAGTATTATTGCGAGGAAGTGGCTCAGCTGATCCGCCGGGCGCTGAAAAAATGCGTAGATAACGCCCGGGGATTGCTGGCACGAGAGCCCAAGGCGGTGGAAGCTGTGTTTGAGGGACTGGTCATCGGCGGACTTGCCATGGCCTACGCCGGTGTTTCCCGTCCGGCCTCTGGTGTGGAGCATTATTTTTCCCACGTGTGGGATATGCGGGCGCTGGAATTTGGCTGGAAGCCGGAGCTGCACGGTATTCAGTGCGCGATGGCAACCTTGGCAGCGGTACGGTTGTATGACAAGGTAAAGGAGATCACCCCGGATCCGGAAAAGGCCAATGCCTATGTAAAGAGCTTTGATTACGGTGTTTGGAGCGCCCAGCTGAAAGCGTTCTTGGGCAGCAGCGCGGACACGATGATCCAACTGGAGCGCAGGGAAGGTAAATACCGTACCGACACCCACACCGCCCGGTTTGAAAAAATCCAGAGCAATTGGCAGCAGATCCTGGACATTTTGGAGCAGGAGCTGCCCCCAGCCCGACAGCTGGAGCAGCTGTTGGATACCTTGCAGATATCCAAGGATTTTTCTGTCCTCGGCGTGGACACGGATTGCCTGCGGCAGACATTCCGGGCCACCAAGGATATCCGTGATAAATATGTTCTTTCCAGATTGGCCTGGGATCTGGGCGTTCTGGAACAGCTTTGCCAAGTGCTGCATTAACGCAGATCCCCGGGGTTGCCCCCGGGGATTTTTGCGATTCTTATACAGCTGCTTTTTGACAATTCATAGGAAAATTGCGAAAAATATGAACTTTTTTCTGTTGCTCTTGACAGGTGGACAAATCCTTGCTATAATCCAACCCGAAAAGGGAGTAGTCGGCGCGTAAAGCGGGACCCGGTCAACATCCTGAGGCATACCCTCTGGCCCGGTCTGAAATGACGAGACTTAACGTGCCGGCGCCCAGAGAACCTTCTGCGCCGGAAACGTGCGGAGGGATTTTTTATGGGTTTTTGGGAACTGCTGCTGTTAGCGGTAGGGCTGAGTATGGACGCGTTTGCGGTCTCTGTCTGCAAGGGCCTGTCTATGCAGAACACTGGCCCGAAAGAAGGCGTTATCTGTGGTGCTTGGTTCGGCGGCTTTCAGGCGCTGATGCCGCTGATCGGCTTTTTCCTGGGTACACTCTTTGCCGGTGCCATTGAAGCTTTCGACCATTGGGTGGCTTTTGGGTTGCTGGCTGTGATCGGTATCAATATGCTCAAAGAGGCCTTTTCCAAGGAAGAGGAATGCTGCTGCGCCGATATGTCCGCAAAGAATATGTTCGTTATGGCGGTGGCTACCAGCATCGACGCCCTGGCTGTTGGCATTTCTCTGGCTATGGCCGGCGATGTAAACATTGTCACAGCGGTCCTGCTGATCGGCGCGATCACATTCTTCCTGTCCGCGGCTGGCGTGAAGATCGGAAGCGTCTTCGGAAACCGCTTCGAAAAGAAAGCACAGATCGCCGGCGGCTGCATTTTGATCCTGCTGGGCCTGAAGATCCTGCTGGAACACATGGGTGTTCTGTAAAAACCATTTAAGAATCCGTACACATTTAGAAGTTTAAATATTTTTGGAGGAATTAACAATGAAAAAAATAACTGCACTGGTTCTGACCCTGATTATGGTTATGACCATGGTTGCCTGCGGCAACACCAAGTCCGATAAGCCTGCCCTGGAAGGCACGATGGAAGAGATTGCCAACCAGATCATCGAGAAGAACCCCGTAGAATTTATGGGCGGTATCATCCCCGTGGATCTGACCGACACCTCCGAGGACGGCCAGTGGGCAGTGAATTACAACACCGGCCTGAAGAACGGTGAAAAGCTGGCCGATATCGCTGTTTACGAGCCGATGATGGGTTCTATGGCTTTTTCTATGGTGCTGGTGCGTGTGGCAGAGGCCAAGGATGCCCAGGCTGTTGCCCAGGAGATGACCGATAACATCGACACCCGTAAGTGGATCTGCGTAGAGGCCAACGAAAAGCTGGTAGCAGGTTACGGCGACGTGGTGATGCTGATTATGCTCAACAGCGAGCTGGGTCTGACCGCCCAGTCCTTCGTGGATGCATTCGCAGATGTCTGCGGCGCAGAGCTGGACTTTACCATCTGATAAAAAGGCAGTGCTTGCACTGCCTTTTCTTTTTAAGGAAAATGTGGTATACTAGAAAGTACCAATCAATTTGGAGGAAAAGGTATGCTGTTTTCCAGTATTCCGTTTTTGTATTATTTTCTGCCGGCGGTGATCGGCATCTACTTTCTGGTGCCCTGGAAGCTGAAAAATACGGTGCTCTTGCTGTTCAGCCTGGTTTTCTACGGCTGGGGCGAACCTAAGTACGTATTCTTGATGGTGACTACCATTGCCGCGTTCTATCTGTGCGGCCTGGCCATTGGTGCAAGTGGGCAGCGCAAATGGAAGAAAATCTGGCTGGCTGTGTCCATAACAGTGGGCATTGGATTGCTGGCAGTGTTTAAGTATGCGGACTTCTTTATTGAAAGCTTCAATAAAACCACCGGTTTGAGCCTTTCGCTGCTGCGTCTGGCGCTGCCTGTGGGCATCAGCTTTTACACCTTTCAGAGCCTCAGTTACACAGTAGACGTGTACCGGGGCGAGGCCCAGGTACAGAAGAATCCCATTGCCTTTGGCGCATACGTGACCCTGTTTCCCCAGCTGATCGCCGGCCCGATCGTGCGCTATGTGGACGTGGCCCGGGAACTGGATAACCGCACAAGCTCTTGGGAGGATATTCGCGCCGGTGCCCGCAGATTCATTCTGGGTCTTTCCAAGAAGATCCTGCTGGCGGATAATTTCGCACTGCTGATCAAGCTGTTCCGGGAGTCGGATGAAAAGAGCGTGCTGTTTTATTGGATCTACGCCGTTGCGTTTATGCTCAACATCTATTTTGACTTCTCTGGATATTCCGATATGGCCATCGGTCTTGGCCGGATCTTTGGCTTCCACTTCCTGGAGAACTTCAACTATCCCTATCTCTCCAAAAGCGTAACGGAATTTTGGCGCCGCTGGCATATGAGTCTGGGCAGCTGGTTTCGGGACTATGTGTATATCCCACTGGGCGGAAACCGGGTGAGCAAGGGCCGCTGGGTGTTCAATATCTTTACGGTGTGGATGCTCACGGGCCTGTGGCACGGTGCGGCCTGGAACTTTGTGCTGTGGGGTCTGCTGTTCGGGGTCGCGCTGCTGGCGGAAAAATGGATTCCGGCCCTGCAGAAGCTGCCCTCCGTGCTGCG
>JAZQDH010000036.1:0-15872 GCA_045546655.1 Faecousia sp.
CGGCCGCATTATGGCTTGGGCTGACCAGTACCGCCGTTTGAGCGTGCGTACCAATGCCGACTCCCCTCGTGATGCCAAGAAGGCTCGCGAGCTGGGCGCAGAAGGCATCGGTCTGTGCCGTACTGAGCATATGTTCTTCGAAGACGGCCGTATCGGGCCCTTCCGTGAAATGATCTGCTCCGACACTGTCGAAGAGCGTGAAGAGGCTCTGGCAAAGATCCTGCCTATGCAGCAGGCTGACTTCGAGGGTCTGTACGAGGTTATGGAAGGTATGCCCGTTTGCATCCGTTTCCTGGATCCCCCTCTGCACGAGTTCGTTCCCACTACTGAGGAAGACATCGCTGCTCTGGCTGCTACCAAGGGCAAGACCGTTGAAGACATTAAGGCTATCATTGCTTCCCTGCATGAGTTCAACCCCATGATGGGTCACCGTGGCTGCCGTCTATCTGTCACCTACCCCGAGATCGCAGCAATGCAGACCAAGGCTGTCATCCGTGCAGCTATCGCTGTTGCTAAGCGCCATCCCGACTGGAACAACGTTCCTGAGATCATGATCCCCCTGGTTGGCGACATCAAGGAGCTGAAGTACGACAAAGACGTGGTTGTCAAGACTGCTGACGCTGAGATCGCTGCTGCCGGCATCGAGATGAAGTACGAGGTCGGTACTATGATCGAGATCCCCAGAGCTTGTCTGACTGCCGACGAGATCGCTCAGGAAGCTGAGTTCTTCTGCTTCGGCACCAACGACCTGACTCAGATGACCTTCGGCTTCTCCCGTGACGATGCAGGCAAGTTCCTGAACGCTTACTACGATGCCAAGATCTTCGAGAACGATCCCTTTGCTAAGCTGGATCAGACCGGCGTTGGCCAGCTGATGGAAATGGCTATCGCAAAGGCTAAGGCTACCGGCAACAAGCTGCACTACGGTATCTGCGGCGAGCACGGCGGCGACCCCATGTCCGTGGAGTTCTGCCACAAGATCGGCCTGGACTATGTTTCCTGCAGCCCCTTCCGTGTGCCCATTGCCCGTCTGGCTGCTGCCCAGGCTGCGATCCGCGAAAGTGGGAAATAATCAAATCGTGTTTCGTACCGATGTCTGACAGCGCGAACGGTACAACTTAGAATACTCGCTGGCGCAGCTCCTATCGTTACCGGCAGGGGCTGCGCTTTATGTATGTTCCCCATATATGCGGTTCTATTTTCTTGTGTCCATAGCAGATTTTCCGTTTGTTGAATGTTTATTGACAAAGATGAAAGTTGGAGCTATAATTCAATCAAATGGGAGAGGGAAAGAGTGCAACCCGTACGAAGCTGAACACGAGGGAACAAAGAGCTGTGAAATTGTCGCGCTGTGTGGCTTTGACTGCATCTCTTTGGATATGCGATAGCCTGTAAAAGCGTGCAATCCATAAAAAAGGGAGATGCAATTCTGGACGCAACAGGCTGGGGCGATAAAGAATGGTTTGCCGAAGACAATTTCCACATATCCCATTATTCCGCAAAAGATGCATATGAGTTCCTTCTGGATTAAGAGCCTTCCCTAATCGGTTCAGATACATCATGCTGAGATAACCGAAGCAATCCGAGCGATCTGTTTAACGATTTTTATGATAAGGGGATTCTAAAGCTGGCTGAACTCAGGAATCTAAAAGAAGCACCAGTCAGCAGAGCTAAGCTAACGGTGTTGCCGCTTCTGCTGTGTAATTCTTGTGCGGCCCCCTGCTGCACAGTCATTTCATACTAAGAAAGAATGCGCGGCAATCGTTCCTACTGTGGTTGGCCTGACCAAATACCGCAGTAAGGAACAAAGCTGCTGGATAATTTAATAAAGTAAGGAGAACGCGTTATGATTGCGATAAAAAACGCGACCCTGGTCATGCGTGACCATTTGATCCCCGAAGCGGTGCTGTTCATGGAAGATGACATCATAACCGGTTTCGGCGAGATGCGCAACACCCCCATTCCCGATGGCTGTGAGATCATTGATGCAGAGGGTCTGTTCGTTGGCCCCGGCCTGATCGACATTCACAACCACGCCGGCAATGGCCACTGGTTCTACGATGAGCCCATCGAAGCAGCCCAGTTCAACCTGCAGCACGGCACCACCACCATTCTGGCATGTCTCTACTTCAACATGAACAGCCAGCAGCTGGTGGAGCAGGCAGCCTGTGTCAAGGAAGCTATGAAGACCCCTGAGGGTGCTTCTATCGCTGGCTTCTATATGGAATGCCCCTATATGAACCCTAAGTTTGGCGCAGACCGGGAGAATAACCCCTGGAAGGGTCCCATCAACAAGGAAGAGTATCAGCCTGTGATCGATGCTGTAGGCACCGACGCCAAGGTCTGGGTCCTGGCACCCGAGCGGGAGAATATCCTGCAGTTCGTGCTGGATGCCAGAAAGAACAACCCCACCGTTAAGTTCTCCGTAGGCCACAGTGAGGCATCCCCCCAGCAAATTGAGGCACTGATTCCCTACGGTCTGTGCATCGGCACCCATCACACCAATGCCACTGGTGACCGGGTGTTCTACCCCGAGGTTCGCGGCGTGTGCGTGGATGAATGCGTCAACTACAACCGGGAGATCTATGCGGAGCTGATTTGCGACAGCCGGGGCATACATGTAGATCCCTATATGCAGCGCCTGGTGCGTAAGATCAAGGGTGAGGATCGGATCATTCTGATCTCCGATGCCTGCGTCTTTGACGGCCCGGTGCCTCCCGGATATGACGGTGTCACCGACATCCTCTTCGACCATGCCGGCGAGATCGCAGGTTCCAAGCTGAGCCTGGATGTGGCCTGTAAGAATATGATGAAGCACACCGGCGCATCTATTGTGGATGTGTTCCGCTATGCTTCCTACAATCCCTCCCGTGCGGTGGGATTCCTGGATCGCGGCGAAATCGCGGTTGGAAAACGTGCTGACCTGGTGATCGTAGATCACTGGATGAAAGTAAATAAAGTAATTTTCAAAGGAAAGGTGCAGAAAAAATGAACGAAATTATCTTTGAGCCCGCTACCGGTTTCAACTTTAATCCTGCTGACTTTGTTCCCTTCAAGGACAAGGAAGTCTGTGAACGCGTTCGCAAGATGAGCGGCAAGGAATTGGAGAAGCGCGAGCCCTGGTGGCATCCTGAGTTTGACGTTAAGGTCATGATGAACCCCCATCCTGTTCTGTTCGCTACCCTGTTCTCCCGTCTGAAGGCAGCATCCGAGGCTGGCAAGACCTTCACTATGATCCTGGGTAACCCCGCGCCCGACACCTACATCCCCCTGGCACAGCTGATCAACTACTTCCAGGTTGACTGCTCCAAGGTCCACATCTTCGCAGAAGACGAGTGGGCAGACCAGGACGGCAACATTGCTCCTGAGACTTACGAGGCTGGCTTCGTTCACTCCATGATCAAGTACCTGGTCATGCAGATCGATCCCAAGCTGAGAATGCCTATGGAGAATGTCCACTACCCCACCAATGCTAATATTAACGACTACTCCAAGATTATCAACGATATATCCGGCGGCGGTGCTGACATCATCTCCACTTCCCCCGGTTGGACCGGTCACGTTGCATTTGTGGATCCCATCCCCGAGTTCATCGGCAGTGGCGACATTGAAGAGTGGCTGAACCAGCCTGCTAAGCTAGTCACCCTGCACCCCATGACCGTCCTGCAGAACTCCCTGAACGGTACCTTCGGTCAGTCCGGTGACATCGCTAATGTGCCTCCTAAGGCTGCTACCATTGGCCCCATCGACGTTATGCGTGCGAAGGAAAGAATTGAAGTCCACGCACTGGCAACCTGCGGCACATTCTCTTCCTGGCAGAGAATGACATCCCGTCTGGTTACTCACGGCCCTGTTACCCCTTACGTCCCCTCTTCTATGCTGCAGACCAAGAAGACGCAGGTCTACATCTCCGAAGAGTTGGCAGCTCCCTTCGAATGCTGGGAGAAAGTCGGCTACTAAGCATTGCAATTGATCAACATTGTTGTTGTGAAAATTCATTTGCTTTGCTTTTTATCCCCGTAGATTCACGTGCAAAAAGACCGGTCAGCAGACCGGTCTTTTTCTATTATTTAAAGCTGCGGATGATGCGCAGGATCCGTTCTATGGGCTGATGCCGGATGCGGGAATTCATAGTGTCCACGATCAGCTCCATATAGGAGCTCCATTGGGCATCTGTCAGCAGCAGCTCTTTGTCCTCCACAATGTAGGGACAGCCATGGTGCTGACCGCCGAACTTTTTGGCAAACTGCCTGTGGGCATCCAATGCCAGCGCGTAGGGTGCCAGGTCGTGGAAGTAGTCGGGGTTTTCCTTGCACAGACGCTGAATGTCCTGCTCACTGACGCTGAGCAGATACCGGCGCAGGCCAAAGACCTCGGCCATTGCCTGCCGTCCGTCCGGAGTCCGCCGTCCTGCGAAAGCGCCCAACAGACCGAAGCCAATGCCTGCGGCCACAGCCCACAGGGCGATGTTCATAAGCTGGGCGGCCGCACCCAAAATGATCCAAAGACAGCACAGGGCCAGTGCGATCCACAGCCGGCTCTTATCCTGCCGCATCAACTGGTAGACCCAGGTCTGCATATGGTGCAGACTCAGCAAGCCAAATACGGCGCACAGAAAAACCACAAGCCACTGGGCGGCCGCCTCCGCACCCAGGATCACGCCCAGGCTGATGCCGCAGAACAGACCTGTAAGACTGCACAGGGACCGCAGGATGCGCACATTTCCGGAACCTTTTTTCAGGAAACCGGGAACGTTGGGCTTGCCGGCAGCAATTTTTTGGTACAGCTGCACGTAATGGGAAGATCCGGTGTCCACAGCGCCCTTTCGGGAAAACAGCTGGTTAAAGCACTTACGTTCAAAGCTGCTGCGCTCGTTACCCATTTCCATCTGCTTGTGCAGGATTACCCTGCCCCGGGTGTCGTGGTACAAGATCAGATACCCCAATTGTGCCCAGGACAGGACCATAAGTGTCAGATCCGCGCCCTGCAGGTACAGCACAGAACCCATTTGGCCTGCGGAAAAACCGGCAGGCGGAATCGACCGTTTCTGACCAAAGGGAACCAGACAACGCAGAAAGATCAGCCAATACAAAAAAGCCAGAACAGCGCAGACAATGGCTGCGGTGTTGGAAGAGGTAAGATTGGGGGTGTAGATCACGCTCTGGGGGAACATATCGCTGCTGACGGTCATAACCATCGAGAGGGTCTCGTGGTCTTTCATAGATTTCTGGGAACGGGCGGTGATGGTAGCGCCATCCACAGTAAAGGAAAGATCCTTCTCGATATTGGACTGGTGATAACCACTGGTAAAGCCGGGTTTTGTGTCCAGAGGCCCGGGCATCAAAACCGTCAGCTCCAATTTCTGTACCGGATAGGAAAAACCGGACAGCACCGGAAGCTTCAGCTGAAGGATCCCGTCACTTGACGCACGGATCAGATCCGGCAGCCGGTAGCTGATCGCAAAGGTGAAATCACCAGCCATTTTTCCCACGGTCCGGGACAGGTCGATGGTGCGCACGTTGTTGCTGACGTGAGCCAAAACCCGGGAACCGTTCAATGCGATGGCTGCGGCCTCCGCCGGAACGGGGAAGGTCAGCTTGTCCACAGGGCTGTCCAGATGGATCGTAACGGTGGTGTTGACCTGGCAGCTTCCGTCGGAGGAGACGGTGGCGCTGGAGGTCATAGAGGAAATGCCGGTAGTGGCGCTGGCGCTGATGCACAGGGACAGGATCGCAGCGGTACATACCAACAAAATAATAAATTTGCGCAAAGTATCGTCTCCTTTCTCTGGAAAATTGCCCAAATATTTTACCACAGTTGTCGGGCAAAAGCAAGATACAGGCCGGGTAAAATGCGGAAAAGTGCCGATTTTTCGCAAAAATCTGATAATTACCGCCGGCAAAGGCTTTGCACTGCAAAATTGAACTTTTTATGATAATGAAAAATAAAGGTTGCATTTTGGGAATACAGTGATATAATAGGCAATAAAATTGAACTAAAATTGAACTTTTTGAAGGAGATGGGAATATTGACGGCGCAAACCTTTGCCCAGCGGCTTACACAGGCAATGAATGCTAAGAATTTGAAGCAGGTAGACCTTCTGCGGGGGGCTGAAGCGGCAGGGATCAAGCTGGGAAAGAGCCATATAAGCCAGTATGTGGCCGGAAAAACCATTCCCAGAGAAACGATTTTGAACTTTTTGGCGGATTTTTTGCAGGTTTCCCCCCAGTGGCTTCGGGGCGAAGCGGAAAAAGTTCAATTGCAATCCAATGAAGAACAGACAGGAGAAGTAACTATGCGTGAATTCAAGAAATCCAGCAAGCTGGACAACGTACTGTATGATGTGAGAGGTCCGGTTGTGGACGAGGCGGCCCGGATGGAGGAGGCAGGCACTGCGGTACTCAAGCTGAACATTGGCAACCCTGCACCCTTCGGTTTTCTTGCGCCGGACGAAGTGATCCACGATATGCGCAGCCAGCTCACTGCCTGTGAGGGTTACTCTCCGTCCAAGGGCCTGTTTTCGGCACGTAAGGCGGTTATGCAGTATATGCAGACAAAGAATGTGCCCAATCTGGATATTGACGATATTTACATTGGAAACGGCGTCAGCGAGCTGATCAATATGAGCATGTCCGCACTGGTGGATTTGGGCGATGAAGTGCTGATCCCCTCCCCGGATTACCCCCTGTGGACTGCCTGCGTTACATTGGCAGGCGGCACGCCGGTCCATTACATTTGTGATGAACAGTCCGACTGGAACCCGGATGTGGAGGACATCCGCAAGAAGATCACATCCCGAACCAAAGCCATTGTTCTCATCAACCCCAACAACCCCACCGGCGCGCTGTATCCCCGGGAGGTCCTGGAGCAGATCGTACAGGTGGCCCGGGAGCACCAGCTGATGATCTTTGCTGACGAGATCTATGACCGTCTGGTACTGTGCGGTCAGGAGCACGTGTCCATCGCCTCGCTGGCTCCGGACCTGTTCTGCGTCACCTTCAGCGGACTGTCCAAGTCCCATATGATCGCGGGTTTTCGTGTTGGCTGGATGGTTCTCAGCGGCAACAAGCGAATGGGACGGGACTATATCGAGGGACTGAATATGCTGTCGAATATGCGTCTTTGCTCCAATGTGCCTGCCCAATCCGTGGTGCAGACAGCGCTTGGCGGCTACCAGAGTGTGAAGAATTACATTGTCCCCGGCGGACGTATTTATGAGCAGTGTAAGTTTGTCTATGAGGCCTTGAATGAGATCCCCGGTGTCAGCGCGGTCAGACCCAAGGCCGGCTTCTACATCTTCCCCAAGCTGGATGTGAAGCGGTTCAACATCACCGATGACGAGCGCTTTACCTATGACCTTCTGCGGGATAAGAAGATCCTGGTCATCAGCGGCAAGGGATTCAATTGGCACCAGCCGGATCATTTCCGGGTTGTGTGCCTGCCCCGGGTAGAGGAGCTGGAGGAGGCTATGGAGAAACTCCGGGATTTCCTCAGCTATTACCGGCAGTAAAGAATATGACCCGGCGCGCGGCCTGGCCATGCACGCCGGGTTCCTTATACAATAGAACCGGCACGATTCTAAGGAATCGTGCCGGTTGTGTATTTACAAAAGAGGGTCAGTCTTCAAACTGCAGAACGTCCTTATAACGCTCCTTGAAGATTTCGTAGACAGCGTCCAGAATATCTTCGTTTTCCACAGCAATATAATTTTCGTTCTCCTCGTCCACAGGCTGGACCTCCAGAATTACGATCTCATCGGAATCTTCGGGCATCAGAACCAGATACTCCACCTGGTTGTAGGTGATGCAGTCCATATACTCAAAATTGGTGTCCACGCCGTTTTCGTCAGTCAGCGTCAGAATGGAGGTCTCTTCCTCCTGCAGAATTTCATTGTTTTCCATTACCATATCCTCCTTATCTTTGGATGCGGCCGCTGCCGTCGCCGCCTGCCAGCTTCTCCACCTCTGCTACGGTGACCATATTGTAGTCGCCCTCGATGGAGTGCTTCAGAGCGGAAGCAGCTACCGCGAATTCAACTGCAGCCTGGGTGTCCTTGCCGCTGAGCAGGGAGTAGATCAGACCGCCGCCGAAGGAGTCGCCGCCGCCGACACGGTCGATGATGTGCAGGCTATACTTCTTGGAGAAGCAGTACTCGTCCTTGGCCACGTTGTACAGCATTGCGCTCCAGCCGTTGTCGAAAGCACTGTGGCTCTCACGCAGGGTGATGGCGACCATCTGGAAGCCAAACTTATCAGCCAGCTGCCTTGCCACGGACTTGTAACCCTCATAGTTCAGAGAGCCTGCGTAGATATCGGTAGCTTCTGCCTCGATACCAAACACGTCCTTTGCGTCCTCCTCGTTGGAGATGCACACGTCCACGTACTGGCACAGGTCGGTCATGGCCTCCCGGGCCTCGGCACGGGTCCACAGCTTGCCGCGGTAGTTCAGGTCACAGGAGATCTTGCAGCCGTGGGCCTTGGCAGCCTTACAGGCTTCCCGGCAGATCTCCACCAGGTTCTTGCCCAGTGCGGGGGTGATGCCGGTGAAGTGGAACCACTCAGCCCCGTCGAAGATCTTATCCCAGTCGAAGTCCTCGGCAGAGGCCTGCTGGATCGCGGAGTGGGCACGGTCGTAAATGCACACAGAGCCCCGCTGGGAAGCACCCTTCTCATTGAAGTAGATACCGACACGCTCGCCGCCCCGGGTGATCATAGAGGTGTCCACACCGTAACGGCGCAGAGAGTTGACGGCTGCCTGGCCAATGGAATGGGTGGGCAGCTTGGTGACAAAAGCGGCGTCCATACCGTAATTTGCCAGAGAGACGGCAACATTGGCTTCGCCGCCGCCGAAGGTGAATTCCACGTGATCGCACTGCACGAAACGCTCGTAGTTATAGGGCTGCAGACGCAGCATCAGTTCGCCAAACGTAACAATTTTTGCCATTGTGTTCTATTCCTTTCCTATCACAATTCGATCTAACTGCATTAAAATGTAACGAATCCAGCGGCACCCAATGGCCGCCAGTGTACGTCGCGCATTATCTACGGCGAATCGCCGTTTACTGGCCTTTGGCGGCCTTGCGGGCCTGCAGGCACAGCTCTGTGATCTTATCCCAGTTGCCTGCGGCGATCTCAGCCTTGGGGCAGACCCAGCTGCCGCCCACAGCGTGGATAAAGGGAGCGTCCACGTATTCTTTGATATTGCCGGTGTTCACGCCGCCGGTGGGCAGGAACTTCAGACCCACAAAAGGAGCGGACAGGTTTTTCATAGCGTTGAGGCCTCCGTAGACGTTGGCAGGGAAGAACTTGACCATCTTCAGGCCGTGCTTCAGGGCGGCCATGATCTCGGTAGGGGTGACACAGCCAGGTGCTACGGGGATGCCGTTTTCCACACACCAGCCTACGACTTCGTCGCTGAAGCCGGGGGAGACGATGAACTTGGCGCCCATCTGGACAGCCAGCTTGCACTGTTCCAGATTGATGATGGTGCCGGCACCCACCAGAACGTCGGGGCAGTTGTCGGCAACAGCCTTGATGGCTTCCGGGGCGCAGGTAGTGCGGAAGGTGATCTCCATAGTGTCCACACCTCCGGCGGCCATTGCCTTTGCGGTGGGGATGGCATCGTCGACCTTATCCAGGACCACAACGGGGACAACGATGGAATTGGCCAGCCTTGCTAATACATCCATTTTTAAACCTCCGGTATTATGATAACTTTTCTGTGAAAAACAGGGGATTACACAGGAAACAAGACATATTTTTACTACATACAATTATAAGCCAATATTAAACCTTGTCAATTGCCAAAAACGCTAAAGTGTGACAGTTACGTTAGGATAAAAACAAGAAAAACCGGGATATTGTAAGATCCCGGTTTTTGTATGGTGCGTCTTCCTTTAAAGCATTGGTGGTTGGTGCCGCGCTCCGCCCAGCCGCCAGCCGCGATTTCTCCGCCCCACAGGGGAATGCTCAGAAATTGGCAACCTGGTCAGACTTCAGCTGAAGCTGGAGCTTATCTGCAATCAGCGCAATAAATTCGGAATTGGTGGGCTTTCCCTTGGTGTTGGACACAGTGTAGCCGAAGAAGCGCTGGAGGGTATCCAGGTCCCCTCTGTCCCAGGCGACCTCGATAGCGTGCCGGATAGCACGCTCTACCCGGCTGGGGGTTGTCTGGAAAGTCTTTGCCACCTGGGGATACAGGATCTTGGTAATGGCATTGATCACATCCATATCACCGACTGCAATGATGATGGCCTCCCTTAGGTACTGATATCCCTTGATGTGGGCAGGGACGCCGATTTCGTGGATGATGCTGGTGACCATAGTCTCGATATTGGGTTTGCCCGGATTGCGGGCAGAGTCCTGCCGGCTGCCGGTGCCGCCCCGGACTTCCTCCAGCCGCTCCACCAGGGCGCTCAGGTCGCAGGGTTTGAGCATCAGATACCGCACGCCCAGATTGGCGGCGGCAGACGCCACGTACTCGGTGATAAACCCGGAGGTGGCCAGAACCACGGGCTTATGCTCCAGAGTGCTGATGGCCTTGAGTACGCTGATTCCATCTTTCTTTGCCAGCATCATATCCAGCACCAGCACGTCCGGTTTGCGTTGAGTGACCAGCTCAATGGCCTTCTCCCCATCGTTGGCTGTGCCCAAAACCTGAAATCCGCCGCTGTGATGCAGCTGGGACGTAAGACTGGTGCAAAATTCCTCCGCATTGTCTGCGATGATAACGGTTGTGTGATGATCCATAACTTCCTCTCCTGACATCCAAAGATTGCTCCCCCTGGTTTGCCGCGCACAAACGGGCGGCTGCGACAACTATAATTTAACATAATGCTTGTATTTTTGCAAGGAAAAGAAAGAATAATCGCTCGACAAAAAGCGGCTAAAAATGACAAAAACCTACAAATTCCGAACTTTTCGACCGAATTCGACCTGTGGATGGAAAATATGCGCGGTTGACGCAAGACGCTAAGATAATGTACAATATGGAAAACAAATACCAGCAGGAGGCAAGGAAAATGAATGACGTATGGAATCTGGATGGGATATACAAAGGCTTTGACGATCCGGCCTTTGAAGCGGATCTGAAGAACCTGCACACACTTGTGGCGGAATTCTCTGGCTTTACGGAGAACCTGGCAGAGACCGAACCGGTCGAGGGCCTGAAAGCCGGTATTCGTCTGCAGGAGGAACTGACCGGAACGGCAATGAAGCTGGGCGAGTACGCTATGCTGCGCCAGAGTGTCAATGCCACCGATCCGGAGGCCGGCTCCAACTATGGCCGGGTAATGGCGGTGGTCAGCGCAGCCGCCGCGCCCCAGGCAGCCTTTAAGGATTGGGCAGCAAAATTGCCCGGACTGATGGAAATTGTCGAAGGCGATCCGGATCTGAAGGTGTACAGCTTCCTGTTTTCCCATATGGAACGGGACAGCCGGTATCTGCTGGGCAGCAGGGCCGAGGCGGTGATGGCAAAAATGCAGCTGTCCGGCGGCAACGCCTGGAGTGATCTGCAGAGCTACCTGACCTCCACCGTGCCTGTGACCTACCGGGGACAGACAACCAATCTGTCTGCCATCCGTAACCTGGCCTACGATCCCGATGCCCAGGTCCGTAAGGACGCTTATGAGGCGGAGCTTGCTTGCTATGAGCGCATCAAGGACGCGGTGGCATTTGCGCTGAATTCCATTAAGCTGGAGACCCTGTCTGACTGCGAGCTGCGCGGTTACGCATCCCCCCTGGCACGTACGCTGGAGCATTCGGATATGAAGCAGGAGACACTGGATGCTATGCTGGGCGCTATGGATGAGTACCTGCCCAAGTTCTGGCAGTATCTGAAAGCCAAGGCCAAGGCCCTGGGCCACGAAAACGGTCTGCCCTGGTACGACCTGTTTGCACCTATGGGCGCGTCTTCCACCAAGTTCACCACCCAGCAGGCCCGGGATTTTCTGGTAGAGCAGTTTGAGGGCTTCAATCCCGAGGAGGCCCAGATGATCGCCGATGCCTTCGACCAGGAATGGATCGACTTCTATCCCCGCTCCGGCAAGGTGGGCGGAGCGTTCTGCGCAGGGGTGGAATGCCTGGGTCAGAGCCGAATTCTGACCAACTACGACGGCGCCTTCGGTGACGTGGTGACTCTGGCCCACGAGCTGGGACACGCCTACCATAACCACTGTATCCGTTCCCACCCTATGCTGAACAAGGACTACTCCATGCCCTTGGCGGAAACAGCTTCTACTTTTAATGAATGCGTGGTGATGGCCTCTGCCATCTCCAAGGCGGCGGACAAGCAGGAGAAGTTGGCGCTGATCGAATCCCAGCTCCAGGATGCCACCCAGATCATCTGTGACATCTACTCCCGTTACCGCTTTGAAACTATGGTGTTCCAGAACCGTCCCCAGCAGTTTATGTACGCCGATCAGCTGTGCCAGCTGATGACCCAGGCCCAGAAACAGTCCTACGGCGACGGTCTGGATGAAAAGGTAATGCACCCGTATATGTGGGTGTGCAAGAGCCATTATTATGGCCCTACCTTCTACAACTTCCCCTATGCCTTCGGCGGCCTGTTTGCCCGGGGTCTGTATGCCCAGTATGAAAAAGAGGGTAAGGACTTTATCCCCAAGTACAATAAGCTCCTGTACACCACCACCATCGCCACCGCAGAGGATGTGGCAAAGGTGGCGGACATCGATTTGACCGACAAGCAGTTCTGGCGTGACGCTCTGCAGACCATTGCCGAGCAGATCGACCTGTTCTGCGCCCTGGTGGAGGAATGATATGGAAAACACAATACAGAAGCTGACAGCCTTTCTGGACGGCGCGAAAAGCGTCTACCACGCGGCGGCCCAGATCGCGGCGGAGCTGGAGCAGGCCGGTTACACCTGCCTGCAGGAATCCCAGAACTGGGATCTGATGCCCGGCGGGAAATATTATCTGACCCGGGGCGGTACTGCTGTAATGGCCTTCCGCATCCCGGAAGGGACGCCCAAGGGGTTCATGATGAGCGCCAGCCACGCAGACCGGCCCACCTTTAAAGTAAAGGAAAACGGGACTCTGGCCGGTAAATATACCCGGCTTGCGGTGGAGCGGTACGGCGGAATGCTGATGGGCACCTGGCTGGACCGGCCTTTGTCCGTGGCTGGCCGGGTCCTGGTGCAGACGGACAGGGGCATCGAGAGCAAATTGGTGGACATTGACCGGGATCTGCTGCTGATCCCCAATGTGGCGATCCATATGAACCGGCAGGCCAACGAGGGGTACAAGTGGAATCCTGCGGTGGATCTGCTGCCGCTGATGGGCGGTGCGGATGCCAAAGAGAGATTTGACGCATTGCTTAAGGAGGCGGCCGGCGGAGAGATCCTGGGTCACGACCTGTACCTGTATGTCCGTCAGAAAGCCAGCGTCTGGGGTCTGGACGAGGAATTCCTGTCCAGCGCCGCGCTGGACGATCTGGAGTGCGCCTGGTGCTGCACCCAGGGATTTCTGAAGGCGGACCCATCCGGAAGTGTTCCGGTGCTGTGCGTGTTTGACAGCGAGGAGGTAGGCTCCAGCTCCCTGCAGGGCGCGGCCTCCGATCTGCTGGAAAACCTGCTGGGGCGGATCTGCGCCGCTATGGGCTGGGATCTGACACAGCTTCTGGCCAGCTCCTTTATGGTGTCTGCGGACAATGCCCACGCAGTCCATCCCAACCATCCGGAGCTGGCCGATGCGGCCAACGCCCCGGTGATGAACGGCGGCGTGGTGATGAAATTCAATGCCAACCAGCGCTACACCACCGACGGCATGTCCGGTGGGGTATTCCGTACAGTCTGCAAGAGGGCCCAAGTGCCTGTCCAGACCTATTACAACCGGGCAGATCTGCCCGGCGGCTCTACCCTGGGCAACATCTCCCTGTGCCACGTGTCCGTGCCTACCGTGGACGTGGGCCTTCCCCAGCTGGCGATGCACTCCAGCTATGAAACAGCGGGCGTGAAGGATGTGCAGTTCCTGGTGACGGCTATGCAATGCTATTACGAAACCGCATTGGAACAGATCCGTGACGGCAATTACCGCATCAACTGAGTATACCACCGCCGCAAGCGTGACTTGCGGCGGTGGATTTCGTGATTATGACTAAAACAGACAGGGGAAAATTGGCAGAACACACAATTGTTCGGCAGGACGTGCTATGGTATTATATTAGCATCCCAGCGTATGGCGACTACTCCACAGATATAGTCGTTATGCGTAAAAAAAGGAGGAAAAAACATATCCGTCAGACGCACGGTGCGGCAGTGTGGAGACCTGTCGTAAAACTGCCGGGACGTAACTTTCCGGTCAGTAAGAACACACGCGAAAATGGTAGGTGTGTTTAGCGTCGTAATGTATGGCAACTGTAACCCTGAAGAACATCAAGAAGATCTACCCGTTCAACGGCGACGATGCCAAGAAAAAGAAGAAGAAAAAGGGCGATGAGCAGCCTGAGAAGAAGGTTAACCTGCAGATTACCGAGCAGGGCGTCGTAGCAGTTCAGGAGTTCAACCTGGAGATCGCTGACAAGGAATTCATCGTTCTGGTTGGTCCTTCCGGCTGTGGTAAGTCCACCACTCTGCGTATGGTGGCAGGTCTGGAAGAAATTACCGAAGGCGAACTGTACGTGGGCGACCGTCTGGTCAACGACGTAGCGCCCAAGGACCGCGACATCGCAATGGTCTTCCAGAACTACGCTCTGTATCCCCACATGACCGTGTATGATAACATGGCATTCGCACTGAAGCTGCGCAAGACTCCCAAGGCTGAGATCGATAAGAAGGTCCGCGAAGCCGCTGAGATCCTGGACATCACCCAGTACCTGGGCCGTAAGCCCAGAGCTCTGTCCGGCGGTCAGCGTCAGCGTGTTGCTATCGGCCGCGCAATCGTCCGCGATCCTCAGGTTATGCTGATGGACGAGCCCCTTAGTAACCTGGATGCCAAGCTGCGTAACCAGATGCGTGCGGAGATCATCAAGCTCCGTGAGCGTATCGATACCACCTTTATTTACGTTACCCACGACCAGACCGAGGCTATGACTCTGGGCGACCGTATCGTCATCATGAAAGACGGCTTCATCCAGCAGATCGGCACTCCTCAGGAAGTGTTTAATCATCCCCATAACCTGTTCGTAGCAGAGTTCATCGGCTCTCCCAAAATGAACATCTTTGATGCTCAGCTGAAGAAGGTAGACGGCAAGTACGCTGTTGAGCTGGACGGCTATACCGTTATCCTGAACGAGGATAAGCAGGCTAAGCTGACTGCTAACAATGTTGAGCCTCAGCAGGTGCGGCTGGGCGTCCGTCCCGAGCACATCTACCTGGAAGAGGGCGGCGTCAAGTCCAAGATCGACGTGAGCGAAATGATGGGTTCCTCCATCCACCTGCACGTCTCCGCTTGCAGCCAGGACGTGATTATGGTCGTTTCCACTATGGATATGACCGGTGCCGAAGTTGCTGCGCTGACCAGCGGCAAGACGCTGACCTTTGGCTTCGGTGGCAACAACTGCCACATCTTCTGCAAGGAAACCGGTGTCAACCTGGAAGCATAATAGATTCTGTCAAGACAGGCCTGTTTATACAGGCCTGTCTTTTTGTTTGCCAACATTCCTAAAGCACCCGGGATCACGGAAACTAAAAAGCCAAAAACCGAAAAATACTGCAAAATTATGGGTTATACTTGACAAATTGCGAAAAAAGTATTACTCTCATAGAGTATACTTTTCTATTTTGGGAACGTTTCCAAATTGTCGGAAACAGGTTTGCGAAGGCTGGCGGGCGGGTATACTCACAGGTATTGTGAACGATGGCGGCGCTGCCGCATAAACTGATTCGTAGTACCCATCTGTACCGATCAGGAGATACC
>JAZQDH010000037.1:0-25827 GCA_045546655.1 Faecousia sp.
TATTGGAGCGGGTGACGAGGCTCGAACTCGCTACCTCCACCTTGGCAAGGTGGCGCTCTACCGGATGAGCTACACCCGCATCTGGTGCCTCCGGTCGGAATTGAACCAACGACACGCGGATTTTCAGTCCGCTGCTCTACCTACTGAGCTACAGAGGCATATTGTGGAGAGCCTTCGCTCTCCACAGATGCATTATATGGCGACCCCGAACGGACTCGAACCGTCGACCTCCAGCGTGACAGGCTGGCGTGCTAACCGACTGCACCACAGGGCCAGATTATGGTGGGAACAACAGGGCTCGAACCTGTGACCTCCTGCTTGTAAGGCAGATGCTCTCCCAGCTGAGCTATGCTCCCGTATCGCCGCTTTCGTGCTGCACACCTCAGCGACGTGGTTCATTATACACAGTGTTCCCCATTTTGTCAAGGGTTTTTTTGAATTTTTTTAATTCTAATTTTTCAGGTTTAATATCACCGGATTTGCCCGATAACTTCGTGTTTTTCCAACTTGCTCCGGCCCAAAATTCATCTGTTCGGACCGGAGCAAATCAAAAATAACAATATATTTTCCCTCAAATCAAAGGGTTGACAGGATCTGTGTTACCTGTTCTGGAGTGAATTCATAAACCGTGTCACAGAACTGACATTCTATTGGGAAGCGCTTGCCTTCCGCTGCGATCTGTTCCAGTTCCTTCTTGCCCAGGCTGATGAGTGCGGCCGTTACACGGTCTCTGGAACAGTAGCATTTATAGCTCACAGGCACAGTCTCCATAAACACAACACCCAAGCTTCCGCACACTTGACCCAGGATATCCTCCGGTATCATTCCCTGCTCCAGCATAGTTGTAACCGAGCCTGCACGCTTAATACCGGCCTCCACCGCATCGATGGTCTCCTCCGGTGCGCCGGGAAGCAGCTGAATCAGATAACCGCCTGCCACCTTAACGCTCAAATCCCTGTCCACCAGCACGCCCAGAGCGCAGGCCGTAGGTGTCTGTTCACTGCTGGCAAAGTATGCTGTCACATCGTCGCCGATCTCACCGGAGACCAGCGGCACAGATCCCACATAGGGTTCTTTCATCTGCAGGTCGCGGATCACCGTCAGCGTCCCGTCCGTACCAACGACGGCGCCCACATCCAGCTTACCGGGACGTTTTTCGATCAGAGGGACGTTCGGTTCGGTTACGTAGCCGCGGACATTACCATCCGCATCAGATACACACACGATACGGCCGATAGGACCGCCGCCTTTGATCTGCAGGGTCATAGAACCGTTTTCAACTTTTTGCATATTGCCCATCATAGAAGCTGCCGTCAGTGCCCGTCCAAAGGCCGCTGTGGCATTGGGTGTGGTTTTTTGTATCTGCGCACCCCTGCGCACAAGTTCCGTGGAACGAATGGCAACCACTTTTACAAAGCCGTCCATCGTCATTCCACGCACCAAATAATCATTCATTTGATTCTACCCTTTCTCGCTTTAATATAGATACGCTGTTCCCCGGGTCGGGGCGCTTCCAGCAAACGGTCTGCATAGACCTGGATGCCGGTAAAACCTGCCAGCCGCAGATATTGGACCAGCTGCTGCTGTGAATACGCGTATTCGCAATGCTCCTCACAGCTGCGCTGCCACTGCTCCCCTTTGCGCTGGAACAGATCCATCGCATAGGTACAAATATTGGTCTTATCGTCAAATTCGCCACGCCAGACGCAATACACATCCTCGTCTTCGTCCAGGAATATCTGATCGTCCATCGCTTTGAGTTTCTCCGGTGTGTTCACATCGAAAATAAAGCAGCCTCCCGGATTTAGGGCCTTATACACCCGTCGGATGGCCTCAGCGCAGTCGGCCGGGTCGGTAATGTAATCCAGACTGTCCAGGGCACATACCGCCAGGTCCACGCCCCTGGGTAGATGAAGCTGCTGCAACTTCTGGCAGACAAACGTGGGCCTGTTGCTCTCATCCTGGGCCTTTTGGAAGGCCTCACAAAGCATTTCCTCCGACATATCCACCGCCACCACCTGCAATCCCCGGCGGGCGAGAATCAGGGCCACAGAGCCTGTGCCGCAGGCCAGATCCACGGCGGTTCGGGGCTGCAGATCTTCCTGCCGCAGGATCTGCCAATAAAAATCTACTGTTGCTTCATAATCTACATCATTTGTCAGCCGGTCATAACTGGCAGCCAGATTTTCATATGCCTGCATACGCCACCTCCTGGCAAAAAGGCATCCCGGACAGCTGTCCGGGATGCCGCATAGTTTATTGATCAGCGGTTGAAGATGCTGAAGATCTCGTCGATCTCACTAACGTCAGCGGACTTGCCCTCACGGCCGGGGGTCTTGCTCTGCTCTTCCTCTTCCTTGTGGTCGAAGCCGGTAGCGATGACGGTAACACGCATTTCATCCTCGAACTCATCGGAGTAAGTTGCACCGAAGATAATGTTGGCTTCGGGGTTGGCAGCTTCCTGCACGATGCTTGCAGCAGTCTCCACGTCGTCCAGGGTCAGCTCGGAAGAACCGGTCACGTTCACCAGAACGCCCATAGCGCCGTTGATGGAAGTCTCCAGCAGGGGGCTTGCCACAGCGGCCAGAGCAGCCTGCTCAGCCTTCTCACGGCCGGCAGCCGTACCGACACCCATGTGTGCACGGCCGGCATCCTTCATAACTGCGGACACGTCAGCGAAGTCCAGGTTGATGATAACCTGATCGGAGTAGCCAACCAGACCGGAGATAGAGGTAACAGCCTGCTTCAGAACATCGTCAGCAATGCCGAATGCGTTGGCAAAGGTGATCTTCTGGTCGGTTACGTACTTCAGACGGTCGTTGGGAATGATGATCAGAGAGTCGACCTTCTCAGACAGGGCCGCGATACCGTTGTCTGCCTGGCGCATACGGTTTGCACCCTCGAACTTAAAGGGCTTGGTAACAACACCAACGGTCAGAATTCCAGCCTCCCGGGCCAGCTCTGCCACAATGGGTGCCGCGCCGGTGCCGGTGCCGCCGCCCATACCTGCGGTGATGAATACCATATCAGTATTTTCCAGGACCTTAGCAATCTGTGCACGGCTTTCCTCTGCGGACTTCTGGCCGATCTCAGGCTTGGAGCCTGCACCCATACCGCCGGTAAGCTTCTCACCGATCTGAACCTTATTTTCACAAATGGACTTGTTGAGGTCCTGCTTATCCGTATTGATAACAACGAAATCGACGCCGCCAACCTTGGCTTCGATCATACGGTTAATAACATTGTTGCCCGCGCCGCCGACGCCGATCACCTTAATTTTAACAACTCTCTCGGGGTACTTTTCAGCCATATTGCTTTCCTCCTATGTATCATTTTGCAGACAAACCTTCCGTTTCTGCCGTAGATATAATCTTACTCCAATATTCTATCCCAAAAATCCAATGCGGTCAATAGAAATTCTTATTTTTTCGTCAAAGAATTTGAGTTTTTATGACGCAAAGGGTGTATATCCCACTTCATTGGGCCAAGTTGTGAAGCTCACGTCCAGGATACCGCTCTGATAAGGTCCCATTTGATCAATGGCCGCCTTCATAAGCTGGATCTTATATTCCATCCGGCTGCTGTCACCCAGCTGTATCTGATAATGAAGACCATACTCCATCCGCATATCTGTGACATCCGTCACATCCAGGCTTCCCGCCTGTCCAACGACCCCGTTGCTCTCCAGCGCCTGCAGAATCTGCAATGCGTTGTCAAGACGCTGGGCGCCGGTCACCGTGACCACAGGGGCAATAAGGGACTGGGCATCCTGAGACCCATCGTCCTGGGATGCATCATCCTGCGGCTGTGTATCCTGCGGCTGCTCCGGCTCCGGTTCTGCCGCCACAGCGGTCATTGCCAGCTCCGGCTGGGCAATCTTCACGCCCGTAATTTTGGTATATCCCAGGGCCGACACCGCAGAGGTGGTATCCACTATCTTTCCGTCTGCGCTCATCAGCCACCAGGTACCATCGCTGGCCTCAATGGCATATGCCACATCCAGCTCTACGATTTCAATATTTACCGAATCCGGCAATTTTATTCCCACCCGCACATTATCTGCGTAGGGCAGTTCCGTTCTGATCCTGCCGGCGATTTTCGCACGGCTGATCGTCAGCAGGTTCTCGCCCTCTTTGATTCCCGAAGCCTCTCTTACCTGCCAGGCCGTGTATTTATTCGCACCGGAAACATATACATTCTCCACCTTAAAAAAGATAGACATTCCCAAAATCAGTGCAAGTACGATCGCCGCCACTGTGGCAAGACGAAGCAGAAAGCGGTTCCTGTTAAATGGTTTTGGCGCAGTGTAAACGATATCCCTGCTGCCGGTACCGGAAGGCCGCCTTCTGACTGCCGCCGAGCGGGAACGGGTTCTCTGTGCGGTTGTTCTTTGCTTTTGTGTCTGCATTTATTTCTCCTTCTTTATCAGGCTCTCCATAATGGCGCACATACGCTCAGCGCTGTCGGGAACTGCCATATCCCGCAAAGACCGGACCATCGCACCGCAGCGTTCCCGGTCGGAGAGCAGGCTGCTTACCTCCTGCATCATACGCTGGGCTGTGCATTCAGGCTCCAAAATCAGCACCGCCCCTCCCCTGTCAGCCAGAGCCCGGGCATTCTTCTCCTGATGATTGTCTGTAACGTTGGGGGAAGGCACCAGAATGCAGGGCGTTCCGGAGGCCGCAATCTCATTACAGCTGGACGCACCTGCCCGGCTGATCACAACATCCGCTGCTGCCATCACCGTGGGCATATTGTAAATGTACTGTTTCATTCTAATTGCCGGGGTTTTGGACAGGTCAACGCCCTGTTGTGCCACGAATTCCGGCATCCACTCCCAGCCGAAGCTGCCGGCTGCGTGGATATGCTGGTACGGAAAAGCCGCATCCTGCTCCAGCTTAAACATCTTGGCGGTCATTTCATTCATTGCCTTGGCGCCCTGACTGCCGAAAGCCGATACGATTACCGGCCGGCTGTCCAGGCCCAGTTCCGCCCGGGCATCTGCCTTTCTGGTGTTCAAGAATTCCTTTCGCACCGGCATACCTACAACTTCCACCTTCTGGGGATTGCGGTAATATTTAGCGCTCTCCGGGAAGCACACCAAAACCCGGTCCACTCTGTCGGAGATCAGGCGGGTGGTGAGGCCCGGCATTGCGTTGCTCTCGTGGACACAGGTGGGAATCTTCATCTGGCTTGCGGCCATCAGCGCCGGGAAACTGGCATAGCCGCCTGTACCCACCACCACATCCGGCTGAAACTGTCGAATGATCCTCTTGCACCGTCTCAGAGAATAGACCACGTTGCTGACAGCCTTCAGATTATGCTTCAGTGCCTTCAGGGATTTCCCTCTTGAAATACCGCTGGCAGGAAGACTTACCAGCTCATAACCGGCTTTAGGCACAAGTTCTTCTTCCATTCTGCCTTGACCGCCGATAAACAAGATCTTGCTGTCCGGGTAGCGTTCTTTCCATATATTGGCTACGGCGATAGCCGGATTGATATGTCCTCCGGTACCTCCGCAGGTAAAAATCACGTTCATTCCAGATCCTCCTGTAAACTTGCCTTATTGCGGCTGCGTGAGATACTCAAAAGAATCCCCATCTCAGCCAGATTCACTGCCAGGGCAGTTCCCCCGTAAGAAAAGAACGGGAGCGCGATTCCTGTGGAGGGCAGCAAATTGGTCACCACGCCCAGATTCAGCACCGTCTGTACCGCAATCAGCGTGACCAGGCCTGCCGCCAGGATCATAGAAAACCGGTCCTTGGCCTGCAGGGCGATCACGTATCCGCGCAGGATCAGCGCCGCGAACAAGGCGATAATCAGCAGCGACCCCACCAGACCCAATTCCTCACAGATAACCGCAAAAATATAGTCATTGTACTGAAAGGGCAGGTACAGATACTTCTGCCTGCTCTTCCCAAAACCCAATCCGAACAATCCCCCGGAGCCAATGGCATACAGGGACTGCAGGATCTGATACCCCGTATCCGCCGGGTCCTGCTCCGGATGCAGCCAGGCCGTCACCCGGTCACCGGCATAACCCATCAGGCTGATGTAGACCACTACGAAGACCGCAGCCGCGCCGGCGCCTGCCAGCAGCCACTTGGGGTGGGTACCTGCCACAAACATCATTACCACAGCCACCATGCCCATCAGCATAATGGCAGAAAGGTGTTTTTCCAGCGCCAGCGGCACAAGGATTCCCAGAAGTGCCGCTCCGAAGCCCAAAACACCGTAACGGAACTGCTTTGCCCTGCCCCCATAGGTTTTGGCCAATCTGGCGAGCACCAGGATCATTGTAAATTTGGCAATCTCTGAGGGCTGAAACTGAATCCCTGCAATGTTGATCCATCGCCGGGCACCGTTGACGGACTGGCCAAACAGCAACACGCAAAGCAGCAGCAGGATGCTGACACCATACGCGGGCCAGGCCATCTCATTCCAGAACTGGGCCGGGATCCGGCTTGCCGCAGCCATTGCGATGAGGCCGAGCAGCGCACAGATGGCCTGCTTTTGTAAATACCGTGTGGACTGGGTATAGCCTGTATCATAGCGGCTCTGGGCAGAGCTTGCCGAATACAGCATAACCAGTCCCACACACAGAAGGAGCAATAGAAGTGTCAAAAAGACACCGTCCACAGGTTCACCCGTCCGAAGACGGCGGTTCTCTTTGGTAGGCAGAATGTTCTGCGCCACCTAAAAAACTCCTTTCGTTTTATCCCAGGTGTCCGGACACCGCAAACCAGGCAATCACGCACATAACCGCGCTGACAGCGGAGAATACGAAAACGATCTTCTCCTCTTTCCAGCCGCACATCTCATAATGGTGGTGGATGGGAGACATCTTGAACAGGCGCTTGCCGTGGGTCAGCTTGAAGTAACCCACCTGCAGGATCACGGACATGGTTTCCACGATGTACACAAAGCCCACCAGGATCAGGACCAGGGGCATATCCAGCGCAAAGGACAATCCGCACACGATGCCGCCCAGGAACAAAGTGCCGGTAACGCCCATAAAGACCTTGGCAGGATTCCAATTGTAGAACAGATAGGCAATCAGACCGCCTACCAGCGCTGCCGGCAGCAATGCCAGATCGTATCTTCCCATTGCGATGGCAGCCGCCGCAAAAAAGACCATTACAGGCAGTGTCACCGAGCTGGACAGTCCGTCGACACCATCGGTAAGGTTCACCGCATTGACGCATCCAACAATCACAAACATCGCAAAGAACACATATACCATCGGATGGATATGGAAGGTTACGTCAAAGAACGGGATGTACAGATCACTGGTCATACTGCCCTCTTTATACAGCAGGTACAGATACAGTGCCGATACGGCCATCTGCAAAAGTGCCTTCTGGGCAGAGGTCAGACCCAGATTTCTCTTATATTTGAGTTTATAGAAATCGTCCAGGAATCCCACAAACCCGAAGCACAGACCCAAAACCAGCACATAGAAGACCGTTGTCTCCTCCATCGCGGGGATGTTGGCAAGCAGGCAGACGATCGCCGCTGCAATAAACATCAAGCCGCCCATCATAGGGGTTCCTGCTTTGTTGTTATGCCAGATGGGTCCCTCCTCCCGGATGGACTGGCCGGCCTTGATCGCCCGCAGCACCGGGATCAAAAAATAACCGAATACGCCGGACAGGACCGCCGCCACAGCCGCCGTTATAACAATTCTCAGCATCGAGTGTTCCTCCGTTTATTTTTCTTCCTCTAGGAAGCCTTCCAGGATCAGCTCCATCCGCATACCCCGGCTGCCCTTAAACAGTATAACATCGCCGGGCCGGGCCAGGCTCTTCAGGACCTGGATCAGACGTTCTCGGTCCGTAAAGGCTCTGGCGCGGTTGGGAGGCATCCCCCCGGTCAGCGCACCGTTGAGCATACGCACGCTGTTGGGGCCATATGCCAGCAGGATCTGTGCCTTTTCCGCGGCAATTCTGCCGATGCGGTAATGCTCCGCAGGACTGCGCACGCCCAGCTCCAGCATATCTCCCAGAACCGCCATATGGCGGCCGGGTTTATTTCCCAGAACATTCAGCGCGGCGGCCATAGATTCAGGGCCTGCGTTGTAACAGTCTTTGATAATGGTATAGCCGTCACGCTGGAAGATCTCCTGTCTGCCGGCCATATTGTGGAAACCGGACAAACTGGACGCAATCTGCTCAACAGAAATTCCCAGCTGCCGGCCCACCGCAATGGCAGCCAGCGCATCGGACACATAGTGTTTGCCTTCCAGAGCCAGTTCCACATCAAACGCATCTTCCCCACACCGGGCCTGGAACGTAATGTGAGAGTCCTCTTCCTTTATGTCCGTACCCAGAACTTGGCAGCACTCATTCCGGTAACCGAAATAAACCGTTTTGAACCCATCGCTCTTATTCTGATTCCACAGCAGGATGTCGTCACCGTTCAGAACCACACATCCGTCCGGATCCAGTCCCTCCAGGATCTCCAGCTTTGCCTGCAGGATTCCCTCCTGGGAGCCCAGGTGTTCAATGTGCATAGTTCCGATGTTAATGATCACAGCCACATCCGGCTTTGCGATATCCGCCAGATATGCGATCTCCCGGAAGTGGTTCATACCCATTTCCAGAACCGCCACCTGTGTATTCTCGGGAATCGACAGGATCGCCATAGGCATACCGATGTCATTATTGTGATTTGCCGGAGTCTTTGCCACCCGGTAAGCGCTCTCCAGTACAGCCACGATCATCTCTTTTGTGGTGCTTTTGCCCACAGAGCCGGTCACACCAACAACCTTGATACCCAAACGCCGGCGCTCTCCCCGGGCGATCTTTCCCAGGGCGATACGGGGGTCGTCTACCACAATGGCCGGATAATCCCCATCGCAGCGGCTGCAGAGCACTGCCGCCGCACCCCTTTCCAAGGCGGCCGGAATAAACTCGTGTCCATCCCGGGCACCCTGCAGGGCCACAAACAGCTGGCCGCTCTCCAGTTTTCTTGTATCATTGCAAGCACCTAAAAAGGTGATATCTTTATATTTGGGGTCAATGCTGCCGCCGCACCACTGCGCAGCCTGCTGCAATGTGATTCTGCCCATATATTTACCTCGTTTCCTCCAGGTGTGCGGCAACCACTTCCCGTTCATCCAAATGGTGCTTTACCCCACAGATCTCCTGGTATGTTTCGTGGCCCTTTCCTGCCAATACAATTATATCATTCTTTTGCGCAATGTCCATAGCGTAGCAGATTGCTTTTGGACGATTTTCAATTACTTCATAACTTTTACCCTGGGAATCTACACCTTTTAGGATGTCTTCAATAATGGCCATAGGTTTTTCTGTACGGGGATTGTCGGATGTGATGATGGCAATGTCCGCGATCTGGGTGCCGATTCTGCCCATAATGGGCCGCTTGATGGGGTCGCGGTCGCCGCCGCAGCCAAACACCGCGATCAGTCTTCCCTTGCAAAAACCCTTTACAGAGGACAGCACGTTTTCCAGGCCATCCGGCGTATGGGCATAATCAATCAGCACCGTGTAATCCTTACCGGGCGTGGGGACCACTTCCACACGGCCTTTCACACCCTTTGCGGTTTTTAGCGCATCCCCGGCATCCTCAAGAGAAATACCCAGTTGGGTGGCCATAGCCAAAACGGTGAGCGCATTGTATACCGTAAATTTTCCGGGAATCGGCAGCTGTACCTGCACCTGTTTTTCTCCCATCACCGCGGTAAACCGAACGCCGTCCGACAGAAGCTCCGCATCTTTTGCAAACAGGTCAGCGCCGTCCTTTCCGGAGAAGGTCAGCACCGGCACTTTTGCCTTTGCGCACATTCTGGTAAACCACTGATCGTCCATATTCGCGCAGGCATAGCGGCAACGGGCAAACAGCTCCGCCTTGGTGTCACAATATTCTTCCATAGACTTGTGGAAATCCAGGTGATCCTCTGTCAGATTGGTAAAGGCCGCCACCTCATAGGTGAGTCCCGCCACACGGTCCAGTGCGATAGCGTGGGAGGACACCTCCATGATCACGTGGCTGCAACCGGCCTGCTGCATACGTGCCAGCAGGGCCTGCAATTCAAAGCTTTCCGGTGTGGTGCGCTCCGTGGGGATGCTCTCCTGGCCGATCATATTCTCCATCGTGCCCATAAGGCCCACCTTAGCACCCAAAACCTGCTCCAGAACGTGTTTCAAAAGCAGCGTGGAGGAGGTTTTGCCGTTAGTGCCTGTGACACCGATCAGCTTCATTTTAGACGCGGGATCTTCATAGAAGTTCCTGCCCAGATAGGCAAGGGCCATTCTGTCTGACTCCACCAGGACATAAGGCACATCCTCAGCCGGTTCTTTGGCGGTCACGACCACCGCCGCGCCCTTTTCCAGTGCCATAGGGATGAACCGATTGCCATCGGTTGCAAAGCCGCTGATGGCTACAAACAAGCTGCCGGGGCAGGCCTTGCGGGAATCGTAGACCACGCTGCCAATTTCCTGTTCCATATCCGCGTTGGTCTTCAAAACAGGGATATCCAAAAGTAGATCTTTCAGTTTCATAACAAACTCCTTTGTTTTTGCCTAGTCGGCTGCGGTTGTATCGGCAAATTGAAGCCGTATAGACGTCCCTACCGGGACGAGAGAATCTTTTGCATAGGACTGACTCACAACTGTCACATTGGGAGCTACCGTATCATTGCCGCTGACGGTAATGAGAAGCCCCAGCTTTCCGGCGGTATCACTGGCCTGCTGGCGGGTCATTCCCGAAAAATCTGGTACCGTCACCTGTCGCTGCGGCAGTTCCTGGTCCAGATATACCAGAACCTGTGACCCGACTGCCGCCTGCTGCCCCGGTTCCGGGATCTGTCCGGTAACCGTTTCGCCTGTTCCCAGGACACTGGCCACAAGACCCTGTTTTTTGAGGGTCTGCTCTGCCTGTTCCGGACTCATACCCGTCAAGTTCTCCACAGCAACCTGCTCCTCTGTCTGCTCCTGTTCCACGCCCAGATAGGGCAGAATATCAGCCATCACAGCGCCCACCGTAGGTGCCGCCATCACGCCGCCGGAAATGTAGATCCCGGTTTGCCGGGATGGCGTGTCCAGAGCTACCAGTACAATATACTCCGGATCGTCCATCGGCGCAACCCCTACAAATGATACGATTTTATCCAAAGTTCGCTGGCCATTGTCATCAAATACGTCAATTTTTTCGCTGGTTCCGGTCTTTCCACCGATGGAAAATCCGGCAACCGCCGCGTTTTTGGCAGTTCCTTCCGTAACAACGGATTCCAAAAGCGTACACATAGTCCGGGAAGTTTCCTGGCTGATGACCCGCCGGATTTCTGTGGGTTCCTGCTTCAGAACCGTGTTCCCTTCCCCATCCAAAACCTCAGCCACCAGATAGGGTTCCATGAGATAACCGCCGTTTACAACGCTGGCAATTGCCCGAACCAGCTGCAGCGGTGTGAGTTTGAAAGTCTGGCCAAAGGATCCGGATGTAAGGGATGCCGTACCCCATTTGTCTGTATCTATCACCAGCTCTTTGCTGAAGAATACACCCTTACTCTCTCCTGCCAGGTCGATCCCAGTCTTTTCCAGTACACCAAATTTCTGCACATAGTCATAAAACCGTTCCCCACCCAGTTTCAGCGCAATATGGGCAAATGCCAGATTGCAGGAGTTTTGCAGCGCCTGGGGGGTCTGCTGGGAACCGTGGCCTGCGGAGCGCCAGCAATGCAGGCGCTGGGATCTTCCGGGGATCTGCTCCGCACCGGAACAGTGAAAGCCGGTCTGCAGGTCAATAGCGCCGCAATCCAGCGCCGCCGCCATTGTAAGGACCTTAAACGTAGACCCTGGCTCGTAGCCATCGGACAGGCACCGGTTACGCCACTGCTTCAGCTGGGCCTGCCGCAGAGCTTCCCGATAGGTCTGTTTCCCGGCAGTATACGCTTCGCTGTCCTGCGGAAGGCTTTCATATGCCTTGCGCATATCCTCCAGCTGTTGCGCAGCATCTGCATCATATATTTCCAGATATTGGTTTGGATCATAGCCCCCCAGGGTAGCCATTGCCAGGATCTGTCCGGTCTTGGCTTCCATTACCATACCAAATGCCCCGTTTTGCACATCGTAACGGGCAATGGCCGCTTCCATCTGCTTCTCCAGGCAGGCCTGCACCGTTGCGTCGATAGTCAGAACCACGCTGCAGCCCGGCTGAGAGGAAATGTAGTTTTCGTAAGAATAGGGCATATCCATTTCATTGTTGCCCTTTGTGGTAACCACCTTACTGGTACCAGCCTCCAAAAAGCTGTTATAGGCCGCCTCAATTCCCTCAGAACCTGTATTGGAGGCATTGGTAAAGCCTATGACCTGGCTGGCCAGCGACCCGTAGGGGTACAGCCGTTGGGAGCCGGGTTCCAGGTGGATCCCGGAAATACTGTACTCGTTAATAAAACTTCGGATCGCGTTGGCTGTTTCATTGTCAACTCCGGACGCAATCCTTTTATAGCGCAGCTTCATATCCTTGCTCTGTTCCAGAATCCATTGTGGGTCCAGGTCCAGAAGCTGTGCAAGATTTTCAGATACCAGCTGCATATCCGCCCTGGACTGCTTCAGTTCGTGGGGATTGAGGTAAACGGTCTGCACCGCTTGATTGCAGGCCAGGATATCCATATTCCGATCGTAAATCAGACCTCTCTCACCGCTCACGGATGTGATACGGGTCTGGTTGTCCAGCGCCAATCTGGAATAATAGCTGTAATTTGACACCATCAGATTATACAGTCTGAAAGCCACCGGCACAAACGCTACCACGCCCAGCACCGCCGCTGTCCATACAATCCGCCTGTACTGGCCGGAATCGTAACGTACCCGAGCAAACTGCTGCTTGTGTTTATTTTTTGCCAAATCCATCCAACCTTCCCCGCCAATAGTCGCAATGGGCAGCAAGGGGTTTCCCTCGCCGCCCACTGCAGCTGCTATTAAAGTCTATTGGCCGGGACGATCATTATGCAAACAGTCCTGTCAAAAAGGTTCCTACCGCTTCCCATACCGTGGGGTTCGGCTCGGGTTCGGGCAGCGGAACGGACAACGTAACGCGCGTCGCCTGCTCCTGGGGAATCATTCCCATAGCCAGAGCCGTACGTTCCACGTCACGCAGATCATAGCTTTCGCTGAACTGGGCCTGCAGCGACTGGTTGCGATTTTCCAGCTGCGCCACATAGTTTTCCAGAGCGACGGTCTGTTCCTGAGCCTGTTGGAGCTGCCTAATGCCGGTCAGCATCATACAGAACATACAAACCGCCACGACAATACCAACCACTGCTACCGGGTCTACGTAGATCTTATGGACCTTGCGTTTCTTAGGCACAGGAAGCACGGGTTTTATAGACGTGTATGCAGGGGATAGTTTCTGGGCTGCACTGCCGGCCGTGTAATAGCGGACATATTGTACATCCAAATTGCGTACCATTGTGCTTCCTCCTTTCTGCGCTCTTTTATAATTTCTCACACACCCGGAGCTTTGCGCTGCGGGAGCGTGGGTTGCAATCCAATTCTTCCTGGGATGCCACGATCGGCTTTTTGCTGATCAGCTTCACCTGAGGTTTCTTGCCACAGACACACACCGGGAAGCTGGGCGGACAGGTGCAGCCTTTGGATGCTGCCGTCATAGCATTTTTCACGATTCTGTCCTCCAGAGAATGGAAAGTGACCACTGCCAAACGTCCGCCGGGATTCAGTAATGGAATGGCATCTTCCATTGCCTTTTCCACACTGCCCAGTTCATCGTTTACCGCGATGCGGATCGCCTGGAAGCTGCGTTTTGCCGGGTGCTGCTTTTCACGCAGCGCCGCGGCGGGCATTGCGCCCCGGATCACATCCACCAATTGAAAGGTGGTTTCGATGGGGTGTTCCTCTCTGACCCGGCAGATCCCAGAGGCGATCTGGGGAGCGTAGCGCTCTTCGCCGTAGGTGTAGAGGATGTGTTTGAGTTCTTCGTAGGACCATTCGTTCACCACGTTATAGGCACTCAGCGTGTCCTGGCTGTTCATTCTCATATCCAGAGGGGCGTCGGCCATATAGGAAAAACCCCGTTCCCCATCGTCCAGCTGTGGGGAGGAAACACCCAGATCCAGAAGAATGCCATCCACACCCCGGATACCCAGATCATCCAGCACCGAGGCCATTTCGCAGAAATTGGAATGGACCAGCGTCACCACGTCTTTGTTGGGTTCCAGCCGCTCTCCCGCGGCTTCCAGGGCAACCGGATCTCTGTCGATACCGATCAGCCGGCCGGTTGTCAGGCGTTTGGCAATCTGACTGGAATGGCCCGCACCGCCGAGAGTGCCGTCCACATAGATCCCATCCGGCTTAATATCCAAGCCGTCCAGGCACTCCTGCAGCAGTACCGAAATATGGTGAAATTCTTTCATAGACCGATTGCCTCCAGGGATGCCAGCAGTTTTTCAGGGGTAAGATTCTCCTGCTCAAAGCGTGCGAATTCCTCTGCGTCCCAGATCTCTGCCTGGCCTGCCCGACCCACGATCATCACATCCCGGTGGATTCCCGCATAGTCCAACAGAAACTGAGTGAGGCCAAACCGGAACTGCTTATCGGGACTGCACTGGGTCGCGTTCATAAAAATCAGACTTGTGGCAGCTGCCCGCTGAGAAATGGGCAGGGTGTTATAGTTCTGGCTTAAGGTTTCCCAATCGCTATTGGTATAAGCTGTCAGGCATCTGTGACCGCAGTTGACACCCAGGGTGACGTAGAAGTCCTGGCCCAGCTCCGCACGAAGCTTTGCCGGAACGAACAAACGGTTTTTATCGTCCAGTTTTGCAGGATACTTTCCGATCAACCCGGTCACCTCCACTCCATTTTACTCCACTTTTCTACCACTTTACTCCATTTAATGACAGTATAACGTATGTGCTTCTAAAAATCAATATTTTTCTTCACATTTTTCCGAAAAAATTACCGAAAATTACGGTAAAAACCTAATTTTAGAACACTTGTTCTAAAATTAGGTTTTCCTCATATCATCCAAAGAATTTTATCCTATTGTCTTCCCAGCAGGACTTAATCCGCAGCGGCTTTTTATTGCATTGAAGCAGGAACAAAGCCAGCGGACCTTCCACTGTTTCCTGCACCAGCCGACGTACCTGACGGGCACCGGAGGTGTCCGTACATTGCCCGGCCAGTTTCATGGGAAGCTCCGGCGGCAGCAGCAGCTGGGATCCCCCGTTTTGCACCCGCGCGCACAGCTGCGACAAGTATTTTTGCGCGATCTTCTCCAATGTTTCTTTGGAAAGTGGGCTGAAGTGGACTACGCAGTCCAGTCTTCCCAAAAACTCCGGTGTAAAATGCTGCCGCAATGCCTGGTCGGTCTTTCCGCTTCTGCCTGCCGGCTGGAAACCCAGCCCCTCTCCTTTTTCTTTACCGCCCAGATTTGAGGTCATCACGACCACAGCATTTTTGAAGCTGACCTTTCTCCCCGTGGAGTCAGTCAGTTCACCCTCCTCCATGATCTGCAGCAGAATTCCGCTGACCTCCGGATGGGCTTTCTCCAGCTCATCAAACAGCACGATGCAGTAGGGTCTGCGGCGAACCGCCTCCGTCAGCTTTCCGCCTTCCTCATAACCCACATACCCGGCAGGCGCTCCGATCAGCCGGGACACTGCATGCTTTTCCATAAATTCCGACATATCCAGACGGATCATAGCATCTTTGCTGCCAAACAGCTCCTGGGCCAGCGCCCGGCACAATTCGGTCTTACCCACACCGGTAGGACCTGCAAGCATAATACTGGCCACAGGCCGGTGCTCGTCCCGGATGCCGCACAACCCCCTTTGCAGGCAGCAGCTCACCTGTTCCACTGCTTTTTCCTGACCCAGCACATACTGGTTAAGCGTCTGTTCCAGCTTCAAGATCCTGCTTTTTTCATCTGTTGTCAACCGTCCCACCGGGATTCCCGTTCGCTGGGACACCGCCCAGGCCACATCAGCGCCCGTGACACAGCGGCTGCGCCTCAGCCCCTCCTGGCGGCTGGATAGACGCTGCATTTTATCCCGCAGCGCGGCAGCCTTCTCATACCGACTCTCCCGAACAGCCTCATTAAGTTCCTGTTCCAGTTCCTGCCGGTTTCCATATTTTCCGGAGGATAATTCCTCCATATGGGCATGGGCCGCGCCCTCATCCAAAACGTCTATAGCCTTATCCGGCAGGAAGAGGTCCGGCAAATACCGTTGAGAAAGCCGCACCGCCTCTGTAAGTGCTTCCTCAGAAATACGCATATGATGATGCCGCTCCAACCCGGGGCGAAGTCCCCGCAAAATAGCAAGACTAGATTCTTTATCCGGCTCATCCACCCGCACTGGACGGAATCGGCGCTCCAATGCCGGATCTTTTTCGATATACTTTCTGTATTCCTCCATAGTAGTAGCGCCCAGCATTTGTAATTCTCCGCGGCCAAGGGACGGTTTGAAAATATTGGCCGCGTCGATGGCGCCCTCCGCGGCGCCTGCTCCTACGATGGTATGCATTTCATCTACAAAGAGAATGATATCTCCACTGCGTTTGATCTCCGCCAGCACATCCCGTAGCCGCTCCTCAAATTCTCCCCGGTATTTGGTTCCCGCCACCAGATTGGCCATATTCAGGCTGATCAGCCGCTTATCCTTCAACTGTGGCGGCACCAGACCCATCGCCATCCGCTGGGCCAATCCCTCCGCAATGGCGGTTTTGCCCACGCCGGGTTCTCCCACCAGGGCAGGATTATTCTTATTCTTCCGGCTCAGTATTCCGATCACCGTTTCGATTTCCTTATCTCTGCCAATTACCGGTTCCATCATCCCAGTTTTCTGCAGCAGATCCTCTCCAAATTGCTCAACCAGTCTCGTTGTCACGACCTCCTTCTTTTTCACATCTGCCCTGCTGTTTTCCCACCGCACATATTCTACGGTTCTGGAAAACAGGCCGTCCGTATCCACATCATTTAAAAGCAGCAAAATATGGGCTGCTGTTTCCTGCCGGCGCAGCATAGACAGCAATATGTGGATGGTCTCCACATTTCTGCAGCCCAGCAGTCTTGCCTCCCTGCCCGCTCCCTGCAAAATGGCTCTGGCCTGGAGCGACAACCCCTGGGGCAATGGGAGATCCGACGACCCCTTGCCATATAAAACCTGTGCCATCTGTCCCGTAACACGGCTTCGTACACCTGCCATCTGCAGCAATTGGGATGCTTCGCTGCGCTGCTGCAGCATAGCCAAAAGCAGGTGAACACTGCCCACATAGCTATGACCCATAGACCTGGCACAGGCTGCTGCTTCTGTCAGCAATTTCTGCGCTTGCACCCCATAACGCATAGGTACCCCTCCCTTTGGCAGAAAGTTTCCCCTAAGTCCTCCCAAAATATACAGATGTTTTTTGAAAAAACAATTGCATTTTATAAATCATGTGGTAGAATAGAGGTGCATTCAATCGCTGATATGCGCTACAATACTTATTTGGAGGGAAAGTCATGGCATACAAAATTACTGATGCTTGCGTTAGCTGCGGTACTTGTGCAGAAAACTGCCCCGTAGAAGCAATCGCTGAGGGTGATGGTATCTACGTCATCGACGCTGATGTTTGTGTTGATTGCGGCACTTGTGTCGACAACTGCCCCGTCGAAGCAATCGAGGAAGGCTGATTTCCGATCTGCAGTCGGCCTGCACTACCGGGTTTTCCCGCAGTGCAGGCTGATTTTTTCATTCCCGACAACAGGAGGTTTCTATGGAGCAATTGCAAAACGGCTACACCCTGGAAATCGCTCCGGGGGCATTTCCCTTAAGTACAGATTCCATTCTTTTGTCCCAATTTGTAAAACTGCCCCGCAACGCCTCCGTTCTGGATCTGGGTTCCGGCTGCGGTACATTGGGAATGCTTTTATGCGCCAGACACCCGGATTGCACCGTTACCGGTGTGGAGCTGGATGAGCCGGCCCATCTTACTGCCCTGCGAAACAGTCGGACAAATTCTCTTACTGACCGTCTAATCAGTATATGCGGCGATTTGAATCACATCCCCTCCCTTGTAAAACCCGGCAGTTTTCACGTTTGCGTGTCCAACCCGCCCTATTATCCCGACGGTGTTGCCAGCAAAACCCTCTCGGCGGCCCGACAGGGTGTGCAGTTTTCTCCTGAGAACCTGTTCACCAGCGCCGCCTGGGCTCTTCGTTACGGTGGTGACTTCTGCATCGTCCACAAGCCAGAGCAGCTTGCAAGTCTTTGCAGCTACGCTGTAAAAAGCGGTCTGGAGCCAAAACGGCTGCGGCTGATCCGTCACAGAAGCGACGGCCCTGTTACATTGGTCCTGCTTCAATGCCGCAAGGGAGGCAAACCCGGACTATTGTGGGAAGAAGAGAGCTTATATCACCGTGACGGCTCTCCTACCCAATTTTATCAAGATCTCTACCACCAATAGGAGGACTCTGTATGCCCGGAATGTTGTATTTGGTCCCTACTCCCATCGGAAATCTGGGAGATATCTCCATCCGCTGCCGTCAAACCCTGGAGCAGGCTGATTTTATCGCCGCAGAGGACACCCGGGTAAGCCTGAAGCTGCTCAATCACCTGGGTATTAAAAAAAGCCTTGTCAGCTACTACGAGCATAACAAGACGCAAAAAGGTACTGCCATCGTGGAACGGATTCTGGCCGGTGAGACCTGCGCGTTGGTTTCCGACGCAGGTAGCCCCGCCATCTCCGATCCCGGCGAGGATCTGGTGAAGCTGTGCGCCCAGGCCGGCATTACCGTGTGCGCCATCCCCGGCCCTTGCGCGGCCATTACCGCGCTGAGCATCTCCGGTCAGTCTACCGGACGGTTCTGCTTTGAGGGATTTCTGTCCACCGCGAAGAAAAACCGCAAGGAGCATCTGCAGTCTCTGGTGGGCGAGCAACGGACAATGATTTTTTATGAAGCGCCCCACAAGTTGGTATCCACCCTGCAGGACATGGCAGAGTTCTTCGGTGCTGACCGGTCTGTGAGCCTGTGTCGGGAGCTGACCAAGCTCCACGAAGAGGTGGTCCGCACCACCTTGGGCGATGCCATTGCACTGTACGCCCAGCAAAGCCCCAAAGGGGAATTCGTTCTGGTGGTGGCCGGTGCGCAGCCGGAGGAAAAAGCCGGTGCCACCGCCCAGGATGCCGCTTCCAGAGTTTCCCAGCTGGTCGCCCAGGGAATGAGCCGTAAAGACGCCATCAAGCAGACAGCAAAAGAACTGGATCTTCCGAAAAATGTGGTGTACGACGCCGCTCTGAGTGAATGAGAAAACCGCAGCAGATAAACATCTGCTGCGGTTATTTATCAGATTTTATTCATCTTCTCGATACATTCCATACACACATTTCTTCCCCGATAAGAGACCAGATCCCGGGAAGAAGAGCAGAAGATGCAGGAAGGTTCATACTTTTTCAGAACAACTTTATCGTCGTCCAGGTAGATCTCCAGCTCATCCCGCTCTGCAATATCCAACGTACGCCGCAGTTCAATCGGCAGGACAATTCGACCCAATTCGTCAACCTTGCGAACAATGCCGGTTGATTTCATATGGCATCCCACTCCTTTCTTTCATCTCCAATTATATCGGCTTATTTCTAACATAAAACATTATACTAATTTCCCACTAATATGTCAAATATTTTTTGAATGGAAAGTCCACCGGCCTGGCGCATAGACTTGTCCGGGAGGGATGAATTATGGTAATGACGTGGATATGGTCCGCTCTAGTGGGCATTTCTGCGATTGCGGCGCTGATTCTCGGAAACGGTCCGGCCTTGGCTGCCTCGGTTCCTGCAGGCGCCCAGGCAGGCATCACTCTGGTCATCTCCATTGCAGGCTCCATATGTCTCTGGACCGGCGTGGGTGCACTGATGGAAAAAGTGGGGCTGACCCAAAAACTGTCCCGGCTTCTACGCCCGGTTTTATCCAGGATCTTCCCCTCTTCTGCTGCCGACCAGGCTCTGGCAAGTCATCTGAGCGCCAATGTCTGCGCCAACATTCTGGGTCTGGGCAACGCGGCCACACCTATGGGAATTCAGGCCGCTCAGCGTCTTGCAGGGCACAGCCGTACCGGCTGGGCATCAGACGAGCTGTGCCGGCTGATCGTTCTGAACACCGCTTCCATCCAGCTGATCCCTGCCAACGTGGCTGCCGTACGGTCCGGACTTGGATGCGCAAGGCCTTTTGACATCCTGCCCTGTGTATGGCTGACCAGTTTACTATCCACCGCAGCAGGCCTTTTGGCCGCCTGGTGTTTCGGAAAGCTGTGGCCCAATGACTGACTACATTGTGCCAGGGTTGCTGGCGCTGCTGTGTATCCTGGCTTTGCGAAAAAAAGAGAATGCTTATGATATCTTGACAGGCGGCGCTGCGCAGGGTTTGAAGCTGCTGCTGACTCTGACACCTACACTGATCCTGCTGATGTGTGCGGTAAGTATGTTACGGGCATCCGGGGCTGTTGAATATTTCGGCAAGCTCTTTTCTCCTATCTTTTCTTTTTTCGGGATACCGCCGGAGACCGGAATTTTGGTATTGATCCGTCCCATCAGCGGCAGCGCCGCTCTGGCCGTCGGCGCCGATCTGATGGCAACCTACGGCGTGGATTCGTTGATCGGACGTACAGCCGCCGTTATGCTGGGCTCCACAGAAACCACCTTTTACACCATCAGCGTTTATTTTGGCGCTGCCGGTATCAAAAAGACCCGTTATACCGTGGCGTCAGCGCTGATTGCGGATTTTGTGGGATTCTTTGCCGCTTCTATGACTGTCCGGTTCTTTATGTAGCAGAAAGAGCGCACTGCCAACGCAGTACGCTCTTTTCATTTTGGAAAATTACTCCTCGTCGTCCTCTTCCAGGGAGAACTCCAGGATCTCACCGCAGTCGGGGCATACGATGCTGCCCTCCTCCAGGGTTTCTTCATCGAAGTCGATGATGCTGCCGCAGGCGCACTTCACTTCATAGATGGTGGTTTCCTCATCGCCAAAGTCAAAGCCTTCGTCGTCAAAATCATCATCGTAGTCCTCGTCGTCGAAGTCGTCCTCATAGTCGTCTTCGTAGTCGTCATCCTCTTCGTCCAGGATGTAGTCCTCGATGGCATCCAGGTCTTCCTCGATCTCATCCAGCTCATCGGAGATTGCGATGGTGGTATCTTCCACATCGGACAGCTTCTTGGTGATGTCGCCCAGCAGATCCACGATGGAAGCAATCAGCTTGCCCTCAGCCTTCTCGGTATCCAGGTTCAGGCCATCCATCAGGCCCCTCAGGTATGCGGACTTCTCAGTAATCGTCATAACTATTACTCCTTGTCAGCCAATTACGGCCATAGAAAAGTGTTCTTATTACAACAAATCAAGCCTTGGAACGACCCAGGTACTCACCGGTGCGGGTATCGATCTGGATCTTGTCGCCCTCGTTGATGAACAGGGGGACCTTAACCTCAGCGCCGGTCTCCAGAGTAGCGGGCTTCAGGGTGTTGGTAGCGGTGTTGCCGGCAAATCCAGGCTCGGTGGCGGTAACAACCAGGTCAGCGAAGTTGGGAACTTCAACGCCGAAAACGCTGCCCTTATAGCTCATAATGGTGCAGGTATCGTTCTCCTTAACGAAGTTGAAGGACTCGTCCAGCGCGCTCTTCTCAATGGGGACCAGCTCGTAGGTCTCGTTGTCCATAAAGTAGTACAGCTCGCCGTCATTGTAGGAGTACTCCATCTTCTTGCGCTCAATGTAAGCGGTGGGGTACTTTGCAGAGGGGTTGAAGCTGGTTTCGGTCACGCCGCCGGTGATGACGTTCTTCATCTTAACGCGAACAAATGCAGCGCCCTTGCCGGGCTTAACATGCTGGAACTCGATAACCTGCATAACCTTGCCGTCCATATCGAAGGTAATACCGTTTCTAAATTCACCTGCAGAAATCATTTGAAAATCCTCCTAAGTGTATGCCCTGATGGGCTGATTTACTGAATATGTTAGCTGATATATTCTAACCGAAAATCGCCGTTTTTGCAAGGGGAAAACTGAATTTTTTCACACAATTATCAAATTTTTGGGGCTGCGTGTTATATTCTCGTATCCATCTGCCTTAAAAATCAGCACATCTTCGATTCTGACACCGAATTTTCCGGGCAAATAGATGCCGGGTTCGGCAGAGGATACCATATTCTCCTCAATTACCGTCTCCCAATTGATAGCGCAGCGGGGGTTTTCGTGGATCTCCATACCCAGGCAGTGACCATAGCCGTGGCCAAAGTATGGGCCGTAACCGGCCTGGACGATCACGTTGCGGGCGGCAGCGTCCACATCCTTGCCCATCACACCGGCCTTGCTCACAGCAATACCTGCCTCCTGGGCTTCCAGCACCGTATTGTAGACCTTTTTCATCTCCTCCGTGGCAAACCCTACCGCCACCGTACGGGTCATATCCGAACAGTATCCCCGGAAGGCCGCGCCAAAGTCCATAGTCACAAAGTCGCCCTGGCAGATCACCCGGTCGCCCGGCACGCCGTGGGGAAGGCTGGTATTGGGCCCAGACACAACAATGGGAGAAAAGGCCAGGCCGTCCGCACCGTTTTTATACAGGCAGTAGATCAGTTCCGCCTGAAGCTCTTTTTCCGTCATACCTGCTTTCAGACGGGTGAGGATTTCGGAAAAAGCCTTATCTGTAATGGACTGAGCCTTACGCATCCGCTCCAGTTCCCAATCCTCCTTTACAGTGCGAAACTGGTGAATCTCCCGGTTCATAGGCATAAGCTTGGCATTGAGCAGGCTTTCATACTGCCGCAGTTCCACGACCGTCAGATAGTCCTCCTCATAGCCCAGCACCTGCACGCCGAAATCGGCAATCGCCTCATTGATCAGCTTTTCATAAGGATTGGCCAGGTTCACTTCCAGCACCTGGAATCCCCGGATATTGTTCTGGGCGGATTCGATATAGCGGCTGTCGGTATAATAACGACAGCCCTTTCGGGTAATGACAGCCACACCCTCGGCAATATCAAACTGGGCGCCGTAATGACGGCTGTAACGGGATGTGAGCAGCAGTCCCTGGGTATCGTCTGCCAGGACGGACAGGTATTTTTCCATATTCTTCATTTTGTTACGCTCCTCTTTCTCGCTGCAAAGATGAACGGCAGTTCCGCCATATGCCGCAGCTTCAGCCAAAAATTGTGATTGTGGATGGCTTTGACCAATATGGATCTGACACCGGCACAGTTTGCGCCCAAGGTATCTGTGTAGATCTGATCCCCCGCCAGGGCGCACTGTTCCGGGGAAAGGGCATATTTTTGCATACATTGGCGAATGCCCCTGGAAAAGGGTTTTCCGGCATGGGTGATACAATCCAGACCATATTTTTGGCAGAAGATCTTCACACGGTCGTTACGACTGTTGGACACCACACACAGTTCTATAGGGGATGCCAGCAGTGCCTCCAGCCAGCGCTTCATTTCCTCCGTCGGCTCATTGGTGGTGTAAGGCACGATGGTATTGTCAAAATCCAGCATCAGCAGGCGGATCCCTTCCTTCTGCAGCCAGGCAGGCTCCAGATCCACCAGCTTCCCTGCCAGATGATCCGGCAGCAGGGGCAATGACATAATCTCGCCTCCCCTTTCATAAAATCAATCAGGTTTACTGCGTTAGTATATCACGGCAGGAGGATTTTGTCTATGCAATTGCGCACATATCTGGCAATGACTGCCGGAGAACTGACCCTTTCACACCAGCTGCCGGAAAATGTCGCCTGGATGGCCTGCCACTTTTCAGCCTATTCCACAGGGCTTTCCAACCTGCCCCATTCTCTGCCGCCCGGTTCTATTCTGATGGTCAACGACCGCACCCCCATTTGGTATCACGATCCGGCTCTGATCCTGATACAGCTGCAGCAGTTGATCGGGCAGCATCAACCCAGGGCCGTCTTACTGGACTTTCAGCGGCCAGAGTGCTGGGAAACAGAACAGCTTACAGCAATTCTGGTCAAAGAGCTTACCTGCCCTGTCATCGTATCCGAATGCTACGCCGAACGCCTTGATTGCCCGGTCTTTGTGTCCGCATCCAAGCTTTGTGTACCTCTGGAGAAACAGCTGCTGCCCTGGAACGGGCGGAGCATCTGGCTGGAAGCTGTTTGTGCGGAGGAGGTGCTGACAGTCACGCCGGACGGGTGTAACCGTCAGGAATTATCCTTCCAGCAGCCCCAGGACCTGTTTTACGAAGAAGAAAGGCTTTGCTGCTGTTATGATTTCACGGTCAGTACCCAGAAGGCCGTATTCACCCTCCAGCGCCAGCCCCGGCATCTTGAGGGTCTATTGACGCAGGCGGAGCAGCTGGGCATAGAAAATGCCATTGGTTTTTACCGGCAGCTGCACAAAAAATCCTCCGGCTGACCGGAGGATTTAAATTTTACAGGCTCGTAAGGATCTGCACCAGCATATCGGTGCAAAGCTCCATATCTTCTACCGGGATATACTCAAACCGGCCGTGGTAATTTTCTCCGCCGGTACACAAATTGGGGCAAGGCAGGCCCTCATAGGACAGCCGGGCGCCGTCTGTACCGCCCCGGATGGGAACTGTCTTGGGCGTCATACCAACAGCCTCCATAGCCTTCATCGCCCGCTCCACCACGTACATACAAGGCTCAATGTGCTTTTTCATATTGAAGTAGCTGTCACAGATGGTAAGCTCGGCTGTACCGGCACCGTATTTGCTGTTAATAAATGCCGCTGCAGCCTCCATAACCTGCTTTTTCTGCCGGAACTTATTCATATCGTGGTCCCGGATGATATAGTGCAGCCGGCTCAGCTCCACCTCACCTTCCATTCCCATCAGCATAATAAAGCCTTCATAGCCGCTGGAAGCCTCCGGGCGCTGATGGACAGGCAGCAGGCTCTGGAATTCCATGGCAATCAGCTGGGAGTTGATCATTTTGTCCTTGGCCGCGCCGGGGTGGATATTCAGTCCGTGGAATTCCACCTTTGCGCCGGCAGCGTTAAAATTCTCATACTCCATCTCGCCCACGGAACCGCCGTCAACGGTGTAGGCATAGTCCGCTCCGAAACTCTTGATATCAAACAGGTCCGCGCCCCGGCCTACCTCTTCATCCGGTGTAAAACCGATTTTCAGCGTGGCGTGGTCCATCTTGGTGGTGAGCAGACGTTCCGCGGCGGTGAGGATTTCCGCAATGCCTGCCTTGTTGTCCGCGCCCAAAAGGGTTGTGCCGTCGGTGACGATCAGATGCTTGCCCCGGTGGTTCTTAAGGCTTTCATAGTCTGTTTCCCGCAGGAAAATTCCCTTTTCCTCATTCAGACAGATATCGCCTCCCTCATAGGCAACGATCTTCGCCTTTACCTCCTTGCCGGAGGCATCGGGAGAGGTGTCCATATGGGCGATCAGTCCAATAGTGGGCAGTTTGGGATTGCCGGGAACCGTACCATACACATAACCGTTCGCATCCATTCGGGCATCCGAAATTCCCATCGCCTGCATTTCCTCTACCAGCGCCGCACCCAGCAGCTTCTGCTTGGCGGTGGACGGACAGGTAGTGCTGTTCTCATCGGACTGGGTGTCGAATGCAACATAGCGCAAAAAACGCTCAGAAACACTTGTCATAAGCTTCTCCTTACAGAAAAGAAGGTTTCCTATGACTCTGGTAAGAGGCGGATCTATATATGACTCACCCTGTGTTAGCTGCAGTCCAAATGCCCGATCGAATCGAAGCATCTTTTCATCGCATGCAGTTTTATATGCATCCTTGCTTGTTCTCAGATGATACAGAAGAGGAAGCTCATCAACGGTGAAAGCAAATAGAAAATTGAGCGCATCCCATATTGCTGTTGCGAGATATT
>JAZQDH010000038.1:0-10756 GCA_045546655.1 Faecousia sp.
AATATCAGCGACATCGTGATCGCGGAAGAGTAAAGGGGTAGGGTGCTATGAATTACGATTTTTCCGCCATTGAGGCCAAATGGCATAAGTATTGGGAGGAGAACAATACCTTCCATACGCATGTGTGGGATTTTTCCAAGCCTAAGTACTATGTGCTGGATATGTTCCCCTATCCTTCCGGTGTGGGTCTGCACGCCGGCCACCCCGAGGGTTATACCGCTACGGACATTATGTCCCGTATGAAGCGTATGCAAGGCTACAACGTTCTGCATCCTATGGGCTACGACTCCTTCGGCCTGCCTGCGGAGCAGTACGCGGTGGACACCGGCAACCATCCCAATGGCTTTACCCAAAAGAACATCGACACCTTCTCCGGTCAGTTGAAGGAATTGGGCTTTGACTACGATTGGTCCAAGGTGATCGCCACCTCTGATCCCAACTTCTACAAGTGGACCCAGTGGATCTTCAAGAAGCTGTGGGAGGCCGGATACGCCAAGCGCATTGAGATGCCTGTCAACTGGTGCGAAGCACTGGGTACGGTTCTTGCCAATGACGAGGTGATCGACGGCAAGTCCGAGCGCGGCGGCTATCCCGTGGTGAAGAAGATGATGATGCAGTGGGTCATCGACCAGCCTGCCTTTGCCGAGAAGCTCCTGGAGGGTTTGGATGAGATCGATTGGCCGGAATCCACCAAGGAGATCCAGCGCAACTGGATCGGCAAATCTACCGGCGTTGAGGTGGACTTCAAGCTGGTAGGCGGCGGTGAGTTCTCTATCTACACCACCTGTATCGAGACCATCTACGGCATTACCTTTATGGTGCTGGCTCCTGACGGCAAGATCGTGAAGACGCTGATGGACCGCATTGAGAATAAGGAAGAAGTCCAGGCCTACATCGACGCGGCGGCAAGCAAGAGTGAGATCGACCGTACGGACGCGACCAAGACCAAGACCGGCTGCCCTCTCAAAGGTATCTATGCCATCAACCCCGTCAACGGCAAGGAAGTTCCTGTGTTCATCGGCGACTTCGTTTTGGGAAATTATGGTACCGGCGCAGTTATGGCAGTTCCAAGCCACGACCAGCGTGACTTTGAGTATGCGGTTGCTCACAATATTCCTATGATCCAGGTTATTGAGGGCCGAGATGTGTCCGAGTGCGCCTTTGAGAAGCAGGATTATCTGGGCAAAGGCTGCAAGCTGATGAACTCCCAGGAGTTTACCGGTCTGACGGTGGAGCAGGCCAAGGAGGCCATTACCTGCAAGCTGGAACAGGCCGGCGTTGCCAGAAGAAAGAACAACTATCACTTCCGTGAGTGGATCTTTGCCCGTCAGAGATACTGGGGCGAGCCTGTTCCCTGCGTGTACACTGAGGACGGCCAGACGATATTTCTGCCCGACGAAGAGCTGCCTCTGGTCCTGCCTGTGCTGGAGGACTACAAGGGCCGCGGCGGTAAAGCTCCCTTGGAGAACGCAGAGGAATGGAAGCACTACGACCAGAACGGGATCAAGGGTCTGCGTGAGACCTCTACTATGCCCGGCAGTGCCGGTTCCTCCTGGTACTTCCTGCGTTACATCGATCCTAAGAATGACAAAGAATTCTGCGATCCCAAGCTTTTGGAGCACTGGATGCCTGTTGATCTGTACATCGGCGGCCCTGAACATGCTGTGGGCCACCTGATCTATTCCAGAATCTGGAACCGCTTCCTGTACGACAATGGCCTGTCCCCCGTGAAGGAGCCCTTTAAGAAGCTGGTTCACCAGGGTATGATCCTGGGCGAGAACGGTATCAAGATGGGCAAGCGTTTTCCGGAATTTGTGGTCAACCCCAGCGATGTGGTCCGTGAGTACGGCGCCGATACCCTGCGTCTTTATGAGATGTTTATGGGCCCGCTGGAAGTGTCCAAGCCCTGGAGCACCACCGGTGTTGCCGGCGCAAAGAAGTTCATCAACCGCGTCTGGAACTTCTTTACGGAAAGCGCCAACATCACCGATACCGACGATGGCAAGCTGACCAAGGTCTACCACCAGACCGTCAAGAAGGTCACTTCCGACTTTGAGGTTCTGGGCTTCAACACTGCCATTGCCCAAATGATGGTCTTCGTGAACGAGGTCTACAAGAACGGCAGCTGCCCCAGAGAGTATGCTGAGGGCTTTATCAAGATGATCTCCTGCATCATTCCCCACGTGGGCGAGGAGATCTGGCAGATCATGGGCCACGACAATACCATTGCCTATGAGAGCTGGCCCCAGTATTCCGAGGAAAAGTGCAAGGATGCCCAGGTTACCATCGCAGTTCAGGTCAACGGCAAAATGCGCGGTACTGTGGTGATGGATGCGGATCTTGCCAATGAGGAAGTGCTGGAGAACGTTACCGCTGACGAAAAGATTGCCCGTTTCCTGGAGAAGAACGGCGGCAGCATCGTAAAGTCCATCGTGGTAAGGAATAAACTGGTCAACCTGATCGTTAAGTAAGGAATTCACATAAAAAATGTCAAAAGTTTGAATTACTTCTTGACATTTGGTGAAGCTTAGCATATAATATTCAAGCCGATATGGCCCTGAACGCATCCTGGATTCAGCCGGATGCCATCGGAGGGAGGGAAAACAATGTCTGAAATTCGCGTTAAGGAGAACGAATCTCTGGAGAGCGCTCTGCGTCGTTTTAAGCGTAGCTGTGCAAAGGAGGGCGTCATCGCCGAAGTTAAGAAGCGCGAGCATTACGTCAGCCCCAGCCTGAAGCGTAAGCAGAAGTCTGAAGCTGCCCGTAAGAACAAGAGAAAGTTCTATTAATTAAACATCCCTCTTTGTTTGGTGCTCAGATCCCCACAGGTTTTTCCTGTGGGGATTTTTGTTGTGGGAATATACAAGACGGTCAAATAGCACCGTGCGATAATTGGATAAAATGGATATTGACTTTGCTGGGGAGTATCAATATAATGATATCGATAAATGAAGTTTGAAAAGTTGGTTTATTTATTGATAATATAAAGGAGATGTCGATATGAGCAAGATTTCTGTTATCGGTGCGGGCAGCGTGGGTGCTACCATTGCTAATGACCTAATGATACAAGGTGTCGCGTCTGAGATCCTTCTGGTAGACGTGAACAAGAACAAGGCTTATGGTGAGGCCCTGGATATCTATCAGGGTGCACCGTTCCATTCTCCTGCTGTTGTGCGCAGCGGCGATTATGTAGAAGCCGCAGACTCTGATATCGTGATTATCACCTGCGGTGTTGCAAGAAAGCCCGGTATGACACGGCTGGATCTGGCCCAGATCAATGTGAATATCCTTAAGGATGTAGCAGATAAGGTAGTCAAGCACGCACCCAATGCCATCTATATTATTGTCTCCAACCCTGTGGACATTTTGACCTATGTTTTCCACAAGGTCTCCGGTCTGCCGGAGAATCAGATCATTGGTTCCGGTACAATTTTGGATACCAGCCGCCTCCAGTCTGAATTGGCGAAGCGTTTTAAGATCAGTCCCAAGAATGTCCATGCTCATGTCTACGGTGAACATGGTGACAGCTCCTTTGTGCCCTGGTCCCTGGCCACGATTGCAAACAACCATATTGATGACTTCCGTGGCAGCAGTCCCTGCAAGGACCATATTGACTGGAATCAGGAATATGACGAGATCGAACAGTTCGTGAAGAAGTCCGGCGCTGTTGTTATTGAGAATAAAGGAGCCACCTTCTATGCAGTGGCTATGTCCATTTGCCATATTTGTAAATGTATTTTCAACGGTGCGGGTACTGCGCTGACTGTTTCGACTATGATGCACGGCGAATACGGTGTAGATGATGTGTGCCTGTCCACGCTGGCCTTGGTAGACCGTCAGGGCGTTCGTGGCAAGATCATGAATAAACTTACCGACGGGGAAGTGGAAAAGCTCCGCGCCAGTGCAAATAAGCTTAAGTCCGTGATCAAGGAATTGGGCCTGTAAAAATATAAATAAGAAAAGCCGTGGATCCAAAGATCCACGGCTTTTAAAATATTATAGCTGCTGTGCCGCGAGAAAACCCTGAAGATCACAGATGATGTTCTGCTCCGTGGGAAGCGCAAGCAAAGCCTGCTGCATAGCTGCGGATTCAAAGCGGCAACCGGTCAGGGCCTGTTCCACCTGCGCACAGATCTGCCAGTCCATAGCGTCGGAGTAGACTTTTGCGCCGGTAATGATACCACTTTTGGCCTGCAGCTGCAGCTGGAAATGACCCCAGGAGAAGTGATCTTGGGCATCAAAGGTGAAGGCCAGGGGAGAACCGTACAGGTATTCCCAGCTGCCGTAGAGTGCTTTAAGCTGCCGGACCTGGGTCAGATCCTCCTCCGACAGAACAGCCTCCCGGGCAGGGCAGCTGTACACCTGCTGAAAGGCCTGGATCATATACTGCTTCATTTTCTCAATGGTGAGATCCGGTGCCAGCTCGGAAAGATTGACCACACGGGAGCGGACAGACGCAATGCCCTTGGCCTCCAACTTGGCTTTGGGGGGACTTAAATACCGTTGCAGCTTGTCCATATCCACCCGGATGAGCAAAGTACCGTGGTGATAAGCGTGGGTCTGGTTATGGTAGAAAGCATTGCCGGAGAATTTCCTGCCCTGTGTCAGCAGATCATTACGTCCGGACTTTTCCGCAGTAATACCGGCCAGGGCACAGGCATACTGGATCACCTGAAGCTGCCGGTCTACATCGTAATCTTCCCGGCGCACCAAAAAAGTAAAATTCAAATTGCCAAGGTCGTGGAACACAGCGCCGCCGCCGGAAAGCCTGCGGGCCAGCACACCGCCCTCCTGCTCCAGCAGGGAAGTGCGGCATTCTGCCCAGGCGTTCTGATTTCTGCCAATTACCACAGTGTTCTGATTCTGCCAGAGGTATAGGGTGCATTCACCCTCCCCGGTGGTGTCCATCAGCTGCTTTTCCAGGGCCAGGTTGTAGTGGGGGTCAAAGCTTTTGGATTCATAAATACGAATTTTGCGGATCATAAAGTCACCTTTTTGAGTCAGTTTTCTCTATTGTAAGAGTTCCACGGAATCGTGTCAATGATTATGTGAAAAATAATCATTGACAAATGTGATATAGCAGTGTTATATTTATGTTACATAACAAACGATATAACACTGAGGTAACCTTATGAATCGTATCCGACAGAATAAGTTGAAAGAATATATCGAAACCCAAAATGTTGCCACCATTAAAGAACTGCACGCCCTGTTTCCCGGCGTATCTTTGATGACCATCCACCGGGACCTGGACGCGTTGGAGCAGTCTGGGTCAGTGGTAAAATTTCGGGGAGGCGCCCGGTCCATCCGCTACGCCGGCGATCCGGAATTCAATGTGCGTATGCGGGAGAATAACGCCGGAAAGCTGGCAATTGCCAAGAAAGCTATGGAGCTGATCCAACCCCATACGGCCATTTTTCTGGATGCCAGTACCACCAATTTGGCCCTGGCGCGGGCGTTGCCGGACATCAATCTAAACATCTTTACCACCGGCCCCAGCATCGCTTTGGAGCTGTGTAGACTGCACAATCCGGTGGTTACCCTGTGCTGCGGTACCATCAACCGCAAAAATCTGGCGGTTTCCGGCCAAAATACACTGGAAATGCTGGAAAAGATAAATATCGATATGGCCTTTATCGGCGTTTCGGGCTGCTCTGTGGAAGCAGGCTTCACTTGTGGCACGGAAGGGGATATGCTGGTCAAGCATAAAGTCATCCAAAAGGCCCGTACCAGCGTGGTGATGTGCACCAGGGATAAGCTCAGTTGTCTGATGCCGTACACCTTTGCCACCTTTGCGGATGTGGACTATCTGATCTCCGATAGCGCGCTGCCAGAAAACTTTGTCCAAGTGGCCAGTGCCGCAGGCGTACATCTTCTGTAAAATTTACCGGGTTGTGATATTTCACAACCCGGTTTCTTGTTTTTGGTGGAAATAGCTATTGACGAAAGGTGTTATGTGGTGTTATAATTAACACGCTATAACAATGGGCGAGTCTGGGGCGATGCGCAAAATACGAATCGATTCGGGCAGGCCTAAAAATAAAAGGAGGCTATACCTTTGGCAAATGCAGTCATCATGCCCAAGGCGGGCATCACAGTCGAAAGCTGTATCATTGGCGAATGGCAGAAGAAGGTTGGCGACCAGATCAACGTAGGCGATATCCTGTTTACCTACGAGACTGATAAGGCCAGCTTCGAATGCGAATCCACCGCAGCAGGTACACTTCTGGAGATCTTCTTTGAAGAAGGCGACGAAGTTCCTTGCCTGCAGAACGTATGTGCAATCGGTAATCCCGGCGAGGATTGCTCCGCTCTGAAGGGCGGCGCTGCTTCCACCGAAGCACCCGCTGAGGCACCCGCTGCCGCAGCCGCTCCTGCCGCTGCACCCGCTGCTGCTCCCGCAGCCTGCGCCACCAAGGCACAGGGCATTCTGATGCCCAAGGCCGGTATCACCGTGGAATCCTGCATCATCGGTGAGTGGCTGAAGAAAGTTGGCGACCAGATCAAGGTCGGCGACATCCTGTTTACTTACGAAACGGACAAGGCTTCCTTCGAATGTGAGTCCACTGCCGAGGGCGAGCTGTTAGACATCTTCTACGAAGAGGGCGACGAGGTTCCCTGCCTGGTCAATGTCTGTGCTGTCGGTCCCAAGGGCGAGCCCACTGCATGCCTGAAGGGCATCGGCGGAACTCCCGCTCCCGCAGAGGCACCTGTCGCTGAGGCCGCTCCCGCTGCCGCTGTTCCTGCTGCCGCCGGTGTTGAGACCGTGATTATGCCCAAGGCTGGCATCACTGTTGAGAGCTGCCTGATCGGCGAATGGCTGAAGAAGGTCGGCGACCAGATCAAGGTCGGCGATGTGCTGTTTACTTACGAAACTGACAAGGCTTCCTTCGAGTGCGAGTCCACTGCCGAAGGTGAGCTGCTGGAGATTCTGTTCCAGGAAGGCGACGAAGTTCCCTGCCTGGAGGCTGTCTGCAAGATTGGTGTAGCCGGTGCCGCTGCTGCACCCGCCGCCGCTGGCAACGCAGGCGCTGCTGTTTCTCCCAGAGCCAGAAAGCTGGCTGCTACCGCCGGTGTGGATGCCACCCTGGCAACCGGTACCGGCCCCAACGGCCGTATCATCGAGCGCGATGTGCGTGAGCTGATGGCCAATCCTCCCGCCCCTGCTGCTGCTCCCGCAGCTGTGGCTGCACCTGCCGCCGCGCCTGCAGCCCCCGCCGCAGCCGCTCCTGTGGCCGCACCTGCTGCCGCTGCTGCTGTGGAGACCGAAGCGGAGTACAAGGACGTGAAGTTCAGCGGCATCCGCCGTGCCATCAGCAAGTCTATGACCACTTCTCTGCACACTATGGCTCAGCTGACTCACAATACTTCCTTCGACGCAACCAATATTCTGGCTTACAGAAAGCAGCTGAAGAATGCCGGCGGCGACTATGCAGGCATCACCCTGGGCGACATCATCCTGTATGCTGTTTCCCGTACCCTGCTGAGCTACCCCGACCTGAACGCCAATATGCTCGATGACAACAGCATCCGCCTGTTCAACCACGTGAACCTGGGTGTTGCAGTGGATACCCCCCGCGGCCTGATGGTTCCCACCATCCGTCACGCTGACGAGATGAGCCTGCTGGAGATCTCCAAGGCTGTTAAGGAACTGGCTGCCGAGTGCCGCAGCGGTGCCATCAGCCCCGACAAGCTGTCCGGCGGTTCCTTCACCGTTTCCAACCTGGGTAATATGGGCGTTGAGTCCTTCACTCCTGTTATCAATCCTCCCCAGACCGGTATCCTGGGTGTCTGCGGCACCATCGACCGGGTACGTAAGGGTAAGGATGGCTCCATCGACATTTATCCCGCAATGGGTCTTAGCCTGACCTATGACCACCGCGCAGTTGACGGTACTCCCGCTGCCAAGTTCCAGAAGGAACTGGGTAACAACCTGGAGAATTTCACCGTTCTGCTGTCCAAGTAAGGAGCTTAACTATGGAAATCTTTGACCTACTTGTTGTGGGCGGCGGTCCCGGCGGCTACCTGTGTGCCGAGCGCGCGGCCCAGGGTGGTATGAAGGTCGCTCTGTTTGAGAAAAGAGCACTGGGCGGTACCTGCCTGAATGAAGGCTGTATTCCCACCAAGACCCTGCTGAACTCCTCCAAAATGTACCGCCACGCTACCGAAAGCGCAGCCTTTGGTGTTACCGCGACCGGTGTCACCTACGACCACGCAAAGGTAGTGGAGCGGAAGAACAAGGTCGTAAAGACCCTGGTGTCCGGCGTTGGCGCTACTATGGCGGCCAACAAGGTCACCGTGATCACCGGCAACGCAGTGATCAAAGGCAGAGCCGACAAGGGCTTTGCTGTAGAATGCGGCGGCCAGACCTATACCGGTTTGCGCCTTGCCATCGCCTCCGGTTCTGAGACCGTGGTACCTCCCGTGCCCGGTCTGAAGGAGGGCATCGAATCCGGCTTTGTGCTGACCAACCGGGAAGTGCTGGAGGAGAAGGTCCTGCCCAAGAAGCTGGTGGCCATCGGCGGCGGTGTCATCGGCCTGGAAATGGCCTACTATTTCGCAAGCGTGGGTGTGGACGTCACCGTTATCGAGATGATGCCCAAGATCGCCGGCGCCACCGATCCCGAGATCTGCAAAGTCCTCACCGATGCCTTCACCAAGCGCGGTATGTCCTTTAAGCTCTCCTCCAAGGTTCTGGAAGTGAAGAGCGGCAGCGTTGTGTATGAAGAAAACGGTGAAAAGAAGGAAATTGCCTGCGACAAGGTGCTGCTGGCCGCTGGCCGCAAGCCTTCCACCGCCGGCATCGGTATTGAATCCCTGGGCCTGCAGATGGACCGGGCTGCCATCGTCACCGACCGTCATATGTGCACCACCGTCCAGAACGTGTATGCCATTGGCGACTGCAACGGCAAGGTGATGCTGGCCCATACCGCTTACCGTGAGGCTGAGGTTGCTGTCAACCATATGCTGGGTAAGAACGACGAGATGCGTTACGATGTGATCCCCGCTGTTATCTATACCGATCCTGAGGTTGCCTCTGTAGGCCACTCCAAGGAAGGTGCGGAAAAGCTGGGTATGAACGTCCGGGAAGTGAAGCTTCCTATGTCCTACGCAGGCCGTTACCTGGCCGAGACCGAGGGCGGCAAGGGCTTTATCAAGCTGATCATTGATACCGACAGGAACCGCCTGGTAGGTTGCCATATGGTAGGTTCCTACGCATCCGAAATCATTATGACCGCAACGATGATGATGGACACCCAGCTGACCCCCGAGCGTCTGCAGAAAATGGTATTCCCCCATCCCACCGTTGCTGAAATTATCAGAGAAGCAATTTTCCATTAATATTCAAGGAGGAAAAAAACAATGCCCAAGAGTTTGTTTGTGGATCCTTCCGTTGTCCGCGCACCCGGTAAGGTGACCTTCAACGAGATCCCTGTCAACCAGTACAACAAGACCGTTAAGGAAGAGCTGGAATCCGGCCGCTACACCAAGGAAGACCTGATCCGCATTTTCCGCGATATGACCGTTCTGCGTGAGTTCGAGACCATGCTGAACTCCATCAAGACCCAGGGCGGCTACAATGGCATCGACCATACCTATCCCGGCCCTGCCCACCTGTCCATCGGCCAGGAAGCAGCTTGTGACGGCCAGGCATACCTGCTGGACGAGAATGACTTCGCAATCGGCAGCCACCGTTCTCACTCCGAGATCCTGGCAAAGGCGCTGTCCACCATTCAGAAGATGTCCGACGAGCAGCTGATGAACGTGATGGAGAACTTCCTGGAAGGTAAGTGCCTGCGCGCTACCCAGAAGATCGGCGGCCATAAGGATACCAAGGATCTGGCTATCCGCTTCATCCTGTACGGTACTCTGTCTGAGATCTTTGCTCGTGAGACCGGCTTCCACCTGGGTATGGGCGGCTCTATGCACGCATTCTTCCTGCCCTTCGGTATCTACCCCAACAACGCGATCGTTGGCGGTTCCGGCACCATCTCCACCGGCGCAGCTCTGTTCAAGAAGGTCAACGACAAGAAGGGTATCGTCGTCTGCAACGTGGGCGATGCCTCTATGGCCCGCGGCCCCGTTTGGGAAGCTCTGAACTTCTCTGCAATGGATCAGTACAAGACCCTGTGGGAGTCCCACACCGATGGCATGCCTATCCTGTACAACATCTTCAATAACTCCTACGGTATGGGCGACCAGACCCGCGGCGAGACTATGGGCCAGGGTGTTATGGCTCGTATCGCTTCCGGTGTTAGCCCCACTCAGTTCCACGCTGAGACTGTTGACGGCTTCAATCCTCTGGCTGTTATCGACGCTATGGAGCGCAAGCTGGAGCTGCTGCGCAACGGCCAGGGCCCCGTCATGCTGGAAACTCTGACCTACCGCTTCTCCGGCCACTCCGTCTCCGACCAGAACGCATACCGCACCAAGGAAGAGATGGATGCTTGGAAGGAAGTTGATCCTCTGACCACCTATCCCGCAGCTCTGATCGAAGCTGGCGTTATGACCCAGGCTGAGGTTGACGCAATCCTGGCTGAGACCAAGGAGCGTATGACCACCATCTGCCGTGCAGCTGCTGACCCCGAGATCAGCCCCTACTGCGACTTCGTGAAGGATCCCGCTGTTGTGGAACGTCTGATGTTCTCCAACCAGCAGGTCGAGGCTTTCGAAGCACACCGCACTCCTGAGTTCACCGTTCCCAAGGAAGAGGCCGAGGGCTACAAGAAGATCAAGGCTAAGTCCCGCACCCCCT
>JAZQDH010000039.1:0-5340 GCA_045546655.1 Faecousia sp.
TCCACTTCCAAGGGTGTTATGACCGATAAGAAGGCTCGCGAGCTGCACATTGGCGGCGAAGTTCTGGCCTTCGTTTGGTAAGGAGGAAAGCGGAATGTCTAGAATTGGTAAGAAGCCGGTTAACATCCCGGCAAATGTTACGGTGGACATTGCTGAAGGCAACGTCGTAACCGTTAAGGGTCCCAAGGGCACCCTGACCCAGACCTTCCACCCCGACATGATCCTGAAGATGGAAGGCAACGCAGTTGTTGTGGAGCGCCCCGACGAGGAGCACCTGCACAAGAGCCTGCATGGCCTGACCCGTACTCTGCTGAACAATATGGTCGAGGGCGTTGAGAAGGGCTACTCCAAGGAACTGGAAGTCAACGGTGTTGGCTACCGTGTCGAAAAGAAGGGTACCCAGCTGGTTATGCGTCTGGGCTTCTCCCATGAGGTTATTATGGACGAGATCCCCGGCATCACTGTGGAAGTTCCCGGTCCCAACAAGATCATTGTCCACGGCATCGACAAGCAGGCCGTAGGCCAGTTTGCCGCAGAAGTCCGTGGTAAGCGTCCCCCCGAGCCTTACAAGGGCAAGGGCATCAAGTACTCCACCGAAGTTATCCGCCGCAAGGTTGGTAAGACCGGTGGCAAGAAGTAATGGAGGTGTGCCGAAATGGTTAAAACTGTTAATAAGAATGCTATGCGCCTGCACCGCCATGTCCGTGTTCGCGGTAAGGTCTCCGGCACTCCTGAGTGTCCCCGTCTGAACGTGTTCCGCTCCAATGCGAACATCTATGCTCAGATCATTGACGACGTAAACGGCGTAACCCTGGTTTCCGCCAATACGCTGGAAAAAGAGTTCGAAGGCGCTACCGGCAATGCAGAGGCTGCAAAGAAGGTAGGTCTGGTCCTGGCAGAGCGTGCTAAGGCAAAAGGTATCGAAGAGGTCGTGTTCGACCGCGGCGGCTACCTGTACCACGGCCGCGTTGCTGCTCTGGCTGAGGGCGCCCGCGAAGGCGGACTCAAGTTCTAAGGTAGAGGAGGAAAAGAAATGGCTTACAATAAGACTTCTAACAATGAAGCTCCTGAGCTCATTGAGAAGGTAGTTTACCTGAACCGCGTCAGCAAGACCGTTAAGGGCGGCCGTGTCATGAAGTTCTCTGCTCTGGTTGTTGTGGGCGACGGTAAGGGTACCGTTGGCTACGGCCTGGGCAAGGCTGCTGAAGTTTCCGAGGCTATTCTGAAGGGCATCGCGGATGCAAAGAAGAATATGGTCAAGGTTTCTCTGGCTGGCGACAGCATTCCTCACGAAGTTACCGGCATCTTTGGTGCATGTAAGGTTCTGATGAGACCCGCTCCCGAAGGTACCGGCGTTATCGCCGGCGGCGCTGTCCGTGCAGTTATGGAAGCTGTCGGCATCAAGAATATCACTGCAAGATGCCTGCGCTCCAACAACCCCCAGAACGTTGTTAAGGCAACTATGGTGGGTCTGAAAGCTCTGCGCAGCCCCGAGCAGATCGCTGCTATCCGGGGTAAGAGCGTAGAAGAAATCGTCTAACAAGGAGGGCAATTAACATGGCAAACTTGAAAATTAAGCTTGTTAAGAGCCTGAACGGCCGTCTGGTAAAGCACATTGCTACTGCTGAGTCCCTGGGTCTGCGTAAGATCGGCCAGGTTACTATCCAGCCGGACAACACCCAGACTCGCGGCAAGATCGCCAAGATCGGCTATCTGCTGCGGGTCACAGAAGTTGAATAAGGAGGAGAAGAACAATGAAACTCCATGAACTTTCTCCTGTCGCTGGCTCTACCTTCGTAGGCAAGCGTAAGGGCCGTGGTACCGGTTCCGGCAACGGCAAGACCGGCGGACGTGGCCACACAGGCCAGCATGCCCGCTCCCGCGGTAAGACCCGCGTCGGTCTCGAAGGCGGCCCGATGCCTCTGGTTCGCCGCGTCCCCAAGCGTGGCTTCATCAATGTGTTCGCAAAGCCCCTGACTGCTGTTAATGTTGCAGTTCTGAATCGCTTTGAGGACGGCGCAGTTGTTGACGCTGCTGCACTGATTGAGAAGGGTATCATCTCTTCTTGCCCCTACGGTCTGAAGGTCCTGTCCAACGGCACCCTGACTAAGAAGATTACTGTTAAGGCAGCGGCTTTCTCTGAGTCTGCAAAGGAAAAAATTGAGCAGGCAGGCGGAAAGGCCGAGGTGGTTTAAGTGATTAGCACACTGCAGAACGCCTGGAAAATCCCCGAACTGCGCAAGAAGCTGATCTTCACCCTGCTGATGCTGCTGATCTACCGTGTGGGTAATGTAATTCCCGTACCGTTTATCAATGCAGCGATGCTGGCCGAGTACTTTGAATCCACGCTGGCCAACACCATTCTGGGCTTGTACAATGCTATGTCCGGCTCTGCCTTCTCTCAGGCATCCGTACTGGCACTGGGTATCCAGCCCTACATCAATGCTTCTATTATCATCCAGCTGCTCACCATTGCCATCCCCGCCCTGGAGCGTATGGCTAAGGATGAGGGCGAGGCCGGTAAGAAGAAGATTGAGCGCATCACCCGTTACTCCACCGTAGGGCTGGGCCTGCTTCTGGGCTTCGCCTACTACACTATGCTGAACAACTACAGCGCACAGGGTCTGAATATTATCACCGGCGAAGGCATCCTGCCCGCCATCGTGATCATTCTGGCCTTCGCTGCCGGTGCTTCTGCAGTTATGTGGCTGGGTGAGCAGATTACTGAGTTCGGTATCGGCAACGGTATCTCTATGATCCTGTTTGCCAACATTATCTCCGGTCTGCCCGGCGGTCTGAGCACTCTGCTGGGTATGAAGTGGTGGATCTCCCTGATCGTTGTTGTGGTTATGGCGGTGTTGGTGCTGTTTATCGTCTTCATTCAGGACGCTGAGCGCCGCATCCCCATCCAGTATGCAAAGCGCGTTGTGGGCCGCAAGGTCTACGGCGGTCAGAACACCAACCTGCCCATCAAGGTGGCAATGAGCGGTGTTATGCCTGTTATCTTCGCCTCTTCCATTGCGTCTGTTCCCGCTACCATCTGTGCGTTCACCGGCAGTACCTCCGGTTGGTGGTACGAAAACCTGTGGAGCAACACCAGCTGGGCATATGCAGTCGCATACGGTCTGCTGATCTTCTTCTTCAGCTGGTTCTATTCCACCATTCAGTATGACCCCGTTGAGATCTCCAACAACCTGAAGAAGAACGGCGGCTTCATCCCCGGCTTCCGTCCCGGCAAGCCTACCGCTGACTTCATCAAGAAGGTTATCAACAAGATCGTGATATTTGGTGCTGTTTATCTGGCAATCGTGGCGCTGCTGCCCATCATCGGCGGCAATGTCCTGCCTAGCATTGGCAGCCTGTCTATCGGTGGTACCTCTGTCATCATCGTCGTGGGCGTGGCTCTGGAGACCGTAAAGGCTCTGGAGGCTCAGATGCTGATGCGCCATTATAAGGGGTTCCTGGATTGATCTGGAGGCAACTCAATCGATGAAACTGATCCTGTTAGGCGCACCCGGAGCCGGTAAGGGTACACAGGCAGGGCTGATTATGCAGCACTGCAATATACCCTCCATTTCTACGGGCAATATGCTCAGAGAGGCGATCGCACACGGTACCGATCTGGGCAAACAGGTGAAACAGTGTATGGACGAGGGTAAACTCGTGTCTGACGAACTGGTTATAGAACTGGTTGTCTGCAGAGTATCCCAGCCCGATTGTTCCAATGGCTATATCCTGGACGGGGTGCCCCGCACCCTGGCCCAGGCAAAGGCACTGGATGACAGGGGAATCTCCATTGACTATGTTGTTTCACTGGAAACTGCTGATGCTGTGATTGAAGGCCGGATGACCGGTCGGAGAGTTTGTACCGAGTGCGGTGCCAGCTACCACATCGTCAGCCATCCTTCCAAGCAGGAAGGTATCTGCGACCACTGCGGCCAGCCGCTGCAGATCCGTAAGGACGATGCCCCGGAAACGGTGCGCAACCGTCTGAAGATCTACCACGAGACCACAGAGGTTTTGAAGGACTACTACCGGGAACAGAACAAGCTTGTTCTGATCAACGGTGACCAGCCCATTACAGATGCTTTTGAAGATATCCTGCGGGCTTTGGGAGAATAAGGTATGATTGCAATTAAAAATGAACACGAAATCCAATGTATGCGCCAGGCTTGTAAAATTACCGCGGCAGCCCGTGCTCTGGCAGGGGAAATGGTAAGACCCGGCGTTACTACAAAGGAGATCGACAAAGCCGTTTACGATTTCATCGTAGGTCAGGGCGCAAAACCGTCGTTCCTGAATTACCACGGCTTTCCCGGCAGCAGCTGCATCAGCGTGAACGCGACTGTGATTCACGGAATCCCCGGACCCATCGTTCTGAAAGAGGGCGATATCGTGTCGGTGGATGTGGGCGCCTGCTACAAGGGTTTTCATGGAGATTGCGCGGCAACCTTCCCCTGCGGCCATATCAGTGCCGAAGCCCAAAAACTGATCGATGTCACAAAGCAGAGCTTTTTTGAGGGTATCCGCTTTGCGGCCCGAGGACACCGAGTGTCTGATATCTCCCACGCCATCCAGACGTATGTGGAGTCTAACGGTTTTTCTGTTGTGCGTTCTTTCGTAGGTCACGGCGTAGGCGCACAGCTGCATGAGGAGCCGGAGGTACCGAATTTCGGCGCTCCCGGCCGTGGACCCAGATTGCTCCCCGGTATGACCTTGGCAATTGAGCCGATGGTCAACGCAGGCGTTTACGATGTCCGCGTCCTGAAGGACGGCTGGACAACCGTCACCGCCGACGGTAAGCTTTCTGCCCACTATGAAAATACTGTACTCATCACCGACGGGGAGCCGGAAATACTCACCGTCGCCGAAGGACTTTGACTATGGACCCAGGAATACCGGATTGTATGATTGCGGATGTGGTACGATCCACAGCCGGTCGCGATAAAGGCAAGCTGTTCTACGTAATGGAAACAGACGGCCTGTATTTGACCCTGGTCAATGGAAAAGACCGCACTCTGGACAAACCAAAACGTAAAAAGCGTAAACACGCTATGAAGGTCCTTCGCTCTGAGACCAGAGTCGCTGAGAAGATTCGTTCCGGCGACAAGGTGCTTAACAGCGAATTACGAAGAGATCTGGCTTATTTAAGCCGGGAACTGCAAAGTAACAACCTAGGAGGTTAACAACTTGGCAAAAGACGACGTAATCGAAATTGAGGGCATCGTCACCGATGCGCTGCCGAATGCGATGTTCAAGGTTGACATTGGCAACGGCCACACCATTCTGGCACACATTTCCGGCAAGCTCAGGATGAACTTCATCAAGATCCTGCCCGGT
>JAZQDH010000040.1:0-4483 GCA_045546655.1 Faecousia sp.
CGGACCGTCGGTATATTTGTTGCCGGTACTTTTAATCGGATGCAATATATGATATAATTATCTAAATATTTCGAATGCTTAAAAAGGAGAAAAAATATGTATCATTTTCGCGATATCATCTGCTATAATTGTAACCACAAATTTCTTCACCTTGCACATTCGATACCCGGTAATTCCTCCCATTATGAATACTATACAGCTGATACAGATGAGTTATTAGACTATGCAATATGTCCTAAATGCTCAGCAGAAATGGTTGTTTACAAGAATTCGCATATTGGTGTAAATCCAGATAGTGAGGGAATAATAAAGACACGCGTATATGGAATATAGATACAATGAAGGGGCTGTAAACCAACAGCCCCTTCATTTCTATGCTACAGCATCTAACATGTTTTCAATAAATATGCCGTAGCCGGTGGTGGGGTCGTTGACCAGAACATGGGTCACCGCACCCACCAGTTTTCCGTCCTGGATAATCGGCGAGCCGGACATCCCCTGGACAATGCCGCCGGTGGTTTCCAAAAGGACCGGGTCGGTGATCCGCAGGAGCATATTCCGGCCAGACGCTGTGGAAGTGGGATAGATTTTCAGTATCTCCACAGAATACTCCCGGGTGGTGCTGCCCTCAATGGTAGAAAGAATCGACGCGGGACCTTTGTGTATCTCAGAAACCTGGGCGATGGGCAATTCCTGGCCGGAAAAGGAATTGGTAGTGGAACCAAAAATCCCTTGCGGGGTGTTCTTTGTCAACGTGCCGATGGGCGCTTCGCTTTCAATGTGTCCGATCAACTGGCCGGGGTTGCCGGACAAGCCCTTTTTTACAGATACCACCGATGCCAGATAGGCGCTGCCTTCCGTCATCTCGACCAGGGTCTGCTCCTGGTCATTGACGCCGTGTCCCAATGCGCCGAAAGTCCCGGTTTGGGGATCGTACCAGGTGACAGTGCCTACACCGGTGATGCTCTCTTTTAAAAATACACCAAGGCGGGGGCCCTCAGACGTAATTTGGGGATGCAGCTGCAAAGGCAGTTGTCTGTCCCCTCTCTGAACCAACACCGATACTGTTCCGTCTGACCGGCCAAGGATCTGCCGGACATCCTCCGCACAGCCCACGGGACTGCCGTTGATCTGCAAAAGCACGTCTCCTACCTGCAGGCCTGCTTTCTGACCGGCACATTGGCTGCTCTGAAAACCGGCTACACAGACCTGCTGATTGCGCACATCGATGCCGATCAGCTGACCCACCGGCACCAGAAGAGTGCTGGCGCTTACGGTATGGATCAAAAGCCATACACTAAAAAATATGGTTAAAAAACGGACTTTGTGTTTCTTCATTTTCCTGCCCTCCAATCCTCTCGTCGGTTACTATTCCTCGCCGGGCGATTTGTAACCGAAGCAAAAGCCGTGAAATTTGGAAAAGCATAGAAAAATAAAAAGCACTTGCCACCAACAGCTTGCTGACATACAATAGACATAAAAGGGGGTATACTATTATGAAATATCCTGTAAATTACCAATTACTGTCTGAGCAGCTTCGGGCGCTGACGGAAGGAATTCCCTATAATATTGCAAATCTTGCCAATGCCTCGGCACTGTTGTGGCAGGCACTGCCGGATATCAACTGGGCTGGTTTTTATATTATGCAGGACGGCGTGCTGATTCTCGGACCGTTCCAGGGAAAACCTGCCTGCATCCGGATTCCGGTGGGCCGGGGCGTGTGCGGTACAGCGGTACAGGAAAATGCCACCCAGTTGGTTGCGGATGTGCATCAATTCCCGGGTCATATTGCCTGTGACGGCGCGTCCAATTCCGAGATCGTGGTCCCTATCCGCAAGGATGGAAAGGTCTGGGGCGTTCTGGATATCGACAGTCCGATTTTTTCCCGCTTTGATAGGGAAGATCAGACAGGCCTTGAGGATTTTGTGGGCGTTTTGGAAAAGATTTTACGTTGATGGAAAAGATATCCATTTACCTATTGACAAAGTAGGTAGTAGGTGATACTATTTACCCACAAGCCTACTAGGTTAATACCCAATTGATTTGGAGGATATACAAATGCAAGTGTATGCAGACAACGCGGCCACCACGAAGATCAGCGCCCACGCGCTGAACGCTATGATGCCCGTGTTTGAGACTTATTACGGAAATCCTTCCAGCCTGCACACCGTGGGCCAGGAAGCTAAGGAGCTGCTGGAAGACGCCCGCGCCCGGGTGGCCAAGTGTCTGGGCTGCGAACCCCGGGAGATCATTTTCACCTCCGGCGGCAGCGAGGCGGACAACCAGGCCATCCTTTCCGCAGCTTTCTATGGCCAGCGCAAGGGCAAAAAGCACATCATTTCCACCGCCTTTGAGCACCACGCTGTGCTGCACACCCTGAACAAGCTGGAAAAGCAGGGTTTTGAGATCACACTGCTGGATGTGAAGGAAGGCCATACCGTATCTGCCCAGCAGGTGAGGGATGCCATCCGGGAGGACACCTGCCTGGTGACCACCATGTACGCCAACAACGAGATCGGCTCTGTGCTGCCCATCCGTGAGATCGGTGCTGTCTGTAAGGAGGCCGGTGTGCTGTTCCATACGGACGCGGTCCAGGCGGTGGGACATATCCACATCGATGTAAAGGAACAGAACATCGATATGCTCAGTCTGTCCGGCCATAAGTTCCACGGCCCTAAGGGCGTGGGCGCTCTGTATGCCCGCCGGGGCGTGCCTCTGGTGAACGTGATCGAGGGCGGCGCCCAGGAGCGTAGCAAGCGGGCCGGTACAGAGAATCTGCCTGCCATCGTGGGTCTGGCAGCGGCTATGGAAGATGCCTGCCGGAATCTGGATGAAAATATGGCAAAGGTCACTGCTATGCGGGACAAGCTGATCCAGGGCCTGAGCAAGATCCCCCACAGCGCTCTGAATGGCGACCCTGTAAACCGCCTTCCCAACAATGTGAGCTTCTGCTTCGAGGGCATCGAGGGCGAGTCCCTGCTTCTGCTGCTGGATGCCAAGGGCGTGTGTGCGTCTTCCGGTTCTGCCTGTACCTCCGGCAGCCTGGATCCCAGCCACGTGCTGCTGGCCATCGGCAGAGTCCACGATGTGGCTCACGGCAGCCTGCGGCTGAGCCTTTCCCACCACAATACGGACCAGGAGATCGACCACATACTGACGGTTGTTCCCGAAGTGGTGGAGCTGTTGCGGAATATGAGTCCTGTGTGGCGGGATCTGCAAAACGGTAAGAGAGAGTATATTTTGTAAATCGTAAATGTGATAGCTGTTTGATAAGGAGATAAAAATTATGGCACTTTACAGTGAAGTTGTTATGGATCATTTCACCCATCCCCGGAATGTGGGCGTGATCGAGAATGCCGACGGCGTGGGCGAAGTGGGCAACGCCAAGTGCGGCGACATTATGAAGATCTATCTGAAGATCGAAAATGACATCATCGTGGACGTGAAGTTCGAGACCTTTGGCTGCGGCAGCGCCATCGCATCTTCCTCTATGGCTACGGAGATGATCAAGGGCAAACCCATTTCCGAGGCTATGAACCTGACCAATAAGGCTGTGGCCGAGGCTTTGGATGGCCTGCCCGTCCACAAGCTGCACTGCTCCGTCCTGGCCGAAGAAGCCATCAAGTCCGCTCTGAAGGATTATTACGAGAAAAACGGCATTCCCTACGACAAGACCCAGTTCCCCGATTGCGAAAACTGCGGTCACTGCCATTAAGCTATGATCGTTTCCACGAAAGGCCGCTACGCCCTTCGGGTGATGGTTCACTTTGCTTTGAGCGGCGGTGAGGAATTCATCCCTTTGAAGGAGATCGCGGAGGCGGAGAGCATCAGTCAGAAGTATCTGGAATCCATTATGACGACCCTGTCCAAGGCAGGTTTTGTGGATGCGGTCCACGGCAAAGGCGGCGGCTACCGGCTCAACCGGGACCCCGGCCAGTACACGGTGGGCAGCATTCTGAAGCTGACGGAAGGATCCCTGGCGGCGGTGTCCTGTACGGCCCAAGGCCCATCGGCCTGCGCCCGGCAGACCTGCTGCCAGACCAAACCCATGTGGGAAAAGCTGGATAAGATGATCGATGACTTCTTTGAAGGCATCACATTGGCGGATCTTCTGGAGGAAGCTAAAAAATGACATAAGAAGACGGCGGACTGCGCCGTCTTCTTTTAGCTTAAAAAGCTGGACTTTTGTCTGTGTGGATACTATAATAGAACGCAGATATAAAGAGCGGAGGGGATTTCTGATGGGACTGTTCAAAAAGAATGTGAGCGTGACGGAAAACGATGGGCAGGAGCAGGGCAAGCCGGCGGCCAATCCAAACAATTTGCTGATGCTGCGGCTTTTGGGTGCCGGCTATGTGCTGTACCTGCTGTTTGATATTGTAAAATCCTATTTTGCCGGCGGTGAAGACGCACCCAAGCTGTACCTGGTGCTGATGGCTGCGGTAATTCTGGGCGGAGGCTCCGCTTGGGTGCTGTATACGGC
>JAZQDH010000041.1:0-7387 GCA_045546655.1 Faecousia sp.
CTTGAGTAGGCGGAGACGGGTGCGCCCGGTATTGCGCTTACGGTCTGTTGGGATCGGATGAGGCCGCGGTTTCGCGGTAAATTGAGGTGGTACCACGGGGTAAACTCGTCCTCTGCTCGGTGCAGGGGGCTTTTTTTTACCCCATGTATACTATAGAACTTGGAAAGGCTAGGATCTTTATGGTCATTACGGATTATTTGGAACGCAATGCCAGGCTATATGGCGCGGAGTCCGCTTTGGTGGAAATCAACCCTTCTGAAGAACGTGACAACGCTGTCACATGGCGTGACTTTAACCTTATTGAAAATGCAAATCCCGACGCTCCTTACCGCCGTGAATTGAGTTGGCGTGATTTTGATCGGCGGGCCAATCGTTTTGCCAATCTGCTGCTGAGTCGTGGCCTGAAAAAAGGCACAAAGGTTGCGATCCTGCTAATGAACTGTCTGGAGTGGCAGCCCATTTACTTCGGAATTCTGAAAGCCGGCTGTATTGCTGTGCCTATGAATTTCCGCTATTCTTCCGATGAGATCCGGTATTGTCTGGATTTGGCAGATGTGGAAGTGCTGGTCTTTGGTCCTGAATTTATCAGCCGAATGGATGCCATTGCCGCAGATATGGACTTTTTGAAGATGATGTTCTTTGTGGGCAGAAACGGCCCGGTTTATGCGGAAGATTGTATGAGACTGGTGGGTTTTTGTTCTTCCAGCGCACCTCCCGTGGCGCTGACCGAAGACGACCATGCCGCCATCTATTTCTCCTCCGGTACCACCGGTTTCCCGAAGGCGATCCTGCATGATCACAGAGCCTTGAACTGCGCCTGTATGGTGGAGCAGCATCATCACGGTCAGACCCGGGATGATGTATTCCTTTGCATCCCTCCTTTGTATCATACCGGCGCCAAAATGCACTGGTTTGGTTCCTTGATCTCCGGAAGCAAAGCGGTTTTGCTGCGCGGTGTCAAGCCGGAGTGGATCCTGCGGGCTGTGACGGAGGAGAAGTGCACAATCGTCTGGCTGCTAGTGCCCTGGGCCCAGGACCTTTTGGATGCAGTTGATTCCGGCCGCATCGATCTGAACGACTATTATTTGGATCAGTGGCGGTTGATGCACATTGGCGCGCAGCCGGTGCCGCCCAGTTTGATCCGCCGCTGGAAGGAACAGTTCCCGCACCATCAGTATGACACCAATTACGGCCTTTCAGAATCCATCGGGCCCGGCTGTGTGCATTTGGGTGTGGAAAATATCCACAAGGTTGGCGCTATCGGCAAGCCCGGCTACCTTTGGGAAACCAAGATCATCGATGAATCCGGGGCGGAGGCTGCCCGGGGTGAGGTCGGTGAACTGGCTGTCCGGGGTCCCGGCGTAATGCTGTGTTACTATAAGAATCCCGAAGCAACCAATGAGGTGCTGAAGGGGGATTGGCTCTGGACGGGCGATATGGCGCGTATGGACGAGGATGGATTCATCTATCTGGTTGACCGCAAGAAGGATGTGGTCATCTCAGGCGGTGAAAATCTCTATCCTGTCCAGATTGAGGATTTCCTGCGTGGTTTTGATAAGATCAAGGATGTGGCTGTCATCGGTCTGCCGGATCCCCGTCTTGGTGAGATCGCGGCAGCCATCGTGGAGGTCAAGGAGGATGTAACGTGTACTGTGGATGAGATCAATACTTTCTGCGTAGCCTTGCCCCGGTACAAGCGTCCCAGACAGATCATTTTCGACCGTATCCCCAGAAATCCCACCGGAAAGATCGAAAAACCGGTGTTGCGTGAAAAATATTGCCAAGGCCGCCTGGTGGAAACCCAGATCACCGGCTGTTTGCCTTGTAATCCGGATGTGCAAACATAGGAGGAAAGATTATGAAAACACTGATGCTTGGCAACGAAGCAGTTGCCAGAGGTCTGTTCGAGGCCGGCTGCAGCTTTGTATCCAGTTATCCCGGTACTCCCAGTACGGAGATCACCGAATGTGCAGCTGCATATAAAGAGATTTATGCTGAGTGGGCACCCAACGAAAAGGTGGCTATGGAAGTAGCCTTTGGCGCCAGCCTTGCCGGAAAACGCAGCTTCTGTGCAATGAAGCATGTGGGCCTGAATGTGGCGGCTGACCCGCTTTTTACCATCGCCTATACCGGTGTCAACGCGGGTATGGTCATCGGTGTTGCAGATGACGCAGGCATGCATTCGTCCCAAAACGAGCAGGATTCCCGCCATTATGCCAGAGCCTCCAAGATTCCTATGCTGGAGCCCTCCGATTCTGCCGAAGCACTGGCCTTCACCAAGCTGGCGTACCAGCTTTCCGAAGAGTTTGACACCCCTGTTTTTATAAAAATGTGTACCCGCGTTTCCCACTCTCAGAGCATTGTGGAGCCGGGCGAACGCATTGAGGCCTGTAAAACCTACGAAAAGAATCCCCAGAAGTATATTATGATGCCCGGCAATGCCAAGCGTCGCCACCCCATTGTGGAAGAGCGCACCAAACTGTTGGAAAAGTGGGCAGAAACTGCCGAGATCAACCGCATTGAGGAAGGCGCTGACCATAAGATCGGTATCATTACTTCCTCCACTGCCTATCAGTATGTGAAGGAGGTCTGTGGAGATACATACCCCGTCCTGAAGCTGGGTATGATCTGGCCTATGCCCTCACAGAAGATCAAAGATTTTGCCAAGACCGTCACTACGCTGATCATCGTTGAGGAGTTGGACAGCTTCATCGAGACCCACTGCCGGCAGTTGGGACTGGACTGTGTCGGCAAGGATATGTTCCCCTGCATCGACGAATTCTCCCAGAATCTGATTGCGGAAAAGCTGGGTGCATGCGTGCCCTCCGGCAAAAAGCTGGATGCTGTGATCCCTCAGCGTCCTCCCGTTATGTGCGCAGGCTGTCCCCACCGTGGCCTGTTCTACACGCTTGCGAAGAATAAGGTCACCGCACTGGGCGACATTGGTTGTTATACCTTGGGCGCAGTGCCCCCTCTGGCTGCATTGGATACCACGATTTGTATGGGTGCATCCATTTCCGGCCTGCACGGCTTTACCAAGGCCGGCGGTGCTGACGGGAAGAAGGCTGTGGCGGTCATCGGTGACTCCACCTTTATGCACTCCGGTATGACGGGCCTTGTGAATATGGCCTATAATGAGTCCTGCGGCACTGTTATCATTGTGGACAACTCTATCACCGGTATGACCGGTCATCAGCAGAATCCCACAACGGGCTACAACCTGAAGGGCGATCCCTGCACAAAGATCGATCTGGAGACTTTGTGCCGTGCTGTGGGTATTCGCCGTGTCCGGGTGGTGGATCCTTATGATCTTGCCCAGTGTGATGCCGCGGTCAAGGAAGAGACCGCTGTGGATGAGCCTTCCGTTATCATTTCCCGCCGTCCCTGTGCTCTGCTGAAATATGTCAAGCACAAAAAGCCGATCATTGCTGACCCCGTCAAGTGCGTGGGCTGCAAAGCCTGTATGAAGATCGGCTGCCCGGCCATCAGCATTGTGGATAAAAAGGCCCGTATCGACAACACCCTCTGCACCGGCTGCGGTGTCTGTACCCAGCTGTGCAAGTGTGACGCGCTCCAGGCAGCAAAGGAGGCAAACGTATGAAAACACAGAATATTATGATCGTCGGTGTGGGCGGACAGGGAAGTCTGCTGGCCTCCAAACTGCTGGGACGTATGCTGCTGCAGAAGGGGTATGATATCAAGGTATCCGAGGTCCACGGTATGAGTCAGCGTGGCGGCAGCGTAGTTACCTATGTCCGTTTTGGTGACAAGGTCTATTCACCTGTCATTGACAAGGGAGAAGCCGACTTCATCGTTTCTTTCGAACTGCTGGAGGCTGCCCGCTGGACGGAGTATCTGAAGCCCGGCGGAAAAATCGTCGTCAATACACAGAGAATCAGTCCTATGCCCGTTATTACCGGCGCAGCCGAATACCCCCAGGGTTTGGAGGATCAGATGAAGGCATCTGGCCTGGACGTAGATGCCTTTGACGCGCTGGCACTGGCTGAGCAGGCCGGTTCTTCCAAGGCAGTGAACATCGTCCTGATGGGTCATCTCTCCCGGTACTTTGATTTTACAGAGGAAGAATGGATGGACGCTATTGGAAAGAGTGTCCCCGCCAAGTTCCTGGAGCTGAATAAAACCGCATTCCGACTTGGCCGCAATGCTTGATTTCCCAAAGGAGAAAAAGATCAATGAGAAAGTATTATCAACCTGAGATTGAAACGGCTTCCCGGGAGCAGATCAAAGCGTGGCAGGATGAGCGTCTTGTCAAACAGGTGCAGCACGTGTGGGACAATGTTCCCTACTACCGGAAAAAGATGGAGGAAAAGGGTCTGACCCCGGCCGACATCCGAGGCACAGCCGATTTGTACAAGCTCCCTTTCCTGACTAAGGACGATCTGCGCCAGGCCTATCCCTATGGTCTGCTGGGCAAGCCCCTGTCTGACTGTGTCCGTATCCAATCTACATCCGGCACCACCGGCAAGCGGGTTGTGGCGTTCTACACCCAGAACGATGTGGATTTGTGGGAAGATTGCTGCGCCCGTGCCATTACCGCCGTTGGCGGCGGAGATGAGGATGTTTGCCAGGTAGCATACGGCTACGGCCTGTTTACCGGCGGCGCAGGTCTCCATGGAGGCTCTCACAAGGTGGGCTGCCTGACCCTGCCTATGTCCTCCGGCAATACTGACCGGCAGCTCCAGTTTATGACCGACTTGGGTTCTACCATCCTCTGCTGTACCCCCTCCTATGCTGCCTATCTGGCAGAGTCCATTCACGAGCGGGGGCTGCGTGATCAAATCAAGCTGAAGGCCGGTATTTTCGGTGCGGAAGCTTGGAGCCAGAAAATGCGTGAGGAGATTCAGAACAGCCTTGGCATCAAGGCTTACGATATCTACGGCCTGACTGAAATTTCCGGCCCGGGTGTTGCCTTTGAATGTGAGGCACAAAGCGGTATGCACATCAATGAGGATCACTTCATTGCGGAGATCATCAATCCCGACACCGGGGAAGTGCTGCCAATGGGTTCAAAGGGTGAACTGGTCTTCACCTGTATTACCAAAGAAGCTTTCCCCTTGCTGCGCTACCGCACCAGGGATATCTGCGTACTGAATGCAGAACCCTGTCCTTGCGGAAGGACCCACATTAAGATGAGTAAGCCTATGGGCCGCAGTGACGATATGCTGATCGTCAAGGGTGTAAATGTCTTCCCGTCCCAGATCGAGGCAGTACTTCTGGAGCAGGGCTATCCTGCCAATTATCAGATTGTGGTGGACCGTGTCAATCACTCCGACACGCTGGAGGTTATGGTCGAGATGACACCGGAGAACTTCTCCGACTCCCTGGCCAAGGTCACTTCTATGGAAAAGAACCTGGTGGGCGCCCTCAAGGCTATGCTGGGGATCTACGCCAAGGTTCGCCTCGTAGCGCCGAAAACCATCGCGCGCAGCGAGGGCAAGGCTGTCCGCATTATTGACAAACGAAAGATCTGAGGAGGCAACAAGATGGTATATCAAATTTCTGTTTTTCTGGAAAACCGTGCCGGACAGTTTGCTGAGATCACTGGTATTATTGCTGAGAACGGCATCGACCTGCGTGCGATCTCCATCGCGGAGACCGCTGACTACGGTATTCTGCGTATGATCGTGGACAATGCCGAGAAGGCCACATCCCTTCTGATGCAGCATGGCTATCTTTTGTCGATGACACCTGTTCTGGTTGTTGCCGTTCCGGATCAGCCCGGCGGCATTGCACCGGTGCTGGCCACACTGGCGGAGGGCAACATTGACATCGAATATATGTACTCTCTTTTTACCCACATTGAAGGTAAGGCCTATATTGTTTTCCGGGTTGCTGAGGCGGAAAAGTTCGTCACCCTGCTCAGCAGCCACGGAATTGTTCCCAGTACCAGCGAAGAATTGGGAATCCACTAATCAGAATCGAGGTACGTGACTATGCAAGAAATGAGCAGAAAAAATCAATATTTTACCGATTCCGTTATTCGGCGTATGACCCGCATTTCCATCGACTGCGGCGCCATCAACCTTGCGCAGGGCTTCCCGGATTTTGACCCTCCCAAGGCTATGCTGGATCGCCTCAACGAAGTCAGCTATATGGGACCCCACCAGTATCCCATCACTATGGGCGCTCCCAATTTCCGCCAAGCGCTGGCAAGAAAGTGCGGCCGGTTTATGGGCCGTACCCTGAACCCGGATACCGAGATCGTGGCTACCATCGGTTCTACCGAGGCTATGGTGGATACCATTTTTGCGTTGACGAACCCCGGCGATAAGATCGCAATGTTCTCTCCCTACTTTGAGAACTACCGTGCACAGGCGATTCTGGCCCAGTGTGAACCGATTTTTATTCCGCTGGTCCCCCCCGCCTTCAACTTTGACCCCAATGTGCTGGAAGATGCCTTCAAGCAGGGAATTAAGGCGATCCTCATCTGTAACCCCTCCAATCCCAGCGGCAAGGTCTTTACTTATGACGAGCTGAAGCTGATTGCGGAGCTGTGTATCAAGTATGATGTCTATGCCATTATGGACGAAGTCTATGAGCACATCATCTACGAAGGCAATAAGCACATCTATATGAACAGCCTTCCCGGTATGTGGGAACGCACAGTATCCTGTTCTTCTCTGTCCAAGACCTATTCCATCACCGGCTGGCGTCTGGGCTATGCCATCGCGCCGCAGCCTATTATGGACCGCATTAAGCAGTACCATGACTTTAACACGGTCGGCTGCCCCTCACCGCTGATGGAGGCAGCAGTGGTTGGTTTGGATATGCCCGATAGCTATTATGAGGAATTCGGCGCCCACTATGCCCATATGAAGAAGCTCTTCACCGAAGGACTTGACCGGATCGGCATCCCGTATACCGATCCCCAGGGCGCGTATTTTGTGCTTGCGGATATGTCCCCCTATATGAAAAAAGGCCAGACCGATGTGGAGTTCTGTGAAGAACTGGCCCGTAAGGTAGGTGTCGGCGCAGTTCCCGGTACGTCTTTCTTCAGCGAGCAGGGTGTTAACAATATTGTCCGCCTGCACTTCGCGAAGCTGGATTCCACACTGAACGAAGCCCTTGACCGCTTGTCCCATATCCGGGAAAAGATGCTCTAATGCTCCTGTTTGGGTGTGTCTCTGCTCCCAAACTGTGAAAGTATGTGTCTGCTGTATATGAAAAAACCGAACGCGATCCCGACTGGGAGTGCGTTCGGTTTTTTGCGGTGTGGGAGAGGCTTGAACTTGGCTGGATAATGGCTTTCTCTAACCAAAGTGAACTCTTTGCCGGTAGATACCGGCCCATTTGTTTTTCATTCCGCGCTAAACTTTATGGAGCTGTTGGAAACAATAACGTTTTGCTTTCTTCGAAAGATGACCAG
>JAZQDH010000042.1:0-6334 GCA_045546655.1 Faecousia sp.
CCGTGGACCGCATCACTCCCTACTCGGTTGGCACCGAGCCTACCCGCCGGGTGGTCATTGAGTACGTAAGATAATGGACCCGCCCCACCAGCTAAGCTGTTGGCGCGATATTTTTATCTGGCAATGATCGGCTCCGCGCCCTTTGGAGACACTCCCTGTTTCAGCGGTCTATTTTGCAGAATGTGCTCCATATCTCCGTGCTGTTAGAAAATTGCAAAGTATGCCAGCACCAGCACACCCAACACGATCCGGTAGATGCCAAAGACCCGGAAGCTGTGCTTGCGCACGTATTCCATCAGGCCCCGGATCACCAGCACACTGACCACAAAGCTCACCGCGCAGCCTACCAGCAGTACTGCGATCTCCGTACCGGTGGCACTGACACCGGACAGAAAGAATTTCAGCAGCTTCAACGCGCTGGCACCCAGCATCGTGGGAATGGCCAGGAAGAAGCTGAATTCCGCACCGGCACTGCGGCCCACGCCTAAAATAATCGCACCCAGAATGGTTGAGCCGGAGCGGGATGTTCCGGGGATCAGGCTCAGGCACTGGAACGCGCCGATCAGCAGGGCAGTCCGGTAGTCGATCTGGCTCACCTTCTGGATCGCCAGCTGTCTGCCGGCATTGCGCTTTTCCATAAACAAAAAGGCCACGCCGTAGACCACCAGCGTGATGGCCACCACCACGTAATTGTAAAGGTGTTCGTCCATCCAGTCGTCCAGCAGCAGGCCGATCACCGCCGAGGGGATCACCGCCGCGATCACCTTGAACCACAGCTGCCAGGTGTCCTTTTTCTGAGCCGGGGACTTTTTGAGACCGAAGGGGTTGAGTTTGTGGAAAAACAGCGCAATCACCGCCCCGATGGCGCCCAGCTGGATCACCACCTGGAACATCTCGTAAAATTCCGGACTCATCTTCAGTTTTACAAATTCATCCAGCAGGATCATATGTCCAGTGGAGGATACGGGCAGCCACTCGGTAATGCCCTCCACGATACCGAACAGGACGGCTTTGAGCAATTCAAGTATGGTTTCCATAGCAAAATCCTTTCTTCGTTGCTGTCTTTATCATACTCCCGATTGGCCGTTTAGGCAAGAGATTTTTGCCTGTTCACATTTTCGTGCCAACTCTTTACAATTTATTCACTCCAATCGGCCATTTTCCTGTATAATGAAGAAAAACGAAACTTCAGGAGGTTGCCCTATGGCTGTATCTGTTTTGATCGTTGAAGATGACCGCAATATTCAGGAGCTTTTGCAGATGTATCTGGAAAAGGAGGGCTATGCCGTTACCACCGCCAATGACGGCGGCCAGGGTCTGGAGAAATTCCGGGCCATCAAGCCGGACCTGGTGCTGCTGGATGTGATGATGCCGGTTATGGACGGCTGGGCCGTCTGCAGGACCATCCGTGCCGAGAGCCAGACCCCTGTGATCATGCTCACCGCCAAGGGTGAGACCGACGACAAGGTGGCAGGTCTTAAATCCGGCGCGGACGATTATATCACCAAGCCCTTTGAAATGAGAGAGGTTCTGGCCCGTATTGAGGCCGTTCTGCGCCGCAGCGGCAGTTCCGCCAGTGAGATCAAAGCCCGTCGGTTGGTGTTCGACAAGCTGATCATCGATATGGACGCCTTCGAGCTGACCGTGGACGGCAAAAAGGTGGATACCCCTCCAAAGGAGATGGAGCTTTTGTTCTATCTTGCCTCCTCCCCCAACCGGGTCTACACCCGCAACCAGCTTCTGGACGAGGTCTGGGGTTTTGACTACTTCGGCGATTCCCGCACCGTAGACGTACACGTGAAGCGCCTGCGTGAAAAGCTGGAGGGCGTATCCGAAAGCTGGAGCCTGAAAACGGTATGGGGCGTAGGTTATAAATTTGAGGTGCTGTAAATGAAAACTTCCTTCAGCCGGACCTTCTTTCCGGCTGCGGTCATATTGCTTTTAGCCCTTCTATTGGTAGGAACTTCTTTCCAGATGCTGGTAAGGGACTATCTGGCGGACTCGGCCCAGGAAGATTTGGTATCTGACGGCAAGACCATTGCCAATCTGGCCTCCGCCTATTACACCCAGGATTCCATCTCCACCCAGGATTTCCTGGTAAACCTGTCGGTGGCCTCCCAGATCAGCAGCGCTGACACGGTGATCTGCGACAGCCAGGGCCGTCTGGTCCTGTGCTCCAACTCCCCTATGGGCTGCAACCACCAGGGTCTGGTGGTCAGCGACGCCGCGTTCCTGGAACGGGTATACGCAAACGGCAGCGTCACCAGCACCGGCGTCATCAGCAATCTCTACGAGGACGCCCGGTATGTGGCGGCGGTGCGGATCGACGATGCCAAAACCGGCCAGCCGGCAGGCATCGTGATCGTTTCCAAACCCATCGCCCAGACCTCCGCCATTTTAAGCAAGTTCTCGGACATCTACCTGTTCGTATCCCTGCTGGTGGTGGCCCTGGCTGTGCTGGTGATGACCTTTATGGCCCGGCGGCTGGCCCGGCCTCTGCGTCAGATGGCCCGTACCGCCAGCGACTTCGGTCACGGCAGGCTGGATGCCCGGGCGGCGGTGAATGAGGCCGATTCCGAGGAGATGCAGGAGCTGGCTCTGGCCTTCAACAATATGGCCGCCTCTTTGCAGAAAAGTGAATACCAGCGGCAGGAGTTTGTGGCAAACGTGTCCCACGAGCTGAAGACCCCTATGACCGTCATCTCCGGTTATGTGGACGGTATGCTGGACGGCACCATCCCCCCGGAGCGGCACAATTACTATATGCGCCTGGTCTCCGACGAAACCAAGCGTCTCAGCCGCCTGGTGCGCAGTATGCTGGATATCTCCCGGCTTCAGGACCAGGACATCCCCGATGAGAAGAAGACCCGCTTTGACGTGTGTGAATGCGCTATGCAGGTATTGATCACCTTCGAGCAGAAGATCACCGCCAAAAAGCTGGATGTGGCCGTGGATATGCCCGGCCATCCGGTGTTCACCCTGGCTGTCCAGGATGCCATCACCCAGGTGGTCTACAACCTGCTGGACAACGCGGTGAAATTTTGTCCCCAGGGTCAGCAGATCGCCATCACAGTCCGCACCAGCGCCACAAAGGTCTACGTGTCCGTATCCAACCAAGGCAATACCATCCCTCCGGAGGAGCTTCCCCTGGTATTCGACCGGTTCCACAAGCTGGATAAGGCCCGTACCTCCACCCAGGAGGGCTGGGGCTTGGGTCTGTATATTGTAAAGACCCTGGTGGGCTCCCACGGGGAGAACATCTCCGTGTCCAGCCGGGACGGCGTTACGGAATTCACCTTTACCCTGCCTCTTGTAAATTAACTTCCCCTTTTGTGAGGAGCTTTTATGGATGAAATGAACTATACCCCCGATCAGAACTGGGATCGGGACACCTACCGCACCGGTAAGACCCGGCCTCCCAAGCGCAGAAGCGGTCTGATCGCCATTTTGCTGATCGTGGTGATCTTTCTGAGCGGAATTGCCAGCGCCATGGGTCTGCTGAATATCCGGCTGTTCCGCAAGATCGCGGACCAGACGCCCCCGGAGAACACCACCCCCCTGTCCTTCTCTCATATGGAGGTGCAAAACGGCACCAAAGAGCAGGACCTCTCCTTCGTACCGGAAGATGAAGTAACGGAGGATACCCCGGCGGTGGACCTGCAGCCCTCCCCGGAGGCAGCGGAGAACATTCCCCAGGCCGGTGGCCTGTCCCTGCAGGAAATCTACGTGAAAACCATCGACTCGGTGGTGTCCATTGGATGTGTGCTGCCCAACGGCACTTCCACCGGCACCGGCGTGGTGCTGAGCCAGGACGGTTATCTGGTGACCAACTGCCACGTGGTGGAGGGCGCACAGTCTATTGCGGTCAGCTTCACTGACCAGCGGCAGCTCAGCGCCCAGATCATCGGAACCGATGCGGTATCCGATCTTGCAGTGCTGCGGGTGGATGCGGACGATCTTGTTCCGGCCCAATTCGGCGATTCCTCGTCCATCCGTGTGGGCGATCTGGCGGTTGCCATCGGCGACCCCCTGGGCCTGGAGCTGCGGGGCACTATGACCGATGGCATTATCTCCGCTATCAACCGGGATATCACCACCGGCGGCCGCACTATGACCCTGCTGCAGACCAATGCGGCCCTGAATTCCGGCAACTCCGGCGGCCCGCTGCTGAACTGCTACGGTCAGGTCATCGGCATTAACACTATGAAGATCGGCGACTATATGAACTCCGCCGGTGTGGAGGGTCTGGGCTTCGCCATTCCCAGCACCACCGTCAAGGATATTGTGGACCAGCTGATCTCCCAGGGTTATGTGTCCGGCCGGCCGGATCTGGGCATCATCGGTGAAGATATCTCCAGGTTGTACCAATACCTTTACAATCTGCCCCAGGGCGTCTATATCTCCCAGGTAGACCAGAACAGCAATGCCTATGAACAGGGCATCCGCTCCGGTGACATTCTGGTGGAGCTGGACGGCCAGCGGATATATAGCACCCAGGATCTGGTATCTATGCTGTATGCCTACCAGGCCGGCCAGGAAGTGGAGCTGATCATCTACCGCAGCGGCAATTCCTACCGGGTCCAAGTGACCCTGTCCCAGGCAGTTGGCTGAGCTTTCCCGTTTGTAAGGAGAAACGACCTATGGAACCCATTCATCAGGAACATTTCTATATTGACCACGTCCATCTGGATGCCCACGGCCGCTGCAAACCCTCCGCGCTGCTCTACTTCGCCCAAGAGGCTGCGGAGCAGCATTGTCTGGTTCTGGCGGCAGACTGGCAGACCCTCCGGAATAAGGGTCTGTTCTGGGCGGTGATCCGCCAGAAGGTGCAGATCACCCGGCTGCCCCGGCTGGGTGAGACCATCACCGTGGAAACTTGGCCTATGCCCACCACCCGGGTGGCCTATCCCCGCTCCACTGTGGCCTATGACGCAGAGGGCACAGAGGTATTCCGGGCCATCAGTCTGTGGGTGCTGATGGATGTAAATTCCCGGGCTATGATCCTGCCCGGCAAGAGTGGCATCGCCGTCCAGGGAACCCTCCGGGGCAACGAACTGGCTGCCCCGGCAAGCCTGCTGCCCAGGTGTATGGAAAAACAGCTGCTGCGAACGGTGCGCTACTGTCACCTGGACCGCAACGGTCATATGAACAACACCTACTATCTGGACTGGCTGATGGACCTGCTGCCCAGCACCTTCCACCGGGACAATCCGGTCCACGAGTTCACCATATGCTACCTCTCTGAAGCCCGTGAAGCCGAGCAGATCGCTCTGAATTGGGACATTAATCCGGACAAGATCCTGACGGTGGATGCCCACCGGGTACAAACTGATGTTCCTGAAAAAAAACAAACTGTTTTCACCGCTCAGATGAAATTTTGACAGTGTTATGTAAGCCTAAAACTTTTTTCACAGTTTCTGTCGAAAAAGGCTTTAATCCCTCGAAACCCCTTGTAAACCCCCGGTTTGCAAGGGGTTTTTCTGTTTTCCCTGTGGAAAAACCTGTGGACAGTGTGGAAAACTCCTTGCAAACGTTTCTTCGGAATTGCCTATATTTTTCTGTTTATGTCAACCGATATTCCGTTGATCTTTCGTATCTTCTTGTAATTCTTTTTCACCCATTTCGTAACAAAAATCCCCCTCCGGAATGGAGGGGGATCGGTATGAAACGTTAAGCGGTCAGATTACAGCTGGGGGCCTGCAGCGACCAGAGCCTTGCCCTCGTCATTGCCGGTGTACTTAGCAAAGTTCTTGATGAACCGTGCAGCCAGATCCTGAGCCTTTGCGTCCCACTCGGAAGCGTCCGCGTAGGTGTTTCTGGGATCCAGGATGTTGGTGTCCACGCCGGGCAGAGCGGTGGGAACCTCGAAGCCGAAGTAGGGGATCTTCTTGGTGTCAGCCTTCAGGATGGAGCCATCCAGAATAGCGTCGATGATGCCGCGGGTATCCTTGATGGAGATACGCTTGCCGGTGCCGTTCCAGCCGGTGTTGACCAGGTAAGCCTTTGCGCCGGACTTCTCCATCTTCTTGACCAGCTCCTCACCGTACTTGGTGGGATGCAGCTCCAGGAATGCAGCGCCGAAGCAAGCGGAGAAGGTGGGGGTGGGCTCGGTGATGCCGCGCTCTGTGCCGGCCAGCTTGGAAGTGAAGCCGGACAGGAAGTAGTACTGGGTCTGCTCGGGGGTCAAGATGGAAACGGGAGGCAGAACGCCGAATGCGTCAGCGGACAGGAAGATGACGTTCTGAGCGTCGGGACCTGCGGACACGGGGCGGACGATCTTCTCAATGTGGTCGATGGGATAGGAAACGCGGGTATTCTCGGTGACGGACTTGTC